>NZ_JBQQCA010000091.1:0-13217 GCF_052246635.1 Streptomyces sp. 6N223 | reverse complement strand
GCGTCGAGCCGGCGGGGGTGGGCGGGGAAAACGGGGGTCCGGGGGCGGAGCCCCTGGCGGGGGCTGGGGCAGCGCCCCACGGGGCGGGGGGCGGGGGAACCCCCGGGGGGCTGGGGGCGGAGCCCCCAGGGGGACCGGGGCGGAGCCTTCGGTCCCGATTGGCAAGCACAGCGCAGCGTATGGCACACTGACCAGGTTGCTCGGTTGAGAGCCGATGCCGCGCGCCTCCCGCCGGGAGGACCGGAAGCGAGTCCCACCGTATTCGTCGCGCCTGATCAGGCGCGGAAGTACCGGGATCTTCCGGGAAGCGTCGGCGGGGCATCAGCCAGGCACCTGGTGGACGTTCTCCCCTCCCTCCTTCCCGAGGAAACCTCTGCGGGGAAATACGAGGACGGGCGCGACACGCCCGACCGCGTGGGTCGGAGAGTGCGACCACTGGGTTCCAGAGCGGAAGACGAAGAGACAGGACTGCGAAGTAGCCATGGCGGGACAGAAGATCCGCATCCGGCTCAAGGCCTACGACCACGAGGTCATCGACAACTCGGCGAAGAAGATCGTCGAGACGGTGACCCGCACGGGGGCGTCGGTCGCGGGCCCGGTGCCGCTGCCCACGGAGAAGAACGTGTACTGCGTCATCAAGTCGCCGCACAAGTACAAGGACTCGCGCGAGCACTTCGAGATGCGCACCCACAAGCGGCTGATCGACATTCTCGACCCGACGCCGAAGACCGTTGACTCGCTGATGCGCCTGGACCTTCCGGCCGGCGTCGACATCGAGATCAAGCTCTGAGAGGCACGGGAGAGATGGCTAAGCAGATCAAGGGCGTCCTGGGCGAGAAGCTCGGCATGACCCAGGTCTGGGACGAGGCGAACCGCGTCGTGCCCGTGACCGTGGTCAAGGCCGGGCCCTGTGTCGTGACCCAGGTGCGCACCGCAGACCGCGACGGCTACGAGGCCGTCCAGATCGCCTACGGCGAGATCGACCCGCGCAAGGTGAACAAGCCCATGAAGGGCCACTTCGTCAAGGCCGACGTCACCCCGCGCCGCCACCTCGTGGAGATCCGCACCGGCGACGCCAGCGAGTACACCCTGGGCCAGGAGATCACCGCCGAGGTGTTCGACTCCGGCATCAAGGTCGACGTGACCGGCAAGAGCAAGGGCAAGGGCACCGCCGGCGTCATGAAGCGCCACGGCTTCCGGGGCCTGGGCGCCTCCCACGGCACCCAGCGCAAGCACCGCTCGCCCGGCTCCATCGGCGGCTGCGCCACCCCGGGCCGCGTCTTCAAGGGCCTGCGCATGGCCGGCCGGATGGGCAACGAGCGGGTCACCACCCAGAACCTGACCGTCCACGCCGTTGACGCGGAGAAGGGGCTGCTGCTCATCAAGGGCCCGGTCCCCGGCCCCAACGGCGGCCTCGTCCTGGTCCGCACCGCGGCCAAGGGGGCCTGAAGCAGATGACCACCGTAGACATTCTTTCGCCCGCCGGTGAGAAGACCGGCACCGTCGAGCTGCCGCCGGAGATCTTCGACGCCAGGGTCAGCGTCCCGCTGATGCACCAGGTCGTCGTCGCCCAGCTCGCCGCGGCTCGGCAGGGCACCCACAAGACCAAGACGCGCGGCGAGGTCCGCGGCGGCGGCAAGAAGCCCTACCGCCAGAAGGGCACCGGCCGCGCCCGCCAGGGCTCGATCCGCGCGCCCCAGTTCACCGGCGGTGGCGTGGTCCACGGCCCCGTGCCGCGCGACTACTCGCAGCGCACCCCGAGGAAGATGAAGGCGGCCGCGCTGCGCGGCGCCCTCACCGACCGGGCCCGGCACGAGCGCATCCACGTGGTCACCGGCGTTGTGGACGGCGAGGTCTCCACCAAGGCGGCCCGCACCCTGCTCGGCAAGATCACCGACCGCAGGAAGCTGCTGCTCGTCGCCGAGCGCTCGGACGAGGCCGCGTGGCTGTCGGCGCGCAACCTGCCGCAGGTCCACCTCCTCGACCCGGGCCAGCTCAACACCTACGACGTGCTGGAGTCGGACGACGTGGTCTTCACCAAGGCCGCCTTCGACAGCTTCGTGGCCCGCGCCACCGGCGCGGCCGAGGCCGAGGCCGAGGACGCCGTCACGCTCGACAAGGAGCCCGAAGGGAGCGACGCCTGATGGCCGACGAGTCCGTCGCCGAGGTGATCTCCAGCAAGGAGTTCACCGACCCCCGCGACATCCTGATCAAGCCGGTGGTCTCGGAGAAGAGCTACACGCTGCTCGACGAGAACAAGTACACCTTCGTCGTGGACCCGCGCTCGAACAAGACCCAGATCAAGCAGGCCGTCGAGGCCATCTTCTCGGTCAAGGTCACCAGCGTGAACACGATCAACCGGCAGGGCAAGCGCAAGCGCACCCGTACCGGCTGGGGCCGGCGCGCCAACACCAAGCGCGCCATCGTGACCCTCGCCGAGGGCGACAGCATCGACATCTTCGGCGGACCGTACGTCTCCTGACGGAGGCGACGGATACGTCCGCAAGACCGGACGAGGACTGAAAGAGCATGGGAATCCGCAAGTACAAGCCGACGACCCCGGGCCGCCGTGGCGCGTCCGTCGCCGACTTCGTCGAGGTCACCCGGTCCACGCCGGAGAAGTCGCTGGTCCGCCCGCTGCACAGCAAGGGCGGCCGGGACAACTCCGGCCGTGTGTCCGTGCGTCACCAGGGCGGCGGCCACAAGCGCGCGTACCGGGTGATCGACTTCCGCCGCCACGACAAGGACGGCGTGCCCGCCAAGGTGGCGCACATCGAGTACGACCCCAACCGCACGGCGCGCATCGCGCTGCTGCACTACGCCGACGGCGAGAAGCGGTACATCCTCGCCCCGGCCACCATCAAGCAGGGTGACCGTATCGAGAACGGCCCCTCCGCCGACATCAAGCCCGGCAACAACCTGCCGCTGCGCAACATCCCGGTCGGTACGGTCATCCACGCCATCGAGCTGCAGCCCGGCGGCGGCGCGAAGTTCGCCCGCTCGGCCGGCGCATCCGTGCAGCTGCTGGCGAAGGAGGGCCGCATGGCCCACCTGCGCATGCCGTCGGGCGAGATCCGGCTGGTGGACGTCCGCTGCCGGGCGACCGTCGGCGAGGTCGGCAACGCCGAGCAGTCCAACATCAACTGGGGCAAGGCGGGCCGGATGCGCTGGAAGGGCAAGCGCCCGAGCGTCCGCGGCGTCGTGATGAACCCGGTGGACCACCCGCACGGCGGTGGCGAGGGCCGCACCTCGGGTGGCCGCCACCCGGTGTCGCCCTGGGGCAAGAAGGAAGGCCGCACCCGCTCGCCCAAGAAGGCCAGCAACAAGTACATCGTCCGCCGCCGCAAGACGAACAAGAAGCGCTAGGAGCAGGTTTCGATGCCGCGCAGCCTGAAGAAGGGGCCCTTCGTCGACGACCACCTGATCAAGAAGGTGGACGCACAGAACGAAGCCGGCACCAAGAACGTCATCAAGACCTGGTCTCGCCGCTCGATGATCGTCCCGGCGATGCTGGGCCACACCATCGCCGTCCACGACGGCCGCAAGCACGTGCCGGTCTTCATCTCCGAGTCGATGGTCGGCCACAAGCTCGGCGAGTTCGCCCCGACGCGCACCTTCCGGGGGCACGTCAAGGAAGACCGCAAGTCGCGGCGGCGCTGAGCGGAGTTTGCAGATCATGACCGACACTAAAGGGGCAACCATGGAAGCCAGGGCCATCGCGCGGTACGTCCGCGTCACGCCCATGAAGGCCCGTCGCGTGGTGGACCTCATCCGAGGCAAGAACGCCGCGGAGGCGCAGGCGGTGCTGCGCTTCGCCCCGCAGGCCGCCAGCGTCGTCGTGGGCAAGGCGCTCGACAGCGCGATCGCCAACGCCGCGCACAACTACAACCACACCGATATCGACGACCTCTACGTCAAAGAGGCGTACGTCGACGAGGGCCCGACCCTGAAGCGGTTCCGGCCGCGCGCCCAGGGACGGGCGTATCGGATCCGCAAGCGGACCAGCCACATCACGGTGGTCGTCAGCAGCAAGGAGGGAACCCGGTAATGGGCCAGAAGGTAAACCCGCACGGGTTCCGCCTCGGCATCACCACCGACTTCAAGTCGCGCTGGTACGCCGACAAGCTGTACAAGGACTACATCAAGGAGGACGTCGCGATCCGCCGCATGCTCACCCAGGGCATGGAGCGGGCCGGCATCTCCAAGGTGGAGATCGAGCGCACCCGCGACCGGGTCCGCGTCGACGTCCACACCGCCCGCCCCGGCATCGTCATCGGCCGGCGCGGCGCGGAGGCGGACCGGCTGCGCAGCAACCTGGAGAAGCTGACCGGCAAGCAGATCCAGTTCAACATCCTCGAGGTGAAGAACCCGGAGCTCGACGCCCAGCTCGTCGCCCAGGCCGTCGCCGAGCAGCTGTCCTCCCGCGTCTCCTTCCGCCGCGCCATGCGGAAGTCGATGCAGTCCACGATGAAGGCCGGCGCCAAGGGCATCAAGATCCAGTGCGGCGGCCGCCTCGGCGGTGCCGAGATGTCGCGCTCGGAGTTCTACCGCGAGGGCCGCGTTCCGCTGCACACCCTGCGCGCCAACGTGGACTACGGCTTCTTCGAGGCCCGCACCACCTTCGGCCGCATCGGCGTGAAGGTGTGGATCTACAAGGGCGACGTGAAGAACATCGCCGAGGTCCGTGCCGAGAACGCCGCGGCCCGCGCCGGCAACCGGCCCGCCCGCGGCGGACCGGGCGGCGAGCGCCCCGCCCGCGGCCGTGGCGAGCGCGGTGGCCGTGGCCGCCGCCCGCAGCAGCAGCAACAGCAGCAGAGCGCGCCCGCCGCCGAGGCCCCGCAGGCCGAGACGCCGGCCCCCGCCGCTCCGCCCACCGAGAGCACCACCGGAACGGAGGGCTGATCCCATGCTGATCCCGCGCAAGGTCAAGTACCGCAAGCAGCACCACCCCAAGCGCCGCGGCATGGCAAAGGGCGGTACCGAGGTCGCCTTCGGCGAGTACGGCATCCAGGCCGTCACCGCGGCGTACGTCACCAACCGGCAGATCGAGGCCGCTCGTATCTCCATGACCCGCCACATCAAGCGCGGCGGCAAGGTGTGGATCAACATCTTCCCCGACCGCCCGCTGACCAAGAAGCCCGCCGAGACCCGCATGGGCTCCGGCAAGGGCTCGCCCGAGTGGTGGGTGGCCAACGTGAAGCCCGGCCGGGTGATGTTCGAGCTGTCCTACCCCAACGAGAAGATCGCGCGTGAGGCGCTCACCCGCGCCGCTCACAAGCTTCCGATGAAGTGCCGGATCGTCCGGCGCGAGGCAGGTGAGTCCTGATGGCCGTCGGCACCAAGGTTTCCGAGCTGCGCGAGCTGAACGACGAGGAGCTCGTCGTGAAGCTGCGCGAGGCCAAGGAGGAGCTGTTCCGCCTCCGCTTCCAGGCGGCGACCGGCCAGCTGGAGAACAACAGCCGCCTGAAGGCCGTCCGCAAGGACATCGCCCGGGTCTACACGCTGATGCGCGAGCGGGAGCTCGGCATCGAGACCGTGGTCGTGGTCGAGGAGTCCGCGGCGGCTGAGTCCGCCGACCAGGCCGAGGCGGTGGAGGACGCCCGATGAGTGAGGAAACAATGACCGCCGAGCAGCGCGGCCGGCGTAAGACCCGTGAGGGCCTCGTCGTCAGCGACAAGATGGACAAGACCGTTGTCGTCGCCGTCGAGGACCGCGTCAAGCACGCCCTGTACGGCAAGATCATCCGCCGCACCAGCAAGCTCAAGGCGCACGACGAGCAGAACGCCGCCGGCGTGGGCGACCGCGTGCTGCTGATGGAGACCCGTCCGCTGTCCGCGACCAAGCGCTGGCGCGTCGTGGAGATTCTTGAGAAGGCGAAGTAACCAATGATCCAGCAGGAGTCGCGACTGCGCGTCGCCGACAACACGGGTGCCAAGGAGATCCTGTGCATCCGCGTTCTCGGCGGCTCCGGTCGCCGCTACGCGGGCATCGGCGACGTCATCGTGGCCACCGTCAAGGACGCGATCCCCGGTGGCAACGTGAAGAAGGGCGAGGTGGTCAAGGCCGTCATCGTCCGCGCCGTGAAGGAGCGCCGGCGGCCCGACGGCTCGTACATCCGCTTCGACGAGAACGCCGCCGTGCTGCTCAGGAACGACGGCGACCCCCGTGGCACCCGTATCTTCGGCCCCGTCGGCCGGGAACTGCGCGAGAAGAAGTTCATGAAGATCATCTCCCTCGCGCCGGAGGTGCTGTAACCGATGAAGATCAAGAAGGGCGACCTGGTCCAGGTCATCACCGGCAAGGACAAGGGCAAGCAGGGCAAGGTCATCGTGGCCATGCCCCGCGAGGACCGCGTCATCGTCGAGGGTGTCAACCGGGTCAAGAAGCACATCAAGGCCGGCCAGACCCAGCGCGGCTCGAAGACCGGTGGCATCATCACGACCGAGGCCCCCATCCACATCAGCAACGTGATGCTGGTCGTGGAGAAGGACGGCAAGAAGGTCACCACCCGCATCGGCTACCGCTTCGACGACGACGGCAACAAGATCCGCGTTGCGCGCCGGACCGGTGAGGACATCTGATGACCACTGCCACCGCTACCCAGACCGCGCCGGCGCCGCGCCTGAAGCTGCGCTACCGCGAGGAGATCACCGGCAAGCTGCGTGACGAGTTCGAGTACGCCAACGTCATGCAGGTGCCCGGCCTCACCAAGATCGTGGTGAACATGGGTGTGGGCGAGGCCGCCCGCGACTCCAAGCTCATCGAGGGCGCCGTGAAGGACCTCGCCACGATCACCGGCCAGAAGCCGGTGGTGACCCGCGCCCGCAAGTCCATCGCCCAGTTCAAGCTGCGTGAGGGCCAGCCGATCGGCGCCCACACCACGCTGCGCGGCGACCGGATGTGGGAGTTCCTCGACCGCCTGCTGTCGCTGGCGCTGCCGCGGATCCGTGACTTCCGCGGCCTGTCGCCCAAGCAGTTCGACGGCCGGGGCAACTACACCTTCGGCCTCACCGAACAGCTGATGTTCCACGAGATCGACCCGGACGGCATCGACCGGGTGCGCGGCATGGACATCACCGTGGTCACCACGGCCAAGACCGACGAGGAAGGCCGCGCCCTGCTGCGCCACCTCGGTTTCCCCTTCAAGGAGGCGTGAGCTGTGGCGAAGAAGGCTCTGATCGCCAAGGCCAACCGCAAGCCCAAGTTCCAGGTGCGCGCCTACACCCGCTGCCAGCGCTGCGGCCGGCCCCACTCGGTGTACCGCAAGTTCGGCCTGTGCCGCGTGTGCCTGCGTCAGATGGCGCACCGCGGCGAGCTGCCGGGCGTCACCAAGAGCTCCTGGTAATCCCGCAACGCCGTAGGTCCCCGCTCAGGCGGGGAAACCCCGGCGAGAGAGGCCGAAGGCCCCACACATGACCATGACCGACCCGATCGCAGACATGCTGACCCGTCTGCGGAACGCGAACTCGGCGTATCACGACAACGTGGTGATGCCGCACAGCAAGATCAAGTCCCACATCGCGGAGATCCTCCAGCAGGAGGGCTACATCACGGGGTGGCGGACCGAGGAGGCCCAGGTGGGCAAGGCCCTCGTCCTGGAGCTGAAGTACGGCCCGAACCGCGAGCGTTCGATCGCCGGCATCAAGCGGATCTCCAAGCCGGGCCTGCGGGTCTACGCGAAGTCCACCAGCCTGCCCCGGGTGCTCGGCGGCCTGGGAGTGGCGATCATCTCCACCTCCCACGGCCTGCTGACCGACAAGCAGGCACAGAAGAAGGGCGTGGGCGGGGAAGTCCTCGCCTACGTCTGGTGACGGAAGGGAACGGAGGAAAGCCAAGCCATGTCGCGCATCGGCAAGCAGCCCATCCCGGTTCCCACGGGCGTGGACGTCACGATCGACGGACGCACCGTCGCCGTGAAGGGCCCCAAGGGTTCGCTCTCGCACACCGTGGCCTCGCCCATCCAGGTGGGCCGCGGTGACGACGGCACCATCCTGGTGACCCGCCCGAACGACGAGAACAAGGTCCGCGCACTGCACGGCCTCTCCCGCACGCTCGTGGCCAACATGGTCACCGGCGTCACCGAGGGGTACGTGAAGAAGCTGGAGATCAGCGGCGTCGGGTACCGCGTCCAGGCCAAGGGTTCCAACCTGGAGTTCTCCCTCGGCTACAGCCACCCCATCGTGGTGGAGCCGCCGGAGGGCATCACCTTCAAGGTCGAGACACCGACCCGGTTCAGCGTCGAGGGCATCGACAAGCAGAAGGTCGGCGAGGTCGCGGCGAACATCCGCAAGCTGCGGAAGCCCGACCCGTACAAGGCCAAGGGCGTGAAGTACGAAGGCGAAGTCATCCGCCGCAAGGTCGGAAAGGCGGGTAAGTAAGCCATGGCATACGGCGTCAAGATCGCCAAGGGCGACGCGCGCAAGCGCGCCGCCGCGAAGCGCCGCCACCTGCGCGTGCGCAAGAAGGTCTCGGGCACGCCCGAGCGGCCGCGCCTGGTGGTGACCCGGTCGAACCGGCACATGGTGGCGCAGGTCATCGACGACGTGCAGGGCCACACCCTGGCCTCCGCCTCCTCGCTCGACCAGTCCATCCGTGGCGTAGACGGCGACAAGAGCGCGAAGGCCAAGCAGGTCGGCGCCCTCGTCGCCGAACGGGCGAAGGCCGCCGGCATCGAGGCCGTCGTCTTCGACCGAGGCGGCAGCAAGTACGCCGGGCGGGTGGCCGCGCTGGCCGACGCCGCCCGCGAGGCGGGGCTCAAGTTCTGAGCCGGTCCCGTCGTTATTCGAATCGAGAGAGGTAATTCCCATGGCTGGACCACAGCGCCGCTCCGGCGGCGGCGGTGGCGGCGAGCGGCGGGACCGTAAGGGCCGGGACGGCGGCGGTGCCGCCGCCGAGAAGACCGCGTACGTCGAGCGCGTCGTCGCGATCAACCGCGTCGCCAAGGTAGTGAAGGGCGGCCGCCGCTTCAGCTTCACCGCGCTGGTCGTGGTGGGCGACGGCGACGGCACCGTCGGTGTCGGGTACGGCAAGGCCAAGGAGGTGCCGGCCGCGATCGCCAAGGGCGTGGAGGAGGCGAAGAAGCACTTCTTCAAGATCCCCCGCATCCAGGGCACCATCCCGCACCCGATCCAGGGTGAGGAGGCCGCGGGCATCGTGCTGCTGAAGCCGGCCTCGCCGGGTACCGGCGTCATCGCCGGCGGCCCGGTGCGCGCCGTGCTGGAGTGCGCCGGCATCCACGACGTGCTCAGCAAGTCGCTCGGATCGTCGAACCCGATCAACATCGTGCACGCCACGGTGGCCGCTCTGAAGGGCCTGCAGCGCCCCGAGGAGATCGCGGCCCGCCGGGGCCTGCCCCTGGAAGACGTGGCCCCCGCCGCTCTGCTGCGGGCGCGCGCCGGAGTGGGTGCGTGATGGCGCGGCTGAAGATCACCCAGGTCAAGTCCCGGATCGGGACCAAGCAGAACCACCGGGACACGCTGCGTTCGCTGGGCCTGAAGAAGATCAACCAGACGGTCATCAAGGAGGACCGTCCGGAGATCCGCGGCATGGCCAACACCGTGCGCCACCTGGTGAAGGTCGAGGAGGTGGACTGAGATGGCGGAGCTGAGCAAGGGAAGCGACGAAACGGCTGCCCCGGAGGCGGGCCCGATCAAGCTCCACGACCTCCGTCCCGCCCCGGGCGCGAAGAAGTCCAAGATCCGCAAGGGTCGGGGCGAGGCGTCCAAGGGCAAGACGGCCGGCCGTGGCACCAAGGGCACCAAGGCCCGTCACACGATCAGGGCCGGTTTCGAGGGCGGGCAGCTGCCGCTGCAGATGCGGCTGCCGAAGCTGAAGGGCTTCAACAACCCCGCTCACAAGCAGTACCAGGTCGTCAACCTGGACCGGCTGGCGGCCCTCTACCCGGAGGGTGGCGAGGTCACCAAGGAGAACCTGGTGGCCAAGGGCGCGGTGCGCAAGAACGAACTGGTGAAGGTGCTCGGCAGCGGTGAGATCTCCGTGGCGCTGACGGTGACGGTCGACGCCGTCTCCGGCTCCGCGAGGGAGAAGATCACCGCGGCGGGTGGCACCGTCACGGAGCCCTGAGGAGCGTCCGGTGGGTTTGCCCCCGCCCCGCCCGTGCCAGTGCCTGGAACGGGTGGGGCGGGGGATGCCGTACAGGTGGTCATTCCCGCTGAGCGGTAACGCCGGTATCGTGGCCAGCGTTGTCGCCACCGCAGCATCGATCCACCGATCTGTCATCCGTTGAACTTCAAGACCGTCACCTCTCGCGCACGGCGCGGGGGGCGCTGGAGGAGCCGTGCTCACCGCGTTCGCCCGGGCGTTCCAAACGCCTGACCTGCGTAAGAAGCTGCTCTTCACCCTCGGCATCGTGGTGCTGTTCCGGGTGGGAGCGCATGTCCCCGTGCCGGGCGTGAGCTGGTCCAACGTCAACACGTGCGTCGACGAGATGCAGGCGGACTCCGCCAGCTCCAGCCTCTTCGGTCTGGTCAACATGTTCAGCGGCGGCGCGCTGCTGCAGCTGACCGTCTTCGCGCTCGGCATCATGCCGTACATCACGGCCAGCATCATCCTGCAGCTGCTGGTCGTGGTGATCCCGCGGCTGGAGGCCCTGAAGAAGGAGGGCCAGGCCGGGCAGGCGAAGATCACGCAGTACACGCGCTACCTGACGGTGGCGCTCGCGGTGCTGCAGGCCACCGGCCTGGTGGCCACCGCCCGCAGCGGCACCCTCTTCCCGCAGTGCTCGGTCCGCAACGACATCATTCCGGATGACTCGATCTGGACCACCATGATCATGGTGATCACCCTGATGTCGGCCACGATCCTGATCATGTGGATGGGCGAGCTGATCACCGACCGGGGCATCGGCAACGGCATGTCCATGCTGATGTTCACCTCGATCGCGGCGGGCTTCCCGGCCGCCATGTGGCAGATCAAGCAGCAGGGCAGCCTCGCCGACGGCTGGATCGAGTTCGGGGTGGTCACCGCCTGCGGCCTGGCCATGGTGGGCCTGGTGGTCTTCGTCGAGCTGGCTCAGCGGCGTATCCCCGTGCAGTACGCCAAGCGGATGATCGGCCGCCGCTCCTACGGCGGCACCTCCACCTACATCCCGCTGAAGGTGAACCAGGCGGGCGTCATCCCCGTCATCTTCGCCTCCTCGCTGCTGTACATCCCGCAGCTCATCGTGCAGTTCGCGGGCACGGACGCGGGCTGGGCGGACTGGATCAACCGGTACTTCACCGGCGGCGATCACCCGTACTACATCACCACCTACTTCCTGCTCATCGTCTTCTTCGCGTTCTTCTACGTGGCCATCACGTTCAACCCCGAAGACGTCGCGGAGAATATGAAGAAGTATGGTGGTTTCATCCCGGGCATCCGGGCGGGCCGTCCCACGGTGGAGTACCTGAGCTACGTGCTGAACCGCATCACCTGGCCCGGCTCGCTGTACCTGGGCCTCATCGCCCTGGTGCCCACCGTCGCGCTGGTGATGTTCGACGCGCAGCAGGACTTCCCCTTCGGAGGGACATCGATCCTGATCATCGTGGGCGTGGGCCTGGAGACAGTGCGGCAGATCGAGAGCCAGCTCCACCAGCGCAACTACGAAGGGTTCCTCCGCTGATGCGAATCGTCCTCACCGGGCCCCCCGGCGCGGGCAAGGGTACGCAGGCCGCGCTGCTGGCCAAGCGTCTGGACATCCCCCACATCTCCACGGGCGACCTGTTCCGGGCCAACATCGAGCAGGGCACCGAGCTGGGCGAGCAGGTCAAGGCGATCCTGCGCGAGGGCCGCCTGGTGCCCGACGAGGTCACGGTGGCGATGGCGGCGGACCGGATGGAGCGCCCCGACGCGCGGCACGGATTCCTGCTCGACGGCTTCCCCCGCAACATCTCCCAGTCCGAGGCGCTGGACGGGATGCTGCGGGACTGGGGGCACAAGCTGGACGCCGTGCTCGACCTGGAGATCCCCGAGGACGAGGTGGTCCACCGGATCGCCGGGCGGCGCGTGTGCCGCAAGGACAGCTCGCACGTCTTCCACGTGGACTACAGCCCGCCCCGGCGCGAGGGCGTGTGCGACGCCTGCGGCGGCGAGCTGTATCAGCGCGAGGACGACCGGGAAGAGACCGTACGTAAGCGGCTCGCGGTGTACCACGAGGAGACCGAGCCGATCATCGACTACTACCGGGCGCAGGGCCTGGTGGTGACGATCTCCGCGCTCGGCACAGTCCCCCAGGTGACGCAGCGCGCCATGGCGGCCCTGCCGGAGCGGGCCGAGTAAGTCCGGCAGACCCGGCAGACCCGGAAGACCCGGAGGACAAGGACCCGCGATGGTCGAGATCAAGACCCCCGAACAGATCGCCAAGATGCGCGCGGCCGGCCTCGTCGTGGCCGAGGTGCACCGCGCCTGCGCGGCGGCGGCGGTGCCCGGGGCCACGACCAAGGATCTGGACGAGATAGCCGCCCAGGTGCTGGCCGACCACGGCGCCAAGCCGAACTTCCTCGGCTACGGCGGCTTCCCCGCCACCATCTGCACCTCCGTGAACGACGTGGTCGTGCACGGCATCCCCGACCGGAAGACCGTGCTGAAGGCGGGCGACATCATCTCCATCGACGCCGGCGCCATCGTCGACAGCTGGCACGGCGACGCGGCGATCACGGTCTTGGTCGGCGAGGGTCACTCTCCGCAGCTGGTCGAGCTGAGCCGGGTGACGGAGGACTCGCTCTGGGCCGGCATCGCGGCCATGCGCAAGGGCAACCGCCTGGTCGACATCTCCCGGGCGATCGAGACCTTCATCCGGCGGCAGCCGCTGCCGTCCTCCGGCCGGTACGGGATCATCGAGCAGTACGGCGGGCACGGCATCGGCAGCGAGATGCACATGGATCCCCACCTGCTGAACTACGTGGACCGGCGGCGCGGGCGCGGGCCCCGGCTGGTGCCGGGCTTCTGCCTGGCGATCGAGCCGATGGTGTCGCTGGGCACCGCGAAGACGCACGTGCTGGCCGACGAGTGGACCGTCAAGACGAACGACGGCACGTGGGCGTGCCACTGGGAGCACTCGGTGGCGCTCACGGAGGAAGGGCCGCTCGTGTTGACGGCGCCGGATGGCGGGCGCGAGCGTCTCGCTCGCCTCGGGGTGAAGGCGGCGCCGGACCCGCTGGCGTAATGGGTCTTCCCCGCCCACCCGCCCCTCGGGGGCTCCGCCCCCGGACCCCCTGTGT
>NZ_JBQQCA010000090.1:0-14730 GCF_052246635.1 Streptomyces sp. 6N223 | reverse complement strand
ACCTACGCCGCCGCCGTCGGCCGCGCGCAACTCGCCGCCGCCCGCGACCCGGCGGACCCCGGCACCGTCCGCCACGCCACCGGCACGGGGATCCGCGGCCTCATTCCCCTCCAGGCCGCCCTGATCGCCCGCACCGGCCGCGCCCCCGCCCTCGCCGGCGCCCTGCTCGCCGCCGGCCCTCTGGCCCGACTCGCCTCGAAGGTGGTGTCCCCCACGTGACAAGCCTCCGCTTCGGCTACGGCACCAACGGCTTCGCAAGCCACCGCCTCGACGACGCCCTCACCGTCATCGCCGGCCTCGGCTACGACGGCGTCGCCCTCACCGTCGACCACCCCCACCTCGACCCGTTCGCCCCCGCCCCCGAACTCGCCGCCCGCGTCGCCGCCATCCACCGCCGCCTCGACCAGCTCGGCCTCGCCGTCGTCATCGAGACCGGCGCCCGCTACGCCCTCGACCCCTGGCGCAAGCACCAGCCGAACCTCGTCTCCGCCTCCGCCGACGGCCGCGCCCGCCGCGTCGACCTCCTCCAGCGGGCCGTGCGCATCGCCGCCGACATGGGCGCCGAGGCCGTGTCCTTCTGGTCCGGCACCCCGCCGCAGGGCACCACCGCCGCCGACGGCTGGCGGCGCCTGCTCCCCGGCGTCACCGCCGTGCTGGAGGAGGCCGAGCGCCGCGGCGTGATCTGCGCGTTCGAGCCCGAGCCCGGCATGTTCGTCGACACCGTCGCCGCCGCGCTGGAGCTGCGCCGCCGCCTCGGCGAGCCCGAGTCGCTGCGCCTCACCCTCGACATCGGCCACTGCGTCTGCAACGAGCCCGCCACCATCCCCGAGACCGTCCGCGCCGCCGGGCCGCTCCTGGCCAACGTGCAGCTGGACGACATGCTGCCCGGCGTTCACGAGCACCTGGAGTTCGGCGAGGGCGAGGTGGACCTGCCCGCCGCCCTCGGCGCGCTCGTCGAGGCCGGCTACACCGGGCTCGCCGCCGTCGAGCTGCCCCGCCACAGCCACGCCGCGCCCGAGGTCGCCCGCCGCTCCCTCGCCGCGCTCCACGCCGCACTCGAAAAGCCGGGGCAACCGGGGGAGGCATCGTGACCCTCGACGCCGCCGCCCGCGAACGCCTGGCCCGCCTCGCCGACGAGGTCCGCGCCGACCCCTCCCGCATCGGCGTCCTCTTCCCCGCCGTCGCCCGCCGCGTCGCGCGCGGCCCCGCCGACCCCGCCGACCCCGACGGCCTGCTCACCCCCCGCCTGGAGGACGCCGCCCGCGTGGCCCTGCTGCGCGCCGCCGCCCCCGACACCGACGAGCTCGCCGCGCTCTACCGCTACGGCGACGCCGACGAGAAGCGCGCCGTGCTGCGCGCCCTGCCCGACCTGACGCTCGACCCCGCCGACGCCGCCGTCCCCCTTGTCGCCGACGCCCTGCGCACCAACGACCCGCGGCTGATCGCCGCCGCCCTCGGCCCGTACGCCGCCCGGCACCTGGACGCGCCCGCCTGGCGTCACGGCGTTCTCAAGTGCCTCTTCACCGACGTGCCGCTCGACGCCGTCGCCGGCCTGGCCGAGCGCGCCGCCACCGACCCCGAACTCGCCCGCATGGCGGCCGGCTTCCGCGACGAACGCCTCGCCGCCGGCCGGCCCGTGCCGCCGGACGTCCGCAGACTGCTGAAGGACTGAACCGATGCGCGTCTTCGACCCCCATATCCACATGACCTCCCGCACCACCGACGACTACGAGCGCATGTACGCCGCCGGGATCCGTGCCGTGACCGAGCCGTCGTTCTGGCTGGGCCAGCCCCGCACCAGCACCGGATCCTTCGTGGACTACTTCGACGGGCTGCTGGGCTGGGAGCGCTTCCGCGCCGCCCAGTTCGGCATACGCCACCACTGCACCATCGCGCTCAACCCCAAGGAGGCCAACGACCCGCGCTGCGCCGGCGTGCTCGACGTGCTGCCGCGCTACCTCGCCAAGGACGGCGTGGTGGCCGTCGGCGAGGTCGGCTTCGACGCCATGACGAGCGAGGAGGAGAAGGCGTTCGCCCACCAGCTCCAGCTCGCCCGCGAGCACGAGCTGCCCGTCCTCGTCCACACCCCGCACCGCGACAAGGCCGCCGGCACCCGCCGCAGCCTGGAGCTCGTCGCCGCCAGCGGCCTGCCCCCCGAGCTGGTCCTCATCGACCACCTCAACGAGACCACCGTCGGCATGGTCGCCGACTCCGGCTGCTGGATGGGCTTCTCCATCTACCCCGACACGAAGATGGACGAGCGGCGCATGGTCCGCATCCTCGCCGAGTACGGCCCGGACCGGATGATCGTCAACTCGGCCGCCGACTGGGGCCGCAGCGACCCGCTGAAGACCGTCAGCACCGGCCAGGCCATGCTGGCCCACGGCTTCCGGGAGAGCGACGTCGAGCACGTGCTGTGGGACAACCCGGTGGAGTTCTACGGCCAGAGCGGCCGCCTCCTCCTCGACGAGCTGCCCGCCGACGGGCCCGGCGCCGGGGGCGCGACCTTCGAGGGCAACTCCGTGCTGCGCGGGGAGCGGTGAGGCCACGCCATGCGCTTCACGCACCCCGACGGCAGCCTCGTCCACCTCGCCTACTGCACCAACGTCCACCCCACCCAGGACGTCGAGGCGCTCCTCGCCCAGCTCCGCTCCTTCGGCGCCGGGGTCCGCGCCCGCCTCGGCGTCGCCCGCCTCGGCCTCGGGCTGTGGCTGCCCGCGCCCGTCGCCGCCCGCCTCGCCGGCCGCGAGGGGCCCGGCGGCGTCGAACTGGCCCGCCTGAAGGCCACCCTCGACGACCTGGGCCTGGAGGTCGTCACCCTCAACGCCTTCCCCTACCAGGGCTTCCACGCCCCGCGCGTGAAGAAGGCCGTCTACCGCCCCGACTGGACCGAGCCCGCCCGCCTGGCGTACACCCTCGACTGCGCCCGCGTGCTGGCCCGGCTGCTGCCCGACGACGCCCGGCGCGGCAGCGTCTCCAGCCTGCCGCTGGGCTGGCGCGAGGGCTGGGGCGCCGAACGCCAGCGCCGCGCCCGCGCGCAGCTCGCCCGCCTCGCCGACGGGCTGGCCGCCGTCGAGGAGACGACCGGCCGCACCATCCGCGTCGGCCTCGAACCCGAGCCCGGCTGCACCGTGGAGACCATCGCCGACGCCGCCGAGCACCTGGCGGGACTCGACACGGAACGCGTCGGCGTCTGCCTGGACGCCTGCCACCTCGCCGTCGGCTTCGAGGAGCCCGCGCCCGCGCTGCGCCTCCTCGCCGAGGCCGGGCTGCCGGTCGTCAAGACGCAGGCCTCGGCCGCGCTCCACCTCGCCGACCCGGCCGACCCCGCCGCCCGCGCCGCGCTCGCGGCGTACGCCGAGGACCGCTTCCTCCACCAGGTGCGGGAGCTGAACGGGGGCGTGGCGGGCCGCGACGACCTGCCCGAGGCGTTGACCGGCCCGGACGCCCTGCCCGGCGACGGGCCGTGGCGGATCCACTTCCACGTGCCCCTCCACGAGCGGCCCGCCCCGCCCCTGGCCGCCACCCAGGAGCAGCTCGCCGCCACCCTCCGCGCGCTGTTCGGCGGCGACCACCCGCTCACCGACCACGTAGAGGCCGAGACCTACACCTGGTCGGTGCTGCCGGAGGAACGCCGCCCCGCCGACGAGGCGGGCCTGGCCGACGGCCTGGCCGCGGAGCTGCGCTGGGTCGCCGACCACCTGACCGCCACCGGCCTGAAGGAGCTGACATGACGGACACCAAGAAACTCCTCGTCCTCGACGTCGTCGGCCTCACCCCCCGTCTGATGGCGCACATGCCGCACCTGCGGGCGCTGGCCGCCGACGGCTGGCAGGCGCCGCTGAAGACCGTGCTGCCCGCCGTCACCTGCCCCGTCCAGTCCACCTTCCTCACCGGCGCCACCCCCCGCGACCACGGCATCGTCGGCAACGGCTGGTACTTCCGCGAGCTCGGCGAGGTCTTCCTGTGGCGGCAGCACAACCGCCTCGTGGCGGGCGAGAAGGTGTGGGAGACCGCCCGCCGCGCCCGCCCCGGCTACCGCGTCGCCAACGTCTGCTGGTGGTACGCCATGGGCGCCACCACCGACTACACGGTGACCCCGCGGCCCGTCTACCACGCCGACGGCCGCAAGTCCCCCGACTGCTACGCCCGGCCGCCCGCCCTCCACGACGAGCTGACCGCCACCCTCGGCCCCTTCCCCCTCTTCCAGTACTGGGGCCCGACCGCCTCGATCCGCTCCAGCGAGTGGATCGTCGCCGCCACCCGCCGCCTCATGCCCCGCGCCGACCTGACCCTCGCCTACGTCCCGCACCTGGACTACGACCTTCAGCGCTTCGGCCCCGACAGCCCGCAGGCCGCGATCGCCGCCCGCCAGGTGGACGCCGCCCTCGCGCCGCTGCTGGCCGACGCCCGCGAGCGCGACGTGACCGTGCTGGTGCTGAGCGAGTACGGCATCACGCCCGCGTCCCGCCCCGTCCACCTCAACCGGGCGCTGCGCAGCGCCGGGCTGCTGGAGGTCTACACCCAGCACGGCATGGAGTACCTCGACCCGTGGACCTCGCGGGCCTTCGCCGTCGCCGACCACCAGGTGGCCCACGTCTACGTGGCCGACCCCGCCGACGTCCCGGCCGTGGCCAAGCTGGCCGCCGAGCTGCCCGGCGTCGACCTGGTCCTGGACCGCGAGGCCCAGCGCGAGCACGGCCTGGACCACGAGCGCTCCGGCGAGCTGGTCCTCGTCGCCTCTCCCGGCGCCTGGTTCACCTACTACTACTGGCTCGACGACGGCCGCGCCCCCGACTTCGCGCGGGGAGTGGAGATCCACCGCAAGCCCGGCTACGACCCCGCCGAGCTGTTCCTCGACCCCGCCGACCCGCGCGGCGCCAAGCTGCGCGCCGGCCTCGGCCTCGCCCGTAAGAAGCTCGGCCTTCGCTACGCCATGAACGTGGTGCCGCTCGACGGGCGCTGGGTGCGCGGCACCCACGGCCGGCTGCCCGACGACCCGGAGGACGGCCCGGTGGCGCTGTGCTCCGACCGGGCGAGCGCCCGGGACGGCCTCGCCGCCACCGACGTCCGCGACCTCATGCTCGATCTCGCCCGACTGAATATCGACGTTCAACGCTAAGGAGCCTCAACGATGAGCCGACCCATCACCCTCTTCACCGGCCAGTGGGCCGACATGCCGCTGGACGAGCTGGCCCGGCTGGCCGCCGAATGGGGATACGACGGCCTGGAGCTCGCCTGCTGGGGCGACCATCTGGACGTGGTCCGCGCCGCCGAGGACGACGCGTACCTCCGCTCCCGTCACGACATCCTGGAGAAGCACGGCCTGAAGCTCTTCGCCATCTCCAACCACCTCGCCGGCCAGGCCGTCTGCGACGACCCCATCGACCACCGCCACCAGGCCATCCTGAACGAGCGGGTGTGGGGCGACGGCGAGCCCGAGGGCGTACGCCGGCGGGCGGCCGAGGAGATGAAGGCCACCGCCCGCGCCGCCGCGCGCCTCGGCGTCAACACCGTCATCGGCTTCACCGGCTCGGCGATCTGGAAGTACGTGGCGATGTTCCCGCCCGTCTCGCAGGGCGTGATCGACGCCGGGTACCAGGACTTCGCCGACCGCTGGAACCCCATCCTCGACGTCTTCGACGCCGAGGGCGTCCGCTTCGCGCACGAGGTGCACCCCTCGGAGATCGCCTACGACTACTGGACCACCGTCCGCACGCTCGAAGCCATCGGCCACCGCCCCGCCTTCGGCCTCAACTGGGACCCCAGCCACATGGTGTGGCAGGACATCGACCCCGCCGCCTTCCTGTGGGACTTCCGCGAGCGGATCTACCACGTGGACTGCAAGGACACCAAGCTGCGCACCGGCGGCGGCCGCCACGGCCGCCTCGGCTCCCACCTGGCCTGGGCCGACGCCCGCCGCGGCTGGGACTTCGTCTCCACCGGCCGCGGCGACGTGCCGTGGGAGGAGTGCTTCCGTGTCCTGAACGCCATCGGCTACGACGGCCCCGTCTCGGTGGAGTGGGAGGACGCGGGCATGGACCGCCTGCGCGGCGCCGCCGAGGCCGTCCGCTTCGTCCGCGACAACCTCTTCGACGCCCCGGAGGCGGCGTTCGACGCGGCCTTCACCCAGTAGCCGGCGTCCCGACGGCTCTCGGTCCCCGCCCCCCGGCCCCGTCCGCCCGGGGGGCGGCTCGCTTCGCCCCTTCGAGCTGTACCCTTTCGGGCGAATTCATCGGCGCCCTGCCCGCCACATGCCACCGTCCTCGTCCTCGGGCCGGAGCTCCACCTGAATGCGGTGGGTGGTGTCCCGGGCGGCGCCGCCGCCCACCTCGGCGGTCAGCACGCCGATGCGCAGGCCCGCGCGGCCGTCGCCGGTCCGGTGGAGCTGAACGGCGAACTCCAGGCTGACCTGCTGCACCGCGAACCGCAGCGGCGTCCCCTCGCCGTCCTCCCGCGCCTGCGTCAGCTCCTGCCGCACCTGGCGAATCACCTCCGCCAGGCCGACGAAGTCCTCACCCTCCATGTCGCTGCCCTCCCATGCGCAGGACCCTAGGGCATGCCGGGGCGCGCCGGTATGCTGCGCGACATGGGGGACGGAGCCGACAATATTCCCAACGCGCTTGAACAGCCGCAGAGTTGGCTGCTGCGCATCCGCTCTGCCGACGGCCGGGTGCTGGGCGCCGGCGTGCTGCTCGACACGGACATGGTGCTGACCTGCGCCCACGTGCTGGGCAGTCCCGAACGCCGGGTCCAGGTCGATCTCGTCGGCGTGGACGGCGCCGAGGGCATCCCCGCCACCGTGGCCGAGGGAGGCTGGGTGGAGGACACCGACAACCGGCTCTCGGGCGCCGTCGGTGACCTGGCCCTGCTGCTGCCGGAGCGGCCCCTGCCCGCCGGGTGCGTCACGCCCCTGCACCGGCAGCCCCCGATTCCGGGCCGTCCCGTGCTGATGCACGGCTTCCCGGAGGAGGTCGACGCCGGGCTCCCGTTGCAAGGGCGGGTGCTCGGGCGCAGCGGCGGCGAGGGCCGGGTGGCGATCGCCCCCGTGACGCCGGGCGAGGTGGTGTGGGAGGGCTTCAGCGGAGCGGGGGTGATCGACCTTCACACCGGGCACGTCATCGGCATCGTGGTCGGCAGGCTCCACGGCAGGGATCCCGTCCGGTACTCCCTCATGATCCCGACCGGCACGGTGCTGAGGCATCTTGGCCACCTGGACCGGGTCCGCACGTCCGTGCGCGGCCGGGGCACCGTTTCCCGGGGCATGGTGTCCGAGGCCGTGCCGCGGGCCGAAGACGCGTCGTTCGCCGCCGAGCTGGCCGAGTGGCTCCGGGGCGACGACCACGTTCCCGCCATCCAGGCCGTGCTGGTCGGCCCCGCCGACGAGGCCAGGGCGGGCACCCTGAGCCGGGCCGTCACCCTCGCGCACCGGGAGCTCTCCGCCGAGAAGCGCGACCGGCTCGTGGCGGGCTCCCCCGCCCGGACCGTGCCGCCGGTCGGCTCCCTCGACGTCGCCATCGACGTCACCCGCGACACCGCGGAGCAGGCCACCGAGCGCATCCTGGGCGCGGCGGGCCCTCACCGCGACCGGCCGTTCGCCGAACGGCTGCGGCGCGCGGGGCCGTTGCGGCTCACCATCGTGCTCAACGGCGTGGACCGGGCCCGCGACCCCCAGGGGATCGCGGCGTTGCTGAACCTCCTCGCCGAGCAGGACAGCCGCCTGCTGCTCGTCTTCCACGCCGCCGGCGAAGCCGCCCGCGCCGACGCCGTGGCCACCGCCCGCTTCCGCGCCCGGCTGGGGGGCCTCGCCCGGCAGCTGGAGCGGACCATCGGCCGGGGATACGACCTCTCCGACCTGCGCGTCCTGGTCACCCCCGGGCGCGATCCCGACGGCGCCGAGCGCATCAAGCGGGCGAGCAGCGAGCTCTCCCTCGTCTACGGCGTCCGGGCCCGCCTGGACGCGCTGCGCCGCGCCGGCGCGGCCCGCCGGGACGACGTGCTGGCCGAGCTCTC
Source organism: Streptomyces sp. 6N223 (assembly GCF_052246635.1). Classification (NCBI taxonomy): domain Bacteria; kingdom Bacillati; phylum Actinomycetota; class Actinomycetes; order Kitasatosporales; family Streptomycetaceae; genus Streptomyces; species Streptomyces sp. 6N223. Next base: position 6,717 of record NZ_JBQQCA010000090.1, on the reverse strand, counting down.
CGAGACCAACGCCGCGGCGCGCGTTCGCATCGACCGGGCGGTCGACCTCCTCACCGAGCGCCGCGCCCGCCGCGACGTGTTACGTGGCCGCCTGGAGGCGCAGCGGGCCAGGGCGCGGGAGCTGACCGAGCCCGAGCGGGACCCGGAGCTGTCGGACCTCTACATCGCGGCGCACGACCTGCTGTGGCGCGCGCCGTGCGATGTGGAGGAGGCCGAGGAGGCGGTGCGCGCCTACCAGGAGGCGCTGAACCACCGTGCGGGCGGCGGGAGGGGACCGGGGCGATGAGGTACTGCCTGCGCCCCGACTGCCCCGGCCAGGGCGGCGGGATCATCGACCGCTGGGACTTCTGCGACCACTGCCACCGCCGCCCGCTGCCCGAAGGCCCCGAAGGCCGGGCCCGCGGCGCCCCCGAACCTGCGCCTGGCCCGCCCGCCGTCCCCCCGGCGCCGGAACGCGAGGTGCCGCCGAGCCGGCCGCCCCGGACGCCCCACCCGCCTTCCCCCCCAACCGCGGCGGAGGGCTCCTGGGACGACGAGCTGACCCTCCCGGAGATCTCCGCGCCGCAGCTGACCGAGCTGATCGTGAAGGACCCCCGTCCGCCCACGGGGGGCCGCCCGTGCCGCGTCTGCAAGAAGACCGTCGGCATCGGATTCGGCGGCCGGCCCGCTCGCCCGAAGGGCTTCTGCCCCTACTGCTCCACCCCGTTCTCCTTCGAGCTGAAGCTGCGCCCCGGAGACCGGATCGGCGGCCAGTACGAGGTGGTCGGCTGCCGCGCCCTGGGCGGCCAGGGCTGGATCTACCTGGCCGGGGACCTGGAACTCGGCCGTGACGTGGTCCTCAAGAGCGTGATCGACCCTCAGGACTCGACCCAGCTGAAGATGGCCAGGGCCGAACGCCGTTTCCTCACCGAGCTGGATCACCACCCCGACATCGTCGGCATCTACAACAGCGTCCGGTGGGGCGGCACCGAGTACATCGTGATGGAGTACGTGGCCGGGCGCACCCTGGGCGACCTGCTCGACCCCGCCCGGCAGCGGGAGTGGCTCGGCGGCCCGCTCCAGCTGGAGCACGTCGTCGTCTACGGCTGCCGGATCCTCGACGCCCTGAGCTACCTTCACGGCCGCAAGCTGCTCTACTGCGACATGTCACCGGACAACGTGATGCACGCCGGGCGCCAGCTCAAGATCATCGACCTGGGCGGCATGCGCGGGATCAGGGACGACGACTCGCCTGGCGTCCGCAAACCCCACTACCTGCCGGACGAGGAACTGCGCCGCCATCCCGGCCTCGGGTTCTGCGTGCTGACCGACCTGTTCACCGTGGCCCGCACCCTCGCCGAGCTGGCGAACAGCGCTGAGCCCGCACCGCAGCCCGCCCAGGAGTCCTTTGGCGCCGTGATCGCGCGGGCCACCTCCGACCACCTCGCGGCGCGCTTCACCACCGCCGCGGGCATGGCACGGCAGCTGCGCGGCGTTCTGCGCGAGATCCGCGCCCTCGCCAAGGGCCGGCAGCACACAGGCCAGTCCCTCCTCTTCTCCCCCCTCACCGCCCTGCTCGACGGGGGGTGGCGGGGAGCCGGCAGGGGCGGCAGGCCGGGCGGGGGTCTGGGCGCGCTCCAACCCGCGCGGTACCGGCTGCTGCGGCCGGGACCGGAGGGGCCGGAGCTCGACCTGCGCCCGCCGGCCCCCGAGTGGGTCGCCAGGCGCCTGCCCTTCCCCGTCCCTCACCCGGACGACGAGGCCGCCGCCACGGAGCTGCGGACCTGCCACGACCTCCTGGTCCACGGCGGCTTCGACGACGCCAGGGCCAGTCTGCGCGAGGCGTGCCACCGGCTCGGCGAGGACGACGCCCGGCACGACTGGCGCGTCGCCTGGGCCTGCGGCGTGCTGTCGCTGACCGGAACCGGCGACGCCCCCGCGGAGCCGGTGGGCGACCCGACCGAGGACCCGGCCGCCCTGCGTGAGCTGCTGACCGCCGGTCCGGTGCTCTCCCACGCGCGACCCTGGTTCGAGGCCGTCCGCCGCGCCCTGCCCGGCGAGCCCGCTGCGAAGCTCGCGCTGGCCTACTGCGTCGAGCGCGACTACCACCATGGAACGGACCAGGCGGCCCGCTCGGCCGACCTGGAGCGGGCCCGGCGCCTGTACGAGGCGGTGTGGCGGCGGGACAACGCCGACGGCAGCGCCGCCTTCGGCCTGGCCCGGCTTCGTCTTGCCGAGGGCAGGCGGGACGACGCGCTCACGGTGCTGGACGGCGTCTCCCGGCATCGTTCGCCGCACCACCGGGCCGCGCGCATCGCCGCCGCCCGCGTTCAGGCCGCGTGGCTGCCGGGCCATCCTCCCGACGCCGGGCACTTCGAGCTCCTCCGGCGCCGGATCGACCGGGACCGGGACGCGGCGCCGCGGGACGGCTGGCCGCCGGAGGGCGACGAACTCCTGCTGCTGGCGGCGGAGATCCGGGAGTCCGCGCTGTGCTGGGCCGAGCGGGAGGGGCACGTCTGGCCGCCCGAGAGCCTGGGCCGCGGGGAGCTGTTCGGCGATCCGCCTACCGAGAAGCGCCTGCGGGAGCTTCAGGAGGACGCCCTCCGGCAGCTGGCGGTGCGGGCGGGGAGCGCCGAGGAGCACAACGACCTGATCGACCGGGCCTACGAGATACGCCCCGAGAGCCCCCGCTGACACGCCGAGGACGCGTCGAGGACGCGAAGGAGAGAAGGGAGAGGCGGACCATGCCGGAGAAGGGCCGGCCCGCGAAGGAGTGGCACGGCGCCTCGGGCGGCGGTGCCGGCGTCGTCCTGCAGGTGTCGCAGGCCAGGGAGAAGATCGTCGGCGCGGCGTCGGAGGGGATCCACTCGCATCTGGAGGTCCGCACCCAGGGCCTGCGGCTCGACCCCGGCGCACCGGAGGCGGCGCCGGACGCGGCCGAGGTGATCGTCATCGACTGCTCCGACTCCATGCGCGAGCCGAGTTCGAAGATCGAGGCGGCCCGGGAGGCGGCCACCCGCGCGGTCGTCACCCTGCGCCACGGCACCCGGTTCGCCGTCGTCCAGGGCACCCACCGCCCGACCATGGTCCACCCCCGGGACGAGGGGCTGGTCAGGGCCGACCCCGACACCGTCGCCCGCGCCACGGACCGCATCCGCCGCCTCTACGCCGAGGGCGGCACCGCCATCGGCACCTGGCTCGCCCAGGTCCGCCGCCTGCTCGCGGACTGCCCCGCCGAGATCCGGCACGCCATGCTCCTCACCGACGGCAGGAACGAGCACCACCCCGAGCAGCTGCCGGCCGAACTCGACGCCTGCGAAGGGCTGTTCACCTGCGACGCCTGGGGAATCGGCCACGACTACGACCGGCGGGAGCTCATGATGATCGCGGACCGGCTGCACGGCAGCGCGGACATCGTGGTCGACGAGGCCGACCTGGCCGCGAAGTTCGAGGAGACGATGCGCGCGTCCATGGCGCGGAGCATCGCCACCCTTCCGATCCGCATCACCCTCACGCTGCCCGGCACCCGCCTTCGCTACCTGAAGCAGACCTACCCCAGGGAGCGCGACCTCACGGGCGACGGCAGGCCGGTGGACAAGGGGCTGCGCGTCGTGGAGTTCCCCACGCAGGCGTGGGCCGGCGACGAGCTGCGCGAGTACCACCTGTGCCTGGACGCCGACCCCACGGGTCAGGCCCACGGGGAGGACCTGCGGCTGGCCATGGCCGAGGTGATCACCCCACCGGGCATGGGTCCCGCCCCCGAGGCGGTGCCCCTCGTCGTGCGCTGGCTGCCCGGCCGGCGCCCGTCCACCGAGCACGTCAGCCGCGCCAGCCTGCACCGCAGCCTCTACATGCGGCTGGGAGAAGCCGTCGCGAAGGGCTGCGACGCCTACGAGGGCGGGGAGCCAGCCGCTGCCGAGGCCGCCTTTCGCCGGGCCACCGAGCTCGCCCAGGGGCTCGGCGACGAGGGGATGCTGGACATGCTGGCGGGCTTCATGGACCTCGACCCTCCGGGGAAGGACGGGCCGAGGCTGAAGGAGGACTTCGATCCGCGCCTCCTGGACCGCATCTGGCTGCGGCGCCGCCACACCACGCCCCACACCGAACCCGGCACCGGACCGGCCACCGGAGCGGACACGGCCGCCACGGGCTCGCTGCGCACCTGCCCGGTGTGCGAGGAACTGTCGCCGTCGGACGCCCGATACTGCTATGGGTGCCGCAGGGAGTTCGCGGCATGAGCACCACACGCCGTTGGCTGGTCCGCCGCACGGTGGCGCTGCTGGCCCTGACCGCGACGACCGCGGCCACGCTCCTGGCCGCCTATGGCGGTGTGCACCGTCACGTCGAGCCGCTGCGCACCCAGATCTCGCCCGCCATCCTTGAGGTGACCGCCGCCAGAAAGGCGCTGTTCGCGGCCCACGGCGTGGCGACCACCACGCTGGAGTCCTCGAACTTCGAGCTGGTGGGCACGGGCGGCACCTATCGCACCCAGATCGCGGTGGCCAACCAGAGCCTGTCGCGGGCGGCCGAGGCGGGCGTGGCGGGGGAGTCCGGGCTGCGCCAGCTCCAGACCGTCGCCGGGCTCATCGTCGCCTACAGCGGATGGATCGAGCAGGCCGACCGGTCACGGAACGCTTCCGCGCTGCGCGATGCCTACCTCTTCTACGCCCAGGACACGCTGGACGGCATAGAAAACCTGCTCACCAGGGAGATTCAGGAACTCCAGAAGGAGGAGCTCGCCCGGCAGGCATCGCCCACGTGGCTCGTCTGGTCGGCGCTGGGCCTGGCGGCCCTGCTCGTGGGCCTGTGCGTCGCGCTCGCGGCGCTCCCGCGCGCGAACCCGGCGTCCCTGCCCTCCCTGTGGGCACGCCTCCGCCGCCGCGGCCGGCCGCGGCGCCGCGTCGTCAGGGCGTTCGCGATCGCGCTCGCACCACTGGCGCTGTGGCTGGCCGCCCAGGTGCCGCCCTGGTGGCTCGTCTGGTCGGCGTGGCTGGCAGGGGCGCTGCTGTGCGCCGCGCTCACCGCGCTCCTGCTGAGCACCCAGTCCGCGCTGCGGCGACGCTTCCGCCGCCGCCGCAACCCGCCCCTGCTCGCCGCCTGCGGGGTCCTCGTGGCCAGCCTCCTGCTGCTCGGCGGGTTGACCGCGTGGACCGTGCGTGACATGAGCCGGTCCCAGGGGCAGCTGACGGAGACCATCGAGGTCACCGAGGTCAGCGACGACGCGCCGTCCGTTCCCCGCACCTCGCGGGAGGTCAACGCGAGGCTGCGCTTGCCCGACTGGTGGGTCGTCCCCACCGCGTGGAGCTGGCTCGCCGGGCCGGCGGTCGGCGGCCTGGTGCTGTGGGGGATGCTGCCACGCATCCTCGAATACCGGTATCAGGGGAGGTGGACCCGGTGAACACGGCGGGATGGCGGGCCATCGCGAGTCTCGCGGGGATGCTGCTCGCCCTGGCCGTGCTGACCGAGGCGCTGTGGAGCGTGCCCCCCGACGCCCGGGGCGACACCGTCACCGTGCTCGCCAACTGGACGGACGGCGAGGAGAGGGCGTTCCGGAAGGTGCTGGAGGAGTTCGAGGACGAGACCGGCATCGAGGTCGACTACCAGGGCACCAGGGCCGTGCACGAGGTGCTGCTCGCCCAGGTCCAGTCGGGATCGCCGCCGGACGTCGCCATCCTCTCCAGCCTCGGCGAGCTCGTCGAACACCGGGAGCGCGGCGAGCTGTTCGCGCTGGACGAGAACCTCCAGGATCCCGGGGTGCTCGAGGCGTACGGCGAGCCGTGGATTCCCGAGCTGGCGGGGCGGCGCTGGTGGGTCCCGGTCAGGGCCGAGCTCAAGAGCATGATCTGGTACGACACGCAGCGATACGGCGCCACCGACCTCCCCGGGCTGACGGGCGACGACGACAACTGGTGCGCCGGTCTGGGCTCGGGCGCCACCTCGGGCTGGACCGGCACCGACTGGGTGGAGGACCTGCTGCTCCAGCAGTCGGGCCCCGAGGTCTACGAGGCGTGGGCGACCGGCAGGCCGGACAGCTGGACCTCGCCGCAGATGCGGCAGGCGTGGGAGAGCTGGCGCGAACTCCTCACCGGGGCCGGCTCCGACCGGGCGGACGAGGCCCTGACCACCGACTGGAACGAGGCCGCCGGCCAGCTCTTCCAGCAGCCCCCGGGGTGCGCGCTGAACCACATGGGCTCGGTCAGCCGGGGCGAGTACGCCCGGGTGGCGGGCTCCGGCGCCCCCCCGGAGCCGGGTTTCCTGCACTCTGCCCGACTCCTCCCGCACGTCCCGCACGCCTGGGACCACACCACGGCGTGGGAGGTCTCGGGCGACTTCGCGGCGATGTTCCGCAAGAGCCCGGAAGCCGCGGAGCTGATCCAGTTCCTGGCATCGCCCGGGGCGCAGCGGGCGTGGGCCGAGGAGGCACCCGACGAGGCGGCGCCGCCGCTGTCCGCCCACGGCCACGTGGCCGCCGACCCGGTCGGCGACACGGTCACCCGGCGGCTCAACAACACCCTCCTCCGCGAGGAGCCGCGGTGCCTGGACGCCTCCGACGCGATGCCGCCGACCATGCGCGACGCCTTCCACCAGGCCGTGATCAGCTTCCTCGCCCCGCCCGGGGAGGACCCCACCCAGCCTGACCTGGACGCATTGCTGAAGCAGCTGGAGGAGATACGCGGGCAGCTGAAGAGTGAGGAGACCCCCTGGCTCGGCTCGGTCTGCGGTTCCGCCGGCTGAGGG
>NZ_JBQQCA010000089.1:0-14877 GCF_052246635.1 Streptomyces sp. 6N223 | reverse complement strand
TGGTCGGGGGATTGATCATGCGCGCCATGGGTCTTGTCCAGGCCCCGGCGTTCGTGCCGCGGCCGGCCGCGGCGGTCGAGGAGGGCGCGGCGAAGGTCGCCGAGGCGGCCAAGTCGGCGGCGTCCCCCGCGGAGCCGCGGCAGGCCACGGTCGGCGGCTGACCGGTTGCGCGGGCCCGCGGGCCCGGGCACGGTGAGGGCGTGCGTGCGCCTCGTGTGACGTGGGCGGCGGCCGGGCCGGCTGCCGCCCCGCTGGCCGCGGTTGCCGTGGCGGTGGCGGCGTTCGCCGTCGTCGGCGCCGTCGACCCGGCCGAGCCGGGGCCGTACCCGCGCTGCGCCGCGCTCTCCCTCATCGGCCTGTACTGCCCCGGCTGCGGGGGCCTGCGCAGCGCGCACGCCGTCGCGCACGGCGACCTGGCCGCCGCCTTCGGCGCCAACGCGCTGGCCGCCGCCGGATTCGTGGCGCTCGGCGTGGCGCTGCTCGCCTGGCTGCTGCGGCCGCTGGCGGGCCACCGGGCGCGGGCCACCGCGTGGCGGCCGCCGCGCGGCGCGGTGCCGGCGTTCCTCCTGGCGCTGGCCGGGGCGTTCACCCTGCTGCGGAACCTGCCGGCGGGCGCGGCCCTGGCACCCTGAGCCGGTCGCCCTGACGGCATCCTGACCGCCTCCTGACCGCGACGCACCCCGGCCTGACCGGGGCGTGACCCCGGCCTGACCGCCGCCTGACCTGCGCGGCGGGTGGCTGCGAAGCTCTCCCCAGCGCCGGATACCATCGGTGTGTCCGACCCCAGCGCCCCTCCCGGGGCACCGGCGCACCACCGACACCGAAAGGGGCCGCACTCGTGAGCGTCCTCGACGAGATCATCGACGGAGTCCGTGCCGACCTCGCCGAGCGGCAGGCACGGGTAAGCCTCGACGAGCTCAAGGAGGCCGCCGCGAAGGCTCCGCAGGCCAGGGACGGGCTGGCGGCCCTCAAGGGCGACAGCGTCACCGTGATCTGCGAGGTCAAACGCTCCAGCCCCTCCAAGGGCGCGCTCGCCGCGATCGCCGACCCGGCCGGGCTCGCCGCCGACTACGAGGCGGGCGGCGCGGCGGCGATCTCCGTGCTGACCGAACGCCGCCGCTTCGGCGGATCGCTCGCCGACCTGACGGCGGTGCGCAACCGGGTCGACGTGCCGATCCTCCGCAAGGACTTCATCGTCACCTCCTACCAGCTCTGGGAGGCCCGCGCGCACGGCGCCGACCTGGCGCTGCTGATCGTGGCCGCCCTGGACCAGCCCGCGCTGGTCTCGCTGGTGGAGCGGGCCGAGTCGATCGGGCTGACGCCGCTGGTCGAGGCACACGACGAGGAGGAGGCGGAGCGGGCGGTGGACGCCGGGGCGAAGATCATCGGCGTGAACGCGCGGGACCTGAAGACGCTTCAGGTGGACCGCTCGACGTTCGCGCGGGTCTCCCCGACCATCCCCGACCACATCGTCAAGGTCGCCGAGTCCGGGGTGCGCGGGCCACACGACCTCATCGCGTACGCCAACGACGGGGCCGACGCCGTGCTCGTCGGCGAGTCGCTGGTGACCGGCCGCGATCCCCGCGCGGCCGTGGCCGACCTGGTGGCGGCGGGCGCCCACCCGGCGCTGCGGCAGGGGCGCTGACCGAAGATGAACGCCGCCGCCCCGGCCGCGCGAACGTCCCCCAGCCCGTCCCTCCCCGACAACATCCGGCATGCGGTGACCGCCGCGCCGGCCATGGCGCATGCCGGTTGCAGCGGGAAGGGGCGGGCTGGGGGAGCCAAGCCGCCCCGAGCGGCGGGGCCCGCGGCCGCGCCGCGGGTGGCCGCCGCCGCTCGGGCGGTGTGGGCTCGCCTGAGTGGTGCCCTGCCGCCCGCACGGGGTGGAGGCCGGGGCCGCGGTCGCGGCCCTCTCGCGGCGGCAGCCCCGCGGCCGATGCGTGGTCGTCCGGCCGCTGCCCTTCGGGCTTCGCGTCGGCACGAGGATGCCCGATCCCGATCCCGATCCCGATCGTGCGGCGGGCGCCGGGTGCCCGGCCCTGTCACGGCGTTCCGGTCGGCGCCTGGCAGCCCGGCCGCCGCGTGGGCGGGGCGGCGCGGGCACGAGCTGGGCCCGTCCCGTGTTCCGGCCGTTCCGGCCGCCCGGCCGCGGCGGCAGGCCGCGCCGGAGGCGGGCTGCTTCGCCGGGCTGGCGCGCGGTGCCAGGCCGCGCGGGTGCCGGGCACCGGCGCGGCGGGTGCTGGGTCGGCGGGTGCGGTACCACATCGGGTGCGAGCCGGGGCAGATCAACGGCCGCCGATGGCGGCGCGAGGCGTTGGCGCCGCGCCCCTGACCGGCTCTCGATCCGCCGGCGCGGGGAAGAGGGGGCGTCCACCGTTCGCGTTCCCGTCTCGCATCCCATCTCGCCCGAAGGGCTCACGCATGTCTCATCAGCCACACCAGGCATCGCCTGAATACGGACATTTCTTCTATCCCGATTCCGAGGGAGCCGTCCCCAACGCCGCGGGATACTTCGGCTCCTTCGGCGGCACCTTCATCCCCGAGGCCCTGCGCGCCGCCGTGGAGGAGGTCGCCGCCGAGTACGAGAAGGCCAAGAGCGACCCGGCCTTCGCCGCAGAGCTGGACGAGCTGCTGGTCCACTACGCCGGCCGCCCCAGCCCGCTGACCGAGGTGCCGCGCTTCGCCGGGCACGCCGGGGGCGCCCGCGTTCTCCTCAAGCGCGAGGACCTCAACCACACCGGCTCCCACAAGATCAACAACGTGCTGGGCCAGGCGTTGCTCACCCGGCGCATGGGCAAGCGCCGCGTCATCGCCGAGACCGGCGCGGGCCAGCACGGCGTGGCCACCGCCACCGCCTGCGCCCTGTTCGGCCTGGAGTGCAGGATCTACATGGGCGAGATCGACACCCAGCGGCAGGCGCTGAACGTGGCCCGGATGCGGATGCTCGGCGCCGAGGTCATCCCCGTCACCTCCGGCAGCCGCACCCTGAAGGACGCCATCAACGAGGCGTTCCGCGACTGGGTCGCCAACGTCGAGCACACCCACTACCTCTTCGGCACCGCCGCCGGCCCCCACCCCTTCCCCGCCCTGGTGCGCGACTTCCACCGGGTGATCGGCGTCGAGGCCCGGCGCCAGATCCTGGAGCGGACCGGGCGGCTGCCCGACGCCGCCGTCGCCTGTGTGGGCGGCGGCTCCAACGCCATCGGGCTGTTCCACGCCTTCATCCCCGACGAGGGCGTCCGGCTGGTGGGCTGCGAGGCGGCCGGGCACGGCGTCGACTCCGGCGAGCATGCCGCCACGCTCACCGCGGGCGAGCCCGGCATCCTGCACGGCTCCCGCAGCTTCGTGCTCCAGGACGACGAGGGCCAGATCACCGAGCCGTACTCCATCTCCGCCGGCCTGGACTACCCCGGGATCGGCCCCGAGCACGCCTACCTGAGGGACTCCGGGCGCGGCGATTACCGGCCCGTCACCGACGCCGAGGCGATGGAGGCGCTGCGCCTGCTGTCGCGCACCGAGGGCATCATCCCGGCCATCGAGAGCGCCCACGCCCTCGCCGGGGCCCTCGCCATCGGCCGCGAGCTGGGGCCGGACGGGCTGATCCTCGTCAACCTCTCCGGCCGCGGCGACAAGGACATGGACACCGCCGCCCGCTACTTCGGGCTGTACGACGGCGAGAACACCGGCGAGAACACCGGCGACAACACCGAGGGGGAGAAGTGAGCGGCAACCTGGAGGCGCTGGGCGCCACGCTGGCGGCGGCCCGCGACGAGGGCCGCGCCGCCCTCCTCGGCTACTTCCCCGCCGGATTCCCCACCGTCGACGGCGGCATCCGGGCCGCCATCGCCATGGCCGAGGGCGGCTGCGACGCCATCGAGATCGGCCTGCCCCACAGCGACCCGGTGCTCGACGGCCCCGTCATCCAGACCGCCGACGACATCGCGCTGCGCGGCGGCCTGCGCATCGCCGACGTCATGCGCACCATCCGCGAGGTGCACGCCGCCACCGGCGTGCCCGTGCTGTGCATGACGTACTGGAACCCGATCGACCGCTACGGCCCCGACCGCTTCGCCGCCGAGCTGGCCGCGGCGGGCGGCGCCGGGTGCATCCTGCCGGACCTGCCCGTCGAGGAGTCCGACGGCTGGCGGAAGGCGGCCGAGAGCCACGGCCTGGCCACGGTCTTCGTCGTCGCGCCCAGCAGCCGGGACGATCGGCTGGCCGTCATCACCGCCGCCGGCAGCGGCTTCGTCTACGCCGCCTCCCTCATGGGCGTCACCGGCACGCGGGCCGCGGTCAGCAGGGACGCGGCCGAGCTGGTACGCCGCACCCGCGCCACCACCTCGCTGCCGGTCTGCGTCGGGCTCGGGGTGTCCGACGCCGCGCAGGCGGCCGAGGTCGCGGCCTTCGCCGACGGGGTCATCGTCGGCTCGGCGTTCGTCCGGGCGATGCTCGACCACGGCGAGGACGAGGCGGCCGGGCTGCGTGCCCTGAGCGCGCTGGCGGGCGCCCTGGCACGCGGGGTGCGCCGCACCGCCGCCGACTGAGCCGACGAGCGCTTCCGGCCGGTACGCGGGCCGCCGACCCGCATACCGGCCGGAGCCTCGTCCCGGTACAGTCGTGGCCCATGTGGACGCAGGGGGACGGAGACGACGACAGGGGCGAAGGGGCCGCGGACGACCCCGTCTGGCAGCCGCCGACCGCCGTCGAGCAGCGCCTGTACGACGCGGGACTGCGCGAGGACTGGACCGCGTACTTCGCCGCGCTGGCCGCCACCGACCTCTTCCTGCCCCACTCCCGCGAGCTGGCGGACGCCGTGCCCGACGGCATCCGCTTCAGCCCGTTCCGCGACGCCCGCTTCGACGGGCTGTCCCTGCCGGTCTTCACCCGCGGCCTGGTGCCGCGCCCGGCGGGCGACCAGATCTTCCAGTGGTGCGACCTGGCCGGGCTGGCCAAGGCCTGGCCCGGCACCGTCCGCTGGCTCGCCGTCAACCCCGGCACTCCCGTCGAGACGTTCCTGCCCGCCGACCCCAAGCGCTGGAGGAAGCTGGCCAGGCGCGCCGAGGCGGAGCCGCTGCTGAAGACCCTGTGGACCGGCCACCGCCACGACGCCCTCGCCCACGGCATGGCCTGCGGCGCGCTGCTGCTGGTCAACAACGGCGCCGTCTGGAACGACCCGGGCTGGCACTCCACCGGCTACACCGAGCAGAAGACCTCCCTGCGCAACTGGTGGGACATCACCACCCGCGACGAGTGGCTGCGCGCGCTCCAGGCGCTGCTGGGCGGCGAGATGTCCTCCCCGGTGTGGGAGTTCGTGCTGCGCGTGCGCCAGGCGCTGATCCTGGAGTACGGCGGCCTGCCCGGCGCCGACCAGTGGCGGGACGCCGCCGAGCGCGTGGTGCTCTCCCGCACCGCCGAGCTGGTCGACGCCACCGGCCGACCGCCCGGGTTCGACCTCGACGCCGACATCGCCCTCGTCCATGGCCTGATCGGCCGCGTGCTGCGCTACGAGGCCCGCTTCCGCGCCGACGGCCTGCTCGCCGACGACGCCTGCGTACGCTCCGTGCTCGCCTGGGACTTCGGCCGCGGCTCGTGCATGGCCCGCTGGGGCTTCACCGCCCGGCTGTGCGAGCTGGACGAGACGGAGCGGGCGCTGCTGCGTGCGGGCGAGGCCTGCCGCCAGGTGTACGCCTCCTGGGGCGACTTCGCGATGGGCTTCATCCTCGGCCGCTGCCTGCACTTCGACAGCGAGGAGTTCGGCACCTGGTACACGGAGATGGTCACCGTCTACCGCATTCTCACCACCGATCCCGAGAGCCCGTGGCTGAGCGTCCCCTGGCAGGTGGACCGCCAGCCCCCGCCCCCGCAGCCCGGCCGCCCCGGTCTCACCGAACGCTGAACGCCGAACGCCGAACGCTGAACGCCGCGCCGTTCTTTCGGCGGCGGCGCTTACGGAACGCTGACATCCTCCGCCGCGCGGGCGCGCCGGGCGCCCTCCCGGCCTAGCGTTGCCCGCATGCGCGTACTGGTCACCGGAGGAGCCGGGTTCATCGGCTCGCACATCGTGGACGCACTGCTGGCCGCCGGGCACGAGCCCGTGGTGCTCGACATCCGGCCGCCCGAGGACGGCGGACCGGCGGCGCCGCCACCCGTGCCCTGGCGCCGCGCCGACATCCGCGACGCCGCCGCCGTGGCCGCCGCGCTGGACGGGGTGGGCGCCGTCTGCCACCAGGCAGCCATGGTCGGCCTCGGCAAGGACTTCGCCGACGCCCCCGACTACGTGGCCGTCAACGACCTCGGGACCGCCCGGCTGCTGGCCGCCATGGCCGACGCCGACATACGCCACCTGGTGCTCGCCGGCTCGATGGTGGTCTACGGCGAGGGCCGCTACGACTGCCCCCGCCACGGCCGCGTCCGCCCCGGCCCCCGCCTCCCCGGCGACCTGGCCGCCGGCCGCTTCGAGCCGCCCTGCCCGGCGTGCGGCGCGCCCCTGGTCCCCGGCCTGGTGGACGAGGACGCCCCGGCCGACCCGCGCAACGTCTACGCCACCACCAAGCTCGCTCAGGAACACCTGGCGGCGGCCTGGGCGCGTTCCACCGGCGGCCGGGCGATCAGCCTGCGCTACCACAACGTGTACGGCGACCGGATGCCGCGCGACACCCCCTACGCCGGGGTCGCCTCCTTCTTCCGCTCCTCGCTGGAGCGCGGCGAGCCGCCCCGCGTCTACGAGGACGGCACGCAGCGGCGGGACTTCGTCCACGTCGAGGACATCGCGGCGGCGGCCGTGACCGCGCTCGCGGCCCTGGCCGCGGGCGAGGGCTGCCCGTCGGGCGGGCTGCGGGCGTTCAACGCCGGAAGCGGCGAGCCGCACACGGTCGGCGAGATGGCCCGCACCCTGGCCGCCGCCTTCGGCGGCCCCGCCCCGGTCGTCACCGGCGAGTACCGGCTCGGCGACGTGCGCCACATCACCGCATCCTCGCGGCGGCTGCGGGAGGAGCTGGGCTGGCGGCCCGGTGTCCCCTTCGCCGAGGGCATGGCCCGCTTCGCCAAGGAGCCGCTGCGGAGCGCCTCCGGCGAGGTCGGCCGCTGATCCCGTCCGCGGTCCCCGTCACGTCCTGACGGCCTCCGCTCCGCGGCCCGGCCCGCGCGGCGCCCCGCGCGGCCGGGCTTCCGATACGCGGCTCCGCCGCGTGGGGCTCCGCCCCCCGGACCCCCCGTCCTTCCCCGCCCACCCAACCCGGACGGGTAGGTGACGACGGCGCCCGGCCCCCGGGCCTCAGACCGCCGCCGGGAGGATGACCTCGAAGCGGCAGCCGCCCGGCACGTTGTGCACGCCCGTGCGCCCCGCGTGGGCCTCGACGATGCCGCGGACGATCGCCAGGCCGAGGCCCGCCCCCGCCGGAGGCGTCCGCGCGTCGGTCCCGCGCCACCCCGTGTCGAAGACGCGGGGCAGGTCCCGCTCGGATATCCCGCCGCAGCCGTCCGTGACGGACAGCACCACCGAGTCCGCCCGGCGGCTCGCCGCCACCGCGACCGTGCCGTCGGCCGGCGTGTGGCGTATCGCGTTGACCAGCAGGTTGGCCAGCACCCGGCTCATCTCCTTGCCGTCGACCTCGACCGGAACCGGCTCCACTCCCCGGTCGGCCAGGAGCACGCCGCACTCCTTGGCCAGCGGGTCGGCGCCGGCGATGGCGTCGCTGATCAGGTCGTAGACCGACATCCGTGTGGGACTGAGGGCCAGCGAACCGGCCTGGATGCGGGAGAGTTCGAAGAGGTCGCCGACCATGGCGGAGAGCCGCTCGACCTCGCCGCGGATCTGCCGGTGGTACCGGTCGGGGTCCTCCGCTATGCCGTCCTCCAGCGCCTCGGCCATGGCGCGCAGGCCCGCCAGCGGGGAACGCAGGTCGTGGGATATCCAGGCGACCAGCTCCCGGCGGGAGGACTCGAGGGCCCGCTCGCGCTCCCGTGAGGTGGCCAGGCGTTCGCTGGTGTCGGCCAGTTCGCGGGCGAGCGAGGCCAGCTCGGCGGGCATGGGCGCCGCGGGCGCGGCGAAGGCGCCGCCCTGGCCGAGGGCGCGGGCGGAGCGCTCCAGCGCGCGGTGGGCGCCGATGACCCAACGCCCCAGCAGCAGCGCCGTGATGGTGGACGCCAGCGCCCCGACGAGGCCGACCGTGACGACCACCGCCAAGTCGTGGGCGGACAGGAACATGGCCCAGGCGACCGAGAGCGTGCCCGCGAGCATCGCGCCGACCGTGACCGCGATCAGCACGGCCAGCGACACCGCCACCGAACGCCGCCGCACGGCGGCCAGCACCAGCCCGCCCGCCGCGCCGACCACGGCCGTGCCGGCGGCGGCGTACAGCGCTATCAGCGGCAGGTCCCGCAGCAACTGGTCGAACCCCATGTGTCCCCGTCACCCCCCGTCGCGCGAGTCCCCGTCGAAGCGGTAGCCGACGCCCCAGACGGTGGTGATCAGCCGAGGCTGGGCGGGGTCGGCCTCCACCTTGTGACGCAGCCGTCGCACGTGGACCGTGACGGTCGACAGGTCCCCGAAGTCCCAGCCCCAGACGCGGGCCATCAGCTCCTCCCGGCTGAAGGCGGTGCCGGGGTGGCGCAGGAAGTGCGCCAGCAGGTCGAACTCGCGCAGCGTCAGCCGGAGCGGGCCCCGCGCGTCGACGGCGCTGCGCGCGGCCGGGTCGAGCGTGATGCCGCCCCCTCGCAGCACCCCGCCCGCCGGCGCCCCCGTCCCCGCCTCCGCCGCCCCGCCGGAGGCCCCCCGGGCGCCGGCCCGCCGCAGCACCGAAGCGACCCGCAGCACCAGCTCCCTCGGGCTGAAGGGCTTGGTCACGTAGTCGTCGGCGCCGATCTCCAGACCGAGGATCCGGTCCTCCTCGTCGCCGCGCGCGGTGAGCATCACCACCGGCACCGGGCCGGCCTCGCGCAGCCGCCGGCAGACCTGGAGGCCGTCGAGCCCGGGCAGCATCAGGTCGAGCACGACGAGATCCGGCGGGTTGGCGGCCGCCCGGGCCAGCGCGCCCGGCCCGTCGGCGGCGGTGTCCACGGCGAAGCCCGCCCGGTCGAGATAGCCGGCCACGACCTCCGTGACGGTGGGGTCGTCGTCCACGACCAGGATCCGCTGGATCCGCTGCGTCGCCTGCATCGCCTTCATGGCATCGAGTCTCACACCCGGCACCGACAGCTGACCTCGTGCGCGGCCAAGCCCTCCTGAACGTCAGGGATTCGTAAGGAGCGAGCGTCCGGATTTGTCCGTGTTGTCTTCGTAGGGTGGGGGCGTGACCAACTCCCCGTCCTCTCTGCCTGCCCAACCCCCGCTGGGGGACATCGTGTTGCCCTGCCTCAACGAGGCCGCCGCGCTGCCCTGGGTGCTGGACCGCGTTCCCGACGGCTGGCGGGCCGTGGTGGTGGACAACGGCTCCACCGACGGCTCGGCCGAGATCGCCGCCCGGCTCGGCGCGCACGTCGTCCACGAGCCGCGCCGCGGCTTCGGCTCCGCCTGCCACGCCGGGCTGCTGGCCGCCACGGCCCCGCTCGTCGCGTTCTGCGACTGCGACGCCTCCCTGGACCCCGGCGAGCTGCCGCGCGTCGCCGCACCGGTGCACGCGGGCACCGCCGACCTGGTGCTGGCCCGGCGGCGCCCCACGGCGCGCGGCGCCTGGCCGCTGCACGCCCGGCTCGGCAACCGCGCGCTGTCGCGGATGACCCGCCGGCGCACCGGCGTACGCCTGCGCGACCTGGGTCCGATGCGGGTGGCGCGGCGGGAGGGGCTGCTGTCGCTCGGCCTGACCGACCGGCGCAGCGGCTACCCGCTGCAGATGGTGGTGCGGGCCGCCGACGCCGGGTGGCGCATCGAGGAGATCGAGGTCGCCTACCGCCCGCGCACCGGCCGCTCCAAGGTGACCGGCACCTGGCGCGGCACCTGGCAGGCCGTCCACGACATGCGGGCGGTGCTGCGGTGACGACCGGCATACGCCCGCGTCCGGCCGGCCGCGCCCTGCCGCCCCACGGCCCCACCACCCTCCTCGTCATCGCCAAGGAGCCGGTGCCCGGCCGGGTCAAGACGCGGCTCACGCCGCCGTTCACGCCGCACGAGGCTGCCCGCCTCGCCGAGGCCGCGCTCGCCGACACGCTGAACGCCCTGCTGCGGGTGCCCGCGCGGCAGCGCGTGCTGGTGCTGGACGGCCGGCCCGGCGCCTGGCTGCCGGACGGCTACGACGTCCTGCCGCAGGCCGGCGGCGGCCTGGACGCACGCATAGCCGCCGCCTTCGCCTCGTGCCCCGGCGGCCCGGCGCTGCTGGTCGGCATGGATACGCCGCAGCTCACGCCCGAGCTGCTGGCGCCCGCCACCGGGCCCGAGGGCTGGTCGGCGCCGGGCCGCGCCTGGCTCGGCCCGGCGGCGGACGGCGGCTTCTGGGCACTGGGCCTGGCCGAGCCCGACCCGGAGCTGGTGCGCGGCGTACCGATGTCCACCCCGCACACCGGGGCGGCGCAGCGGTGGCGGCTGCTGCGAGCCGGGCTCGCGGTGGGGGAGTTGCCGGTGCTGCGGGACGTCGACACGGCGGAGGACGCGGCCGAGGTGGCCCGCCAGGCGCCGCCGGACGGGCGCTTCGCCACCCTGCACGCGCGGCTGTGGGGGGCCGTGCCTCGATGATCACGCCCACCCTCTCCGGCGCCGCCGAAGTCGTCGAAGTCGTCAAGGACGTCAAGGACATCGAGGACGCCGAGGACGCCGAGGACGCCGAGGACGCCGAGGGCGACTGTCCACCCGCGCCCTCGGCCTGGAACGCCGACCCGTACGCCGTCGCCCTGGCCCGCGGCGGCGGCCCGCTCTTCCTGCGCCGCGTCGCCGACGGCCGGCGCCTGCCGCTGGACGTGGCGCGCTGGTGCGCCCGCCCCGACGCCGCCGACCGGACCGTGCTGGGCCGCTGCGCGGGCAGCGTGCTCGACGTCGGCTGCGGCCCCGGACGCATGATCACGGCGTTGGCCCTGGCCGGGCGCCCGGCCCTGGGCATCGACACCGCGCCCGCCGCCGTGTCCCGCACCCGCGAGGGCGGCGGCGCCGCGCTGCTGCGCTCTGTCTTCCAGGAGCTGCCGGGGGAGGGGTGGTGGGGGAGCGTGCTGCTCATGGACGGCAACGTCGGCATAGGCGGCGACCCGGCCGCGCTGCTGCGCCGGATCCGCCGCCTCGCCACCCCCGGCGGGCTGCTGCTGGCCGAGGCGGCGCCCGTGCGCGCGGACGTCGACGAGCGCTTCGAGGCCCGGCTCGACGACGGCACGGGCCCGAGCGGCCCGGCGTTCCCCTGGGCCCGACTCGGCCAGGACGCGCTGCGCGCCGCTGCGGAGGGGTGCGGCTGGGCAATGGTCGGCAGCTGGACCGTGCACGACCGCCCGTTCCTGGCGCTGCGCAACGAGGGACCCTAGGGAGCAGCCGGGGCCGCACCCCGGGCGCCGCGCCGCAGAAGCCGATGTCCACGCGCCGGCCGAAGGCGAGCGCGTCGCGGAGGGGCACACCGCGCCCCTCCCCGCCCGGCCCGGCGGGGCCTTGGCACCGCCGGTCAGCACGGTGCGGCAGCCCGCCACGTGGCTCGGGCCGCTGCGGCAGCCAGGTGAAGGAGGCGCGCGCTCAGCGCCTGCCCGCGGCCGGTCCCGGCCGGACGAGACGCCCGCGGGCGCGGCGCCTCCTCACTCGCTCACTCGTCCCTCCGCCGGCCGGACCACCACGAGCGGCCGGCCACGATCCCCGTCCCCACCGCCACCACGGCCAGCAGCAACGCAAGGTTGCGCCCGTAGTCCAGCGGCAGCACCGTCTCGTTGCGCGGCGCGCCGGGCCGCAGCAGCGGCGGCAGCGCGACCAGCGTGACGCAGCCCCCCACCAGCAGCGCGCCCCGCAACGCCCCACGGACCCGCCGCAGCGGGCGTACCGCCAGCCCCAGCAGCAGCACCGCCGGCGCCAGCAGCAGGTCGTGCACCACCACCGCGCCCGCCAGCCACGCCGCCACCTGGCCCGGCGTACGCGAGGCCGCGTCGAAGAGAAGCACCCAGGCGCCCAGGCCGATCATCGCCAGCCCGCCCACCCCCAGCGCGAGCCGCGCCAGCCGCGCGATCACTCCAGCACCTCGATCCGCGTCACCCACTTCGTCTGCCACACCCCGGGCCTGCCCGGCGCGATGACGCGGGCGGGGAAGCCGTGGTCGGGCGAGAGCACCTCGCCGTTCAGCCGCAGCGCGAGCAGCGTCAGCGGGTCCCGGGCGTACGGGGGCGGCATCTCCATCACCGAGAACGCCCCGCCGCTCTGGAGCGACACGACGCGGACGAAGGCGTCCTCGGGGGCACCGGCCCGGTCCAGCAGGTCGCGCAGCCGTACGCCGGCCCAGTCGGCGTTGGCGCTCCAGCCCTCCACGCAGGCGATCGGCAGGCTCGCGGCGTGCTGCGGCTCGGCGTTGAGGGCGGCCAGCGACCGCTCGAAGCCGCGCGGACCGGCGACGCGCAGCCGCCAGGCGTCCGCCGCCACGGCGGCCGGGCGGATGCCCGCCTGGGCCGCCGTGCGGTTGACCGGCAGGCCCTGCTGGTGGTGGCCGGGGTGGCGCGGCGCGAGGAGGGTGACGCCGCGCAGCGGGGTCAGGGTCTGGCCGACGGTCGTCACCGTCACCGTCGCCACGGCCGCGCCCACGCCCAGCAGCAGCGAACGCCGGTCCCGGGCGTCGGCGTCGGCCGGCGCGCGGCGCCAGTGGGCGGCGATGACGGGCGCCTTGACCGCCAGGTGCAGCAGCAGCGACCCGGCCAGCACCCATGCCAGCGCCCAGTGGACCTTCCGGAAGGAGAACGGCCACGGATACCACTGCGAGACGTTCATCAGGCCGAGGAACACCTCGAGCAGCGCGGCCGAGACCAGCACCGCGATCGACAGCCGTTCCAGCGCGTGCCGCACCGAACGCACCGGCGGCCGGACGAAGAGCCTCGGGTACACCGTCCACAGCTTCGCCAGCAGCAGCGGCACCACCGCGATGCCGGTGGCCACGTGCAGCCCCTGGGTGACGCGGTAGAGCCAGACCGGACGGGTCGGCAGGTGGGGCGCCAGCCAGCCGGGGGGCGTCTGCAGGCCGTGGCTGATCAGCCCGGTCAGGAAGCAGACGGCGATCCCGGCGCCCAGCCAGCGGCCGATCGCGGTGGCGGTGCGCGGGTCGTGCAGCCGCCCCCGGAACCTCACGAGGGTGCTCGTGGTCACCATTGCGTGATCCAGAGGTGGTTGACGGCGAGGGCGAGGGCGGCCTGTGTGGCGAGCCAGGCGCGGGCGTGGCGTGGGGGCAGGAGTGCGGTGGCGGGGATGAGCCAGACGACGAAGGGGAGCCAGATGCGTTCGGTCTCGGCCTTGCTCATGCCGGACAGGTCGGCCACCAGCATGGCGGCCAGCGCCGCGCCGACCAGCAGCACCAGCGTCCCGCGCCGTGTCACGGCCGCCCGTCCCAGCGCCGCCGCCGTCGCCAGGCCGCCGCTGAGCGCCTGCACCGCCAGGTTGGCCCACACGTAGTACTCGTACGGCCGGAAGCCGCCGGCGCCGGCGTAGTACCGGTCGACCAGCAGGACGTAGCCGTCGTACCACCAGAATCCGGCGGCGGTGAAGGCGGCGACCCAGGCGGCGATGCCGGCCAGGGCGTAGGGGAGGGGGCGCCAGGTGCGGGTGAGCAGGAGTACGGCGAGGGCGGGGATGCCGAGGAGGACCAGGCCGTAGGAGAGGTAGAGCAGCAGGCCGAAGAGGAGGCCGGAGCCCAACGCCGCCAGGCGGGGCCATCGCGTGGCGCGCGTCGCGGCGAGGGCGAGGAGCGCTGTGCCCCAGGCGCCGACGGCGGCGAAGTAGCCGTCGGCGGAGGCCGCCAGCCAGATGGCGGCCGGGGCCAGGACCAGGAAGGGCAGCGCCCGCCGTGCCGCCTCCTCCCCGGCCAGGGCGCGCACGGTCACCGCCACCGCGACCGCGATCGTCGCCGACGCCGTCACGCAGAACGCCCCGGCCCACGCCCCGCCCCCGAGCCCCACCCGGTCCAGCGCGACGAACGTCAGCGTGGCGCCCGGCGGATGCCCCGCCACGTGGACCGGCCACGGGTCCGGGGCGTTCGCGGGTATGGAGTCGGTGAAGGTCCGCAGGAAGTCGCCCACGCCGCGGACGTCGTCCACCGACGTCACGTACTCCTGCTTGACGCTGAGCCGGGTGGCCACGCCGCGCCGCCAGCCGTCGACCAGCGCCAGCGACCACAGCCAGGCCAGCGACCCCGCCCCGGCGGCGGCCAGCAGCGGGCGCCAGGCCAGCCGCCGCGCCGCCACCGGCCCGTAGACCACCACGAGCCCGGCCACGATCGGCGCCGCGAGCGTGCCCGGCCCCACGTGCGGCTCCCAGCGGGCGAGGATCGGCGGGAAGCCCAGCCACAGGTCGTCCCGCTTGTCGTACACGGTCACGCCCAGCACGGCGGCGGCCACGAGCATCGTCAACGCCGTGGCCACGGCGACGCCTTCGGCACGCGCCCCCGGGGAACGCCGGCGCGCGGGCTCGGCGGGTCGTTCGGCCTCCTCGGCGGAGGCCCGCTGCACAACGCTCACGCCGCCGACGCTAAGCGCTTCCGGGTGCCCTGCCCCGCCCCGGCAGGGGGATGTCACCGCTTCGTCAGATCCGCGCGCCCCCTCTCACCAGCGCTCACCAGCGGGTGATCCAGAGGTGGTTGACGGCGAGGGCGAGGGCGGCCTGGGTGGCGAGCCAGGCGCGGGCGTGGCGTGGGGGCAGGAGTGCGGTGGCGGGGATGAGCCAGACGACGAAGGGGAGCCAGATGCGTTCGGTCTCGGCCTTGCTCATGCCGGACAGGTCGGCCACCAGCA
>NZ_JBQQCA010000088.1:0-16890 GCF_052246635.1 Streptomyces sp. 6N223 | reverse complement strand
GCCCGCCCGCCCCCGGTAGGGGATCCTTCCGTGGGGGACGGGAGCTTGGCCATCGCAGGCGCAGGCGCAGGCGCAGGCGCGCCCGGCGCCGTTGGCGGCGGAGCCTGCGGCGCGGTCGGCAGGCCGGGGGGCACGGCAAGCCCGGGCTGCGCCGACACCCCCTGCGGGGCGGGCGGGCCGGCCGCGGTGACCGCGCCCGGCAGGGCGGCCGCGGCCGCGCCGGGGTGGGCCGCGCCGCGGACCGTCGCGGCCAGCCGGGTCGCCAGGTCGGCGGCCGTGGTGGCCTCCTCGACCCTGACCAGACAGTCCTGCGGATCCCGCCCCTTGCGGACCAGCGTCACCAGGACCTGCATCGCCTGCGCCCTCCTCTCGCACACGCGCGTGTGCGAAACCTACGGACGTAATCACGCCACCATCACCGGCGCGGTTTCAGCTCGCGGTCATGGAAAGGGCGATCACGGAACGACAATCACGGACAATCACGGAACGGGGATGCGCACCGCCATCGGGATGCCGTCGCCGAGGTGGAGGATGCCGTTGCCGGGCTGCGGCTGCGCGACGGCCGCACTGCGCGGCAGCTTCGTGCCGATCAGCTCGCCGTGCCGGTGGGTCTGCGGCGACAGCAGCACGCCCCGCCGCGCCTTCTTGACCTCCGCCTGCCAGCCGGTGAAGCCGCTGCACACGCTCTGCGCGTCGCCGGACAGCACGATGGCCCTCCCCTGCTCCGCCCCGCGCAGCAGCACGCCCCGCAGCTCCTCGTCCGCCTTGCAACGCCGGTAGTCCTCGGCGTCGTCCATCAGCAGCACGATGGGGTCCTCGGGCGTCGAGCCGCTCAGCAGCTCCGCGACCTCCTCGTTGGTCAGCGCCTCGGCCGTCGTCATGCCCACCACGCCCTGCTCGCCCTCCAGGTCGCGCACCGGGGAGACCCGGGGCGCGGCGATGGCAAGCCGCGTCCCCTGCCGCAGCAGCGACTTCGCCAGCACGCACAGCGTCGCGCTGCGGCCCGACTTCGGCGGGCCGGCGATGACGAAGCTGCGGATGCCGGAGGCCAGATCGGGCCCGAAACCGGTCAGCTCGTCGCCGCCCACGCCGATCAGGCCCCACAGCGGCGAACGCGAGGCGTCCGGGTCGCGCATCTCCCAGGCGTCGTCGAAGGTGAGCCGCTTGGGCAGCACGTCGAGCCGGAACGGCCGCCGGGAGCGCGGCACATCCGCGTCGCGCGCCCTGGCCGCGTCCGCGATCTCCGTCAGCGCCGCGGCCTGGCCCTGGCCGGACAGGTCCTCGCCGAGCGCGGCGATGTGGATCTCCGTGGCGGTGCGGGCCCGGAACAGCCGGCCCGGCGGGATCTCCTCCGGCATCTTCCGCGCGTTGAGGCCCGCGATGGTGTAGTCCGTGCGGTTCGACATGCGGAAGACGAACTTGTCCTCGCTCAGGCTCGCGATCCGCCCGGCGAACACCCGCTGGTCGCCGGTGATCAGCACGTGCACGCCGACGCTGGCGCCCTCGCGCAGGATCAGGAACAGCTCGTCGGTCAGCGCGCTGTTGTCGATCTCGCCGAGCGAGGCCAGCCAGCCCTCCCAGCGGTCGACCAGCACCACGATGTGCGGCAGCCGGTTCTCCGGCTGCGCCGCCCGCCGCTGCTCGCCGATGTCGGCCAGCGCGTCGGCCGCCAGGATCTCCTGCCGCCGCGCCACCTCGTCCTTCAGCCGCCGGATCAGGCGCTGGGCCCGCTCGGTCTGCTGGCCCGGCCGACCACCGCGCCGCAGTGCGGCAGCCGGGCCAGCACGTTCATCGCCCCGTTGCCGCAGTCGAAGGCGTAGAGGTGGACGTCCTCGGAGGAGCACGTCCGCGCCAGCGAGCCGGCGACGGTGCGCAGGAGCTGGGAACGCCCGGTGCGCGAGGCGCCGCCGATGAGCTGGTGGCCGAGGGACCTGAAGTCGATGGTGAGCGCCCTGCGGGCCTGCTGGTCGGGCAGGTCCTCCACGCCGTACGGCGCAGGCGGCAGCTCGCCGGGGCCCACGGCCGGAACCGGCGGCAGGTCGTCGATCAGCACCACCTCCGGCAGCGGCGGCAGCCACGGGCTGTGCTGGGCGGGCAGCCCCAGCTGGGCGTTGGCCTCGATGACGGCCTCCACCAGCACCCGCAGGTCGGTGTTCTCGTCGTCCTGCCGCTCCTCGCCCGGCGGGCGCTTCAGCTCCGAGCGGCCCAGGCCCGTCCACTCCAGCGTGCTGGTCCACGGCCGCGACACCGCCGGGTCCACCGCGCCGGGACGCCGGCCGCCGACGCGGCCGGACTGGAACGGCACCAGCGACGCGTGCCCCAGGCGCACGAACGCCCGGCCCGGCGTGTTCTTGGCGATGAGGCTGGCGTCCGGCGCGTCGATGACGTCGGTGGACTCGCCCTGGTCGGTCACGCGCAGCGCGATCCGCAGGTTGGTGTTGGCGCGGATCTCGGGAGAGACCACGCCGGAGGGCCGCTGCGTCGCCAGCAGCAGGTGGATGCCGAGGGAGCGGCCCCGCTGGGCGATGTTGACCAGGCCCTTGACGAAGTCGGGCAGCTCGCGGGCCATCGAGGCGAACTCGTCGATGACGATGAGCAGGCGCGGCATGACCTGGTGCCGGCCCGGCTCGCGGCGCATCAGGTCCTGGTAGTCCTCGATGTCCTTGGCGCCCACCTCGGCGAGGATGTGCTCCCGGCGCGTCAGCTCCGCGCCCAGCGAGCGCAGCGCCCGCTCCACCAGGTGGTTGTCGAGGTCGGTGACCATGCCGACGGTGTGCGGCAGCTGCACACAGTCCTTGAACGCCGAGCCGCCCTTGTAGTCGACGAGGACGAACGTCATGTTCTCCGGCGTGTTGGCCACGGCCAGCGAGGCGACGATCGTCTGCAGCAGCTCCGACTTGCCGGAGCCGGTGGTGCCCGCGATCAGGCCGTGCGGCCCGTCCCGGCGCAGGTCGATGGCGAACGGGCCGTCGTAGGACTCGCCGAGCACCGCCACCGTGGACTGGCCGTCGGACCGCCAGCGCCCCACGATCGCGGGCGGCGTGGGCGGCTCGAGCTGCAGCACGTCCAGCAGCCGGCTGGAGGTGGGCAGCGACGCGTCCTCCGACTCGCCGCTGATGTCCCGCAGCGGCGAGATGGATCGGGCCAGCAGGTCGCACCACTCGGGCGACACCAGGTCGGGGCGTACGCCCACGATCCGCGGCTCGTCGGCGCGCTCCACCCGGAGCCGGTCGGTGCGCGCGGGCCCGGGCTGGGCCGCGGCGGGGGAGGACCAGCCCGGGACGGGCGGCGTCCCGGGCGGCGGCGCCACGCCGGGCACCCCGGGCGGCGGCGCCATGCCGCCGGGACCCGCCATTCCGGGCGGGCCCGCCGGACCGGGCGGCGGCGCGAAGCCGGCGTGGAAGTGGCCCTGCTGGAAGCCCTGCTGGAACGGCCAGGCGCCGTTGGCCTGCTGGGCGCTGGAGTCGGCGACCACCACGGCCTTGCACTCGCCGGGCAGGAACCGCTCCTCCTCGTCCAGGCACATCGCGTACATCGACACCGCCGGCCCCTCGCGCAGCAGCTGGATGACGCCGGGCAGCGTGCGCATCAGGCGCGAGCCGTCGAAGACGACCACGATGTCGGGGTCGACGAAGCCCTGGACCCGGCCCCGGTTCTTCTTCACCGCCTGGAGACGGGCCTCCAGCATCCGGGACAGCTCGGCTATCCGGGCGCCGACGGTCTCCGCGTCGGTGCCGATCAGCACGTTGGTGTCCTGCTCCATGGTGGGGCGGCCGTGCGGCAGCCAGCGCAGCCACTCCCAGCTCCGCTGCCCGGAGTTGTCCGTCAGCACGTACACCTGCACGTCGACCGGGCTGTGCAGCACGGTGAGCTGGCCGACCGCCCAGCCCGCCATGGAGCGCACCGTCTCCTGCGGGGCGGCGAACCCCACCACGCCGTACTGGCGCAGCGAGACGGTGACCGGCGCATCGTTGACCTTCCAGGTCACCTCGCGCTTGTGCTCGTCCTGCTCGGGGTCGGTGAGCACCACCTCGGAGTCCAGGTCCTGGGTGCCCACCCGCAGCAGCAGGTGGTCCTCGTCGGTGCGGCGCCGCTCCCACAGCCGGGTGCGCGGCCCGGTGGCCGCCGACAGCACGGTCGCCGGGTCCGGCGCGGCGTGCCGGCGGGCGAACCGCTCGGCGACCAGCGCCTCCTGGGCGTCCCTCTCGATGCGCGCCTTGTGCTCCTCGTACTCCTTGAGCCGCTCGGCGTACTTCTTGCCGCCCCGCTTCTTGTTCATCAGGTAGTTGGCGAGCAGCATGATCGGCGTCAGGAACGCGATCAGCAGGAAGATCCAGCGGTCGCGGATCATCGCCATCATGACGGAGCCGACCAGCGGAACCATGGCCGTGACCCACGGGATGGGCCGCTTGTCCGGCTCCTCGGGCGGCTTGGGCAGCCGGTAGTGGTTGGGGCGCTCCGGCGGGCGCAGCCGCGGCGGCCGGTTGTAGTCCAGGCCGGCGCCGTCCTCCGAGACCCGCAGCGCGGCGTCCGGCGGGAAGTACGGCATCAGCTCCAGCAGCGAGTCCCCGGCGGCGACCTGGGCGCCCAGCGGCCACGGCACCGGGCCCGGCGCCCCCGACGGCTCCTCGCCCTCGATGGTGAACGCCGTGCTGTGGCCGGTGACGTCGCAGCTGCCGTCGGCCATGACGCGCAGCGTGAGCGCGCGCTCGGCGAGGGCCGGGTCGTTGACGCGCAGGGCGGCGTACGGCCCGCTGCCGATGTCGAAGCGGCCAAGGCCCAGCCGGTGCACGGCCCCCGCGCCGGGCCCGCCGGTGACGCGGATCTCCACGGCGCCGTGCGGCTCGGGCGGCGGGCAGCCCTCGGCGTTGTGCAGGCTGACGACGACGCCCTCGCGCAGCGGCGAGCGCGCCAGGGTCAGCGCGGGATCGACGGGCGCGCCGTCGACGAAGACCGGGGGCGCGGAGGGGGCGTTGTGGATGGTGGGCGGCAGGTGCGGCGGGCCGCCGGGGGCGGGGGAGGCGGCCATGCCCTGGTGCCAGCCGCCGGCGTGCTGGGCCTGCGCCGGGGCCTGGGGGTACGCCTCCTGATGCGGATACGCCTGCGCCCGCGGCTGCTGCCGCGGCGGCGGCGGAAGGCTGCCGCCGACCAGCCCGACGAGGGTGGGGACGAGATCGGCGACCGGCGTCTCCGGCTCCGCGTCGAGCACGGCATCGACTCGGCGCTGCCCGATGGGATCCACGACCGTCAGCGACAGGCGCAACGCTCTTCACTCCCCCCGCCGGGGTTTACCACTGGCACGGCCCCCGTGCACAACGTGACTGTCGGACTTTCGGTCAGCCTAACGGACAGGGCCGACAGCGGTCCCTGGCCGTGACGCCGGGGCCGCGCCCCGGCGTCACGGCAACCGGCCCCGGCTCAGCCGGTGAAGTTCACGTCGCTGCAGAAGTAGTAGGACTGGTCGAGGTGGCTGGCCTGCCAGACCGTGTAGACGATGTGGTGCCCGGTGCGTCCCGGCGCGTTCACCTCCACCGGGGTCGAGGTGCCCGTGGGCACGCTGCCCGTCTCCGTGACGAGTTCGAGGTCGTCCCAGGTCAGGGGCTGCGTGGTCGGGTCGAAGCCCTGCTTGGTGACGTAGACGCGGATGTAGTCGGCGCCGTGCGAGGAGTTGTCGAGCAGGTTGAGGGTGAAGCTGTTGGGCCGGTCCACGGCGTGCCACGCCCCCGGCTCGTCGAGCGCCGCGTACCGGCCGTCGAACGTCAGGCCGCCACTGCACAGCGTCCCGTCGGGCACGGCAGCCTGGTGGTTGCCGCCGACGCCCTCGCGCAGCAGGCCGTTCCAGTTCCACATGGCGTCGGGGTTGGCCTGCCATGCCTGGTAGCACATCGGGTCTTCGGTTTCCATGGCCGGGTCCTGCCAGCTGCCGGACCAGCGGGTGTAGCAGTCGTACGCGCGCGCCGGCGGGTCGCTGACGGCCCCGTGCGCCGATGCGTTGCCGGTGCCGAGGGTGGCCACCATCGTCAGGGAGGCCCCGAGGACCGCCAGCGCGCGCCACACGGTGGATCTGCCGAGCGAGAGCATCTGTAACGCCCCATCTCCGTGGTTGATGATGTCGGTTGAATCGATGGGAGCGCTCCCATCGACGGGACGCTAGCAAAGGCGGCGGCGTCTGTTAAGACACCTCGACATCGGCGCGACGCCACAGTTGTCACAGCCGTGTACCACCCACAGGCAGGGGCCTGCGTGATGTCGGCGGCGGCACGTATGCTGCCGAGCAGACGCACACATGGGGGCGCGGCATCCGGTTCCGGGACCGATACCCCATCTAACTTCCCGAACAGAACTGGACTGTTGAAGCAGAAAGGGGCTCGCCATGGGCGACGGCCGCGATGGGATGAATCTCACCTACGACCAGATGCACGACGCCGGCGATCATCTGATCTCCGAGCACGAGCGGCTGCGGGGTGAGCTGGACGACATCAAGACGTACGTGGACGACCTGCTGGAGGACGGCTTCACCACCCAGCAGGCGTCGGGCGCGTTCGGCGACTCCTACACGGAGTTCACCGAGGGGGTCAAGCAGATGCTCGAAGGCATGGAGGGCATGGGGAACTTCCTGCACTCCGCCGCCGACGGCCTGGAGGACCAGGACGCCGAGTACGCGTCCCAGGTCAGCGGCAGCTGACCCCGAGCGGACCCCGAGGGGTGCGGGGCGGCGCCGTGCGTGTGACGGCGCCGCCCCGGCAGGTCCGCGGAAGGGGGAGGCAGGCGAAGCGAAGAGGAGAGGAAAGAGGACGCGATGGAACCGGCAGGCAGGACGTACGCGCCGGCGCCGGATGAGGCGCCCGAGGCCGAGCCCAGGGCCGAGCCCGCGACCCCGGCCGCGCCCGCGCCCGCGGTACCACTCGTCGCGCCCCGCGCCGCCCAGCAGCTACCGGCTCGTGGCGCCGCTGGAGTGGTACCGCATCCCCCTCGCCTCGCCCGACGCCCGCGAGCGCTCGGTGCGCGCGCTGGTGGACCGGACCCTGCCCAACCGCGACGAGTTCGCCACCAAGCGGCACGAGCTGAAGCAGCTCATCGACAACCTGACCTGGGAGGCGGCCTCCAAGGACGGCCTGGAGATGTATCTGTCGACCCAGACCGTCCTCGGCGTTCCCATCTCCGCCAGCCTCGTCGTGACGGCCGAGTCCCCCGACGAGGACAGCGGGATCGGCGTGATCCCCGTGCGGCTGATGGCCGAGGCCCAGCAGGACAAGTACCCGCAGGCCGAGGTCGAGGTCGTCGACCTGCCGGCGGGCAGGGCCGTGCGGGTCCGGCGGCAGGAGAGGCCGCAGGACGCCAGCGACCTGGGCCTGCCCGAGGGCAGGACCTCGACGCTCCTGACGTACTTCGTGCAGATTCCGGAGAGCCCCACGCACCTGGTGCTGTCGTTCAACACGCCGCTGACCGAACTCGCGGACGCGCTCGTGGAGCTGTTCGACGCGGTCGCCCACTCCCTGACCTGGGAGTGGCGTTAGCCGCCGGTCCGACAGCCCGGACAGTGACCACCACCGACCGACCAACAGACGAACGGGGAGAGGCAGCATGTCTGGTGAACCCGACCTCGTCATCAACTACGACGAGATCGAGGACCTCGGCACCGGCCTGGAGACCATCCGCAGCGAGCTGGAGAACTCCGAGGACATCGCCGACGAGTACGCCGAGGACGTCAGCCACGGGGACCTGGCCGACGCGCTGGAGGAGTTCGCCGACAACTGGTCGGACAAGCGCGGCGAGATCATCGAGGAGATCGGGAACCTCGCGGAGATCGCGCGGAGCGTTGGCGAGGGCTTCAGCACCATGGACCTGCAACTGGCCGAGTCGACGCAGCCCGAGGAGGCCTAGCCGTGGTTGATCCGCCAAGAGCCAGCGACTGGTCGCCGCTGACGGACGGGGAGGATCCCGTTCCCGGGGACTGGGAGGCGGTCAAGGAGGCCGCCGAGCGGTACCGGAACATGGCCGACCTGATCCAGCGCGTCTCCGACACGCTCGACTCCGTGCACGAGGACACCCAGCGGTGGAAGGGCGAGACCGCCAACGCCTTCCGCGATCGCTCCACCGACCTGAGCGACTCGGTGATCCGGGCCAAGGGCCGGTACCAGGAGGCGGCGGACGCGCTGGACGAGTACTGGCCGGCCCTCAAGACCGCCCAGGAGGACAGCGAGGAGCTGCGCACCCAGGCCGTCGCCGAGCAGGACACGCTCGACACCTATGGCCCGCTGGCCGAGGAGACCGAGGACGAGGACGCCGAGAACCACGACCAGCACCAGGGCTACCAGGACCAGATCGACACGGCCAACACCAACCTCGGCAACCTGCGCTCCCAGCTCAACACGCTCGTCGACGACAAGAACACCGCCGCCCAGAACGCGGCGGACCGGATCAACGAGTTCATCAGCAACGACGGCCTGAAGAACTCCGGCGGCCTGTGGGGCGCGTTCCAGGACTTCATGGGCACGGTCGGGCAATGGGCCGGCACCATCGCCGGATGGGCGGGCATCGCGTCCATCTTCCTGGGATGGGTCCCCATCCTCGGACAGGCGCTGGTGATCATCTCCGTGGTCGGATCGGCCATATCCCTGGTGGGCAACCTGGTGAACGGCAACTTCGCCGCCGCCGGCCTGGACGCGCTGGGCATCCTCACCGGTGGCGTCGTGGGCGCCCTGAGCAGAGGGGCCCGCGCCGCCGGCGCCGCCAACCGGCTGAGCGCGTACTCCAACATCCTGGCGCGGGGCCGGGGCACGATCCCGCGTTCGACCCGCGTGACCAACGCCCGCATGATGGGCGGCGGACGCAACGCCCTGACGGCCGCCCGGGACTCCACCCGCGCCGCCGCGCCCAACGGCTTCTCCAGCTTCGCCCAGCAGACCGGCCGCAACATGTGGCACAACGCCACCTTCCGCGGCGGCGGCCCCTCCGGCTTCGTCTCCGGCATCAGCGACATGCGCACCCTGGCGCAGGGCGGCGAGCTGGCGGCCTCGACGGTGCGTGCCAACGCATACCTTTACGGGGGCATCGCGACCGGCGGCATGATCGACTGGAACTCGACCGGCACCGCGCCGTGGGGCCAGATCCCGTGACACCGAGGGGGATTGCCGATGGCTGACGTCATGGCCTCGTTCACGACGACCACCGTGGACTGGATACCGCTGCCCGTCGATGACCCCGACGGCGCGGACCAGGTGGCCCGCGAGGTCGCGGAGCGCGGCGGCGAACACGACAAGGACTTCGCCCGGGCGCTGCTGCCCGAGCTGAAGTCCCTCCAGGCCATCGCCCAGGAGCGAGGCGCCTCCCCGATGTCGGTGCAGATCCCCCTGGAACAGCCGTCCGCCCCGCCCTTCGTCACGGCCACGGCGTTCATGGTCTGCCAGCAGCCCCCCGACGCGGGCCGCTCGCTGGACGCCATCGCCGCGGTGATACGCGAGCCGCGCGACTGGCGCGTGCGCGAGCCCGACATCCGCAGGATCGAGCTGCCGCTCGGCCCGGCCTGCCGGGTGCGGGAACTCGCCACCGAGGCGGAGATGGAGGACGGGCGGCGCCTGCTGCTGGAGTACGTGACCTACTACGTCCTGACGGACGCCTACCCCGAGGGCGTCATCGAGTTCACGGTCACGTGGACCACGATCGGGGTTGCCGAGATCATGTCCCCGCTGGCGGACGAGATCGCGGCGACGCTCACGGTTGAGCCTGCGGAGCCCGCTCCTTCCGGTTACGCCGGAACAGCATGGCCAGGGTGAGGGAGCCGGCGAAAGCGACCAGCATCAGGGCGACCCAGCCCGAGAGCACGGCGTCGGAGTGCACCTCGCGCATGAAGCAGCCGAACCCGCTGAGGTCACAGCTGTCCGACTGACCCTGCCGCCTCGGCAGGGTCGAGGCCAGGGGCACGGCCGTCATGATCGTCACCAGGCCGCCGGCCACCGCGAAAGTCATGCGGGTGCGGCCCGAGAGCCGTAGCTGTGGCGGAGTCTGCTCCGGCCATGCGTAGACCAGGCAGGCGATTGCGATCAGCAGCAGAGCCAAGGCGTCGACGGCCCCCAGCGTCACCATGAAGCCGGCCGGGCCGCCGGGCCAGTCCTCGGCCAGAGAGATCAGGTCCTCGCCGAAGTTGATGGTCAGCAGGACCGCGACGACGAAGATGGGTATCGAGAAGAGAACGCCCTTGATCGCTACGCGCCGCTGCTCGGCCTCCGAGATGGCCACGTGATCCCCTTTCTCCTCT
Organism: Streptomyces sp. 6N223; assembly: GCF_052246635.1. Classification (NCBI taxonomy): domain Bacteria; kingdom Bacillati; phylum Actinomycetota; class Actinomycetes; order Kitasatosporales; family Streptomycetaceae; genus Streptomyces; species Streptomyces sp. 6N223. The sequence continues at coordinate 6,632 of NZ_JBQQCA010000088.1, read as the reverse complement.
TACTGCTTGTCATGAGTGTGCCGGAAAACCAGGCCAGTAGGGCGGCTCCCACTGCGAGGACGAGCACGTGGCTGTAGAACCCGGCGTTCCCTGCCCCCGAGTGGTAGGCACGTATGACGCAGTCGAATGCGTCGACGTCACAGCTCGTTGGCTGCTCCCGTCGTCCGGGGATGGTCATGACGAAGGACATGATCGTCAGGATGAACGCCAGCAGGCCCACCATCGCGAGGGGAACGCAGACACGCGCCAAGGCGCGCAGCGACGGCGGGGTCCGCTCCGGGGCGGCGTAGATCAGCAATCCGAGGCTTAGCAACTGCAGGGACAGAGCGCTGACGGCGCCCAGCGTCACCATGAAACCGGTGTGCTCGCCTGGCCAGGATTCGGCCCAGGAGAGGAGAGTGCCGCCGAAGTTGACAGTGAGCAGGGCCGAGACGACGAAGCCGGGTATGGAGCAGATGGATCCCTTGATCGTTATCCGTCGCGCTTCGGCCTCGGGGATGGCCATGATGCTCCAGCCCTCCATGTCAGGACAATGGCACGTATAGTGCGCCGATCACGGGATCTGGCCCATGGGGCGGTTTTGGTGGAGTTCCAGTCGATGAGGCCGCCGAATACGAGGCCCCCGTAGAGGTAAGCGTTGGTGCGCACGGTCGAGGCGGCCAACTCGCCACCCCGTGCCAGAGTTGTCATGTCGCGGACACCGGAGACGAAGCCGGAGGGGTGTTCCGGTACCGCTCGGCGGCCTCCTTGACCGCTTCCCAGTCCCCCGGCACCGGATCCGTCCCGTCGTCCGTCAGCGGCGACCAGTCCCGCGCACGCGGCGGATCAACCACGAGTCCAAGTCCCCCCGGAATCACCGGATGGCACCAGACGGTCACTCACGATAACAGGGAGGACTGACGTCACGTCAGCGGAACGCCGCCCTGCACGACCTGGCGCGGCCGGGCCTCGTCCCACAGCGCCGTGAGGTCGGTCAGCGGATCGGTGGTGTCGAGGATGACGAGGTCGGCCCTCGCCCCGACCGCGATGCGGCCCAGGTCGGGGCGGTTCAGCAGACGGGCGTTGACGGAGGTCGCCGAGCGCAGGCAGGTCAGCGGGCCCGCGGCCTCCGTCTGGAGGCGGAGGCCGATGAGCTGGTCGTCCTCCAGGTCGCCCATCAGGTCGGTGCCGAAGCCGACCGGCACGCCCGCCGCGTGGGCGAGTTCGACCGCCTGCTGGCCGGAGTGCAGCACCTCCTCGTTCTTGATGCGGGCGAAGCCGGGCAGGCCGATCTCCTCGCCGCGCCGGCGCATCGCGTCGTACGTGGCCAGGGTCGGGACGAGGAACGCCCCGTGTTCCGCCATCAGGGCGGCGGTGGGCTCGTCCATCAGGTTGCCGTGCTCGATGGAGCGGACGCCGCCCAGGACGGAGTGGCGGATGGCCTCGGGGGAGTAGGCGTGCGCGGCCACGTACGAGCCGCGCCGCGTCGCCTCGGCGGTGACGGCGGCGACCTCCTCGGGGGAGTACTGGGCCGGGCGGATGGGGTCGGTCGGCGACATCACGCCGCCGGAGGTCATGATCTTGATGGCGTGCGCGCCCGTGCGGAAGCGTTCGCGGACCGCGACCCGGAGGTTCTCCACGCCGTCCACGACCTCGCACAGATGGCCGCCGTGCATGCAGATGTCGAGCTCGGCGGGGCGCGCGTCGCCGTGGCCGCCGGTCTGGCTGAGGGCCGGGCCGGTGTAGAGGTAGCGGGGGCCCGGGATCAGCCCGGCTTCCAGGGCACGGGCCAGGCCCAGGTCGCCCCCGGCCACGTCCCGCACCGTCGTGAAGCCGCGCGCCAGGGCGCGCCGCAGGCGCCGCGCACCCGCCAGCGCGAGGTAACTCAGCGGGCTTGCGTCGCATTCCAAGCCGTTGAGGGAGATGCCGTAGGCGTGGAAGTGGGCGTCGATCAGGCCGGGGATGACCGTGCGCCCGGCGGCGTCGATGACGCGCTCGGCGCGGGTGGCACGCTCGCCGGGGCCGGTGATGTCGGCGATGGCGCCGTCGTGGATGTGGAGGGAGGCCTCGGCGAGTTCGGCGGAGACGCCGTCGAAGACCAGGGCGTCGGTGATGGTCAGGTCGGTCACCGCGCCACCGTAACCCGCCGATTCGCCGCGCGGGCGGCCCCGGGCGAGGGCACGACGGCGTTCACGGCCCACCCCAGGCCCACCCGGAGCCCGCCGAGGCGGGCAGCCGATTTCTCTGCTCAGTAATATGTCACATGTGGCATGTATGGTGAGCCTCACCCGGACAAGGAGAACCGCATGAGCACCGCCGCCCCCAGCCAGCCCTGGCACGGCGTGAACGTCGCGACCGCCCTCCCCTACGACGCGCGGCTGGCGGTGGACTACGACGGCTACGCCGCCCACGTCGCCTGGCTCGCCGAGCAGGGCTGCGACGGCGTCTGCCCCAACGGCTCCCTCGGCGAGTACCAGAGCCTCAGCGACGAGGAGCGGACCCGCGTCGTCGAGACCGCCGTGGCCGCCGCGCCCGACGGGTTCACGGTGATGCCCGGCGTCGCGGCGTACGGCGCCCTCCAGGCCCGCCGCTGGGCCGAGCAGGCCGCCCAGGCCGGCGCCCAGTGCGTGCTGCTGCTGCCTCCCAACGCCTACCGCGCCGACGAGCGCACGGTCGTCGCCCACTACCAGGAGGTCGCCAAGGCGGGCCTGCCGATCGTCGCCTACAACAACCCCCACGACACCCGCGTCGACCTCACCCCGCCCCTCCTGGCCCGCCTCCACGCCGAGGGGTTCATCGTCGGCGTCAAGGAGTTCAGCGGCGACGTGCGCCGGGCGTACCAGATCCGCGAGTTCGCCCCCGGCCTCGACCTCATCATCGGCGCCGACGACGTGCTGCTGGAGCTGGGCCTGGCCGGGGCCGTCGGCTGGGTCGCCGGGTACACCAACGCCCTGCCCGCGGCGACGGTCGAGCTGTACCGACTGGCGACGTCCGACGACCCGGCCGACATCGCCCGCGCCCTGCCCCGCTACCGGGACCTGCACCCTCTCCTGCGCTGGGACTCCAAGCCCGAGTTCGTCCAGGCGATCAAGCTGTCGATGGACATCGCGGGCCGCAGGGGCGGCGAGTGCCGTCCGCCGCGTTCGCCGCTGCGCGAGGAGGCCGCGGCCGCCGTGCGCAGGGCGACCGAGGCCGCCCTGGCGGCGGGATACAGGTGAGACGAGACTGACGCCATGCGTTCCCAGCGCGTCTTCCACACCGTCGAGAGCCATACCGAGGGCATGCCGACCCGCGTCGTCACCGGCGGCGTCGGCACCATCCCCGGCGCGAGCATGGCGGAGAGGCGGCAGTGGTTCATCGACAACGCGGACCACATCCGCACCCTGCTGATGTACGAGCCGCGCGGCCACGCCGCCATGTCCGGCGCCATCCTCCAGCCGCCCACCCGCCCGGACGCGGACTTCGGCGTGCTGTTCATCGAGGTGTCCGGGCTGCTGCCGATGTGCGGCCACGGCACCATCGGCGTCGCCACGGTGCTCGTCGAGACGGGCATGGTCGAGGTCACCGAGCCGGTGACCACCATCCGGCTCGACGTCCCGGCGGGCCTGGTCACCGCCGAGGTCGCCGTCGAGGACGGCGTCGCCCGCAGCGTGACCATCCGCAACGTCCCGGCGTTCACCACCGCCCTCGACCGGAAGGTGGAGGTGCCGGGGCTGGGGGAGGTGGCCTACGACATGGCGTTCGGAGGGAACTTCTACGCCATCACCGAGCTGGAGGCGTTGGGGCTGCCCTTCCAGCGCTCCGCGAAGGACGAGCTGCTGGCCGCGGGCATGTCCATCATGAAGGCCATCAACGCCGCCGACCCGCCCCGCCACCCCACCCGCCCCGACATCCACGGCTGCCACCACGTCTACCTGGCGGCGCTCGGCTCCAACGCCACGCACTCGCGGCACGCCATGGCCATCCACCCCGGCTGGTTCGACCGCTCGCCCTGCGGCACCGGCACCTCCGCCCGCATGGCGCAGCTCCACGCGCGCGGCGAGCTGGGGCTTCATCAGGACTTCCTCAACGAGTCGTACATCGGCAGCCGCTTCACCGGACGACTTGTCGACACGACCACCGTCGGCGGCGTCGAGGCCGTGGTGCCCACCATCACCGGGCGCGCCTGGATCACCGGCACGGCCCAGTACCACCTCGATCCCACCGACCCGTTCCCGGCAGGGTTTCTGCTATGACCTCTATGGCCAGTTCGACTAGTTCGACCAGCTTTACTGTTCTGAAGAAGCGGGAGAGCCTGCGCGAGGCGGTGGCCAACGCCCTGCGCGCGGCGATCGTTTCGGGCGAGATGGAGTCGGGCGTGGTCTACTCCGCGCCCGCGCTCAGCGCCCGCTTCGGCGTCTCGGCCACGCCGGTGCGCGAGGCCATGCTGGACCTGGTCCGCGAGGGCATGGTCAGCTCCGTCCCGAACAAGGGCTTCCGCGTCACCGAGGTCTCCGAGAAGGATCTTGACCGCATCACCGAGCTGCGGCTGCTGATCGAGCCGCCGACGATCCGGCGTGTGGTGCCGCTGGTTCCCGAGGCGGATCTGGGGGAGCTGCGGCGGATGGCGGGCGAGATCGTGACGTACGCCGGGCGCGGCGACCTGATCGGCTACACCGAGGCGGACCGGCGCTTCCACCTGGCGCTGCTGGCGTACAGCGACAACCCGCGGCTGGTCGACACCATCGCCGGGCTGCGCTCGCAGACCCGGCTGCTGGGGCTGGCCTCGCTCTCCGGGCGCGAGCTGAGCGACTCGGCGGCCGAGCATTTGGCGCTGATGGACCTGATCGAGGCCCGGGACGCGCAGGGGGCGTTCGAGCTGATGAACCGCCACATCGGACACGTGCGGGGGAAGTGGGCGGCGGCCAGGGACGAGTCATGACCACGGACGTCGCCCCGGACGTGGTCGTGGTCGGGGCCGGGGTGATCGGCGCGGCCACGGCCTGCTTCGCGGCGCGCGCCGGCCTGCGGGTGGTGGTCCTGGACCGCGGGCCGGTGGCCGGCGGCACCTCGGGGCGGGGCGAGGGCAATCTGCTGGTCTCGGACAAGGAGGCCGGGCCCGAGCTGGATCTCGCCCTGCTGTCGCGGCGCGTGTGGCGGGAGGAGCTGGGGGAGCACGGCGCGCTGTGGGAGTACGAGGACAAGGGCGGGCTCATCGTCGCCGCGACGGAGGCGAGCGCGGCGGAACTGGCCGAGCTGACGCGGCGGCAGCGCGCGGCCGGGGTGAACGCCGTCGACCTGGCCGGGCCCGAGCTGGCGGCGTACGAGCCGCACCTGGCGCCGGGCCTCGCGGCCGGGGCGTACTACCCGCAGGACGCGCAGCTCCAGCCCATGCTGGCGGTGGCCCACCTGCTGCGGCTGGCGCGGGAGTCGGGCAACGCGGAGATCCGCACCGGCGGCGGCGCGGAGGTGACCGGCTTCCTGCACGGGCGCGGCGGGCGGATCACCGGCGTACGCACGGCGGGCGCGGGCGCGCTGCACGCCGGGCGGGTGGTCAACGCCGCCGGGCCGTGGGCCGGTTCGCTGGCCGGGCTGGCCGGCGTCCGGCTGCCGGTGGAGCCACGGCGCGGCTTCGTCCTCGTCACCGAGCCGCTGCCGCCGGGCACGGTGCGGCACAAGGTGTACGCCGCGGAGTACGCCGGCGACGTCGCCAGCCCGGACGCGGGGCTGGCCTCCTCGCCCGTCGTGGAGTCCACGGCGTCGGGCACGGTCCTCATCGGCTCGACGCGGGAGCGGGTCGGCTTCGACGCGACGCTGTCGCTCGCGGCGCTGCGGGCGCTGGCCGCCGGCGCGGTGGGGCTCTTTCCGGCGCTGGCGGGGGTGCGGGCGATGCGGGCGTACGCCGGGTTCCGGCCGTACTCGCCGGACCACCTGCCGGTCATCGGGCCCGACCCGCGGGCGCCGGGCCTGTGGCACGCGGGCGGCCATGAGGGCGCGGGCATCGGGCTCGGCGCCGGGACGGGGTGGCTGCTGGCGCAGGCCCTCGCGGGGGGCGAGCCGGAGCTGGATCTGGGGCCGTTCGCGCCGGAGCGCTTCGAGAGGGAGGAGCGGTTTTGATCATCACCTTCGACGGAGCCCCGCTCACGGCCCGTCCCGGGCAGAGCGTGGGCGCGGTGCTGACCGAGCACGGCATCAGGTCGTGGCGTACGACGCGGCGTGAGGGCGCGCCGCGCGGGCTGTTCTGCGGGATCGGGGTCTGTCACGACTGCCTGATCACGGTGGATGGGCGGGCGGGGGAGCGGGCGTGCGTGGTGCCGGTGCGGGATGGGATGGAGGTGAGGAGCGCGTGAGCGGGTTGAGCGGGTTGAGCGTGTTCGACGTGGCGGTGGTGGGGGCGGGCCCAGCGGGGCTCGCGGCGGCGGGGAGCGCGGCGGGCGCCGGTCTGCGGGTGGTGGTCGTGGACGCGGGGGAGCGTCCGGGTGGGCAGTTCTGGCGGCATGCGGAGGGGGATGACGGGGCTTCGCACCACGGGTGGCGCGAATTCGGGCTGCTGCGCGCAGGGCTGAAGGGTGTCACGTACCTGCCGGGGCATCAGGTGTGGACGGTGGCCCCGAACGACGGCGCTCACCCCCGGGTGGGGTGCCGGGGTGTGGGCGGCGAACGGGGGCCGGGGC
>NZ_JBQQCA010000087.1:0-16891 GCF_052246635.1 Streptomyces sp. 6N223 | reverse complement strand
CGGGTGGCGTGCGGAGCCGGACGCTCTCGTCGCGCCGCTGCTGCGCGACGGGATGCGCGTGTCGGTCGACGACGAGCTCGGGCCGCTGCTGCGCAGCGACGAGCCCACCGGCCAGTACGAGCTGCGGGTCGTCGGCGGCCCCGGCGCCGGGCGGGTGGCGCGGCTGTCGGTCGGCGCGGCCACCATCGGGTCGGCGCCGACGTGTTCCGTGCCGGTCTCCGACCCGGGGCTGCCGCCCGTCTCCGCCCGCATCGGCATCGACATACACGGCACGGTGAAGCTGACGCTCTCCCCCGGCCTGCCGGCGTTCCTCGACGACGAGCCCGTGGCGGGCGGCCGCGAGGTGTGGCCGCTGGGCGGGATGCTCGCCGTGGGCGAGTCGCTGATGGTGCTGGACCGGCCCACCGAGCCGGACGCGCACCTGTCGCCGACCGGCGAGGGCGGGCTGGCGTACAACCGGCCGCCGCGCCTGCTGCCGGTGCACCAGCGGCCCCGGCTCTACCTGCCGTCCGAGCCCAGCCGTGGCGAGGGCAGCCGGCTGAACTTCATCACCGCGATCGTGATGATGGTCTTCGGCTTCACCATGTTCATGATCTTCGACTCCATCTACATGCTGATCTTCTGCGCGATGAGCCCGCTGATGGTCATCGGGCAGTTCGTCCAGGACAAGCAGTACCGGGGGAAGAAGTACAAGAAGTCCGTCAAGCAGTACCGCGAGGAGATGGCCGAGTTCGGCCGGGCGGTCAACGCCTGCGCCCGCCAGGACCAGCACATACGCCGCGAGGCCGAGCCGGACGCCACGGAGATCCTGCTCTTCGCGACCGGCCCGCGCCGCCGCCTGTGGGAACGCCGGCTGACCGACCCCGACGTGCTGCGGCTGCGCGTCGGCTTCGCCGCCCAGCGCGCCGAGATGGACATCATCCCCTCCAACCGGTCGAAGGCGGGCCCGGAGCCGCCCGAGCCGCCCGTGGTGCCGAACCTGCCCGTCTCGCTGCCCCTCCCCGAGCTGGGCGTGGTCGGCGTCTCCGGAGCGCGGCCCCGCGTGCTGTCCACCGCCCGCTGGCTGACGGTGCAGGCGGCCGCGCTGCACAGCCCCCGCGACGTGTCCCTGGTCGTGCTGTCCTCCAACGACGACGCCGCCACCGCCTGGAACTGGGCGCACTGGCTGCCGCACACCACCCCGCAGCAGGGCCAGCCGTGCGTGTCGCTGGTGGCGTCCGACCCGGAGTCGATCGCCCGCCGCGTCAACGAGGTGCTGCAGGAGCTGAACCGCCGCCAGGCCGAGCGCACCGGCGGCTTCGCCACGCCGAAGCTCCGCCCCGACCCGTTCATCCTCGTGATCCTCGACGGCGCCCGGCTGCTGCGGCGCATGCCGGGCGTGCCGCAGCTGCTCCAGGAGGGCCCGGCGCTGGGCATCGTCGCGCTGTGCGTGGACGCCGACGAGCGGCTGCTGCCGGAGGAGTGCCAGGCCGTGGTGTCCTGGTCGCCGCAGTCGCACACCCGGGTGATGCTGCGCGGTTCGGGCCTGGAGAGCGTGGGTGAGGTGCTGGCCGACCAGGTGCCCACGGCGTGGTGCGAGCGCGTGGCCCGCTCGCTGGCGCCGGTGCGCGACGTCAGCCGCGAGGACTCCGACTCCGCGATCCCGGCCTCGGCGCGGCTGCTGTCGCTGCTCGGCATGCCGAATCCGACGGGCGAGGACATCGAACGCGTCTGGCGGGCGGGCGGCCAGTCCACGGCCGCGCCCATCGGCGTCACCGCCGACGGGCCGTACGTGCTGGACATCAAGCGGGACGGCCCGCACGGCCTGGTCGCGGGCACCACCGGCGCGGGCAAGTCGGAGCTGCTGCAGACGATCATCGCCTCGCTGGCGGTGGCCAACCACCCCGAGGCGCTCAACTTCGTGCTGATCGACTACAAGGGCGGCAGCGCGTTCCAGGACTGCGCCAACCTCCCCCACACCGTGGGCATGGTCTCCGACCTCGACGCCCACCTGACGGAGCGGGCGCTGGCCTCGCTCGCCGCCGAGCTGCACCGCCGCGAGTCCATCCTCTTCCGCACCGGCAACAAGGACATCGAGGACTACAACGACGACCGCAGGCTGCGGCCCGAGCTGGAGCCGATGCCCCGGCTGATGATCGTGATCGACGAGTTCGCCTCGCTGGTGGCCGAGCTGCCCGACTTCATCGCGGGTCTGGTCGACATCGCCCGGCGGGGGCGTTCGCTCGGGGTGCACCTGATCCTGGCGACGCAGCGCCCGGCCGGCGTGGTCAGCGCCGACATCCGCGCCAACACCAACCTGCGGATCGCGCTGCGCGTCACCAACGCCGCCGAGTCGCAGGACGTGATCGACGCCCCCGACTCCGGCGCCATCGCCAAGTCGACGCCGGGCCGCTGCTATGTCCGCTCCGGCGCGCAGAACCTGGTCGGCGTGCAGTCGGCCCGCATCGGCGGCCGGCGGCCCCGGCAGGACGCCGCCGGGCCGGGCGCCGAGCTGGTGCCGCTGGGCTGGCCGGCGTTCGGCCGCCCGCTGCCGCGCCGGCGGGAGGCCGAGGACGACGGCTCGATGGTGACGGACCTGGCGGTGCTGGTGGAGGCGATCCGCGACAGCGCGCGGCGCATGGGCTTCGGCGAGCCGCACCGGCCGTGGCTGGAGCCGCTGCCGGAGAAGGTGGTGCTGGAGGAGCTGCCCGCGCCGGACGCCGAGCCGGCCGACGCCGTGCCCGCCGCCGCCCGCGACGTGGCGCCGCTGGCGTTCGGCGTCACCGACGTGCCCTCGGAGCAGGCGCGCAGGCCGCTCACGCTCGACCTGGTGCACGGCGACCACACGCTGATCGTCGGCGGCGCCCGCTCGGGGCGTTCCACGGCGCTGCGGACGCTGGCCGGCGTCATCGCCCGGGACACCTCGCCGGACGACGTGCACATCTACGCCATCGACTGCGGCTCGAACGCCCTGCTGCCGCTGGTGGGCCTGCCGCACACCGGGGCCGTCGTGACGCGCGAGCAGGCCGACCGGGTGCGGCGGCTGCTGGACCGGCTGCGCGGCGAGATCTCGCGGCGGCAGGAGCTGCTGGCCGAGCGGGGCGCCTCCAGCGCGGCCGAGCAGCGCGCCACGGCGCCGCCCGGGGAGCGGCTGCCGTGGATGGTGGTGATGGTGGACGCCTGGGAGGGGTTCGTCTCGGCGTTCGAGAAGTACAACTACGGGCAGCTGCTGGAGACGATGCAGCTCGTCTTCCGCGAGGGCTCGGCGGTGGGCCTGAAGGCGGTCGTCACCTCGGACCGGCGGGCGCTGATCGGGCCGGTGTCCTCGTCGTTCGCGACGAAGCTGGTGCTGCGGCTGGCCGACATCAACGACTACGGCTCGGTGGGGCTGCGGCCCAAGGACGTGCCCGGCGACATGCCGAGCGGCCGGGTGCTCCAGACAGGCGGGGACGGGGTGCTGGAGAGCCAGCTCGCGCTGCTGGCCGAGGACGGTGCGGGCCAGGCGCAGGTGGCGGCGTTGCAGGAGATCGGCCGCCGGGCGCACGCGGGCGCGGGCGGCGTTCACCGGCCGATGCGGGTGGACGCGCTGCCCACGCGGATCTCGATGGCGGAGGCGCTGCGGCTCGACCCGGCGTTCGTGCCGCCGTCGAAGCTGTGGGCGATGCTCGGCGTCGGCGGCGACGAGCTGCACCCGATGGGGGTGGACCTGGAGGAGTTCGGGCCCGGCTTCGTCATCGCCGGCCCGCCGAAGTCGGGGCGCTCGACGACGCTGGCGGGCGCCGCCCGCTCCCTGCTGCGCGCCGGCACGCCGGTCATCGTGCTCACGCCGCGCCGCTCGCCGCTGCGGCAGCTGGAGGGCGAGGAGGGCGTGGTGGGGGTGCTCGGCGCCGACGCCTCCAAGAACGACCTGACCGAGCTGCTGGAGACGGTGAAGGACCGGCAGTACGCGGTGCTGGTCGACGACGCGGAGCTGCTGTACGACACGCCGGTGGACAAGCCGCTGGAGGAGGTCGTCAAGACGGGCCTGGACGGCGAGCACGCGCTGATCGCGGCCGGGTCGATCGACTCGCTCGCCTCGCAGTACCGGGGATTCGCCGCCAGCGCGCGGAAATCGCGGAACGGGATGCTGCTGCGGCCGCGCAACCCCGGCGAGGGCGAGATGTTCGGGGTGCGGCTGGCGGCGAACAGCGGGCAGGGCCCGGTCGGCAACGGAATTCTCGTGATGGGCGGCTCGCTGACGCCCATTCAGTCGGCGATGCTCGACTGATACGGAGGCGAGAAGAAAGGCAAAGAAGAAGGCAAAGGCGAGGGCCTTGACCACGAAAGTGTGGTCAAGGCCCTCGCCGTGTCGGGCGACCTTTAGGCGGTCGCGGCCTCGATGTTTTCGGCGCTGTTGTTGGCGCTTTCCTTCGCGTTGTCCAGGGCGGTGGCGAAGTCCGTGAAGGTAGGCTTGGCCTCCGCGTACTCCTGGCGGAACCGGTCCGCGCCCGGACCCTTCCAGTAGTCCATGCTCTCATCGCAGGCCGAGCCCAGCGCCTCGATGATCTCCGTGCGGAGCGTTTCCGCCTTCTCGCCGAACTTCGTGGCGAGTTCCCTGAGCCTTGTGATATCTGCACCGCGGTCGACAGACACGGTCGTCCTCCCCTGAATCCCCAATCGGCTTGCCCAGATGGCTGATTCCATCTGTTTCCGTCTGCCGTGCACGCTACATCATGGGCAATCAGCTGCGGAGGGTGTGACAAGCCCTGTGACGAGACTGTGCAATTGCGGGGGGCAGAGCGGACAAAACGGCGCGCCGTCAGGCCGGTTCCTCGCGGATTTCGTCGCGGTTCGGCAACAGATCGCCGATCATCTTCCACACCCTCTTCGCCGGCACCTGCACCAGGCGCAGCGGCGAATCCGGCGCGATCTGCCCCTCCTTGATCGGCTCCGCGGGCAACTCCCGGTGCCAGTACCCCAGTTCACCGCAGTCCCAGACCGCGATGCTGGATACGCCCGTGCCCCCGGAGCCGGCGCTCGGCCAGGCCGCGGTCATGCGCCAGCTCGCGCGCATCCCCGTGATGAGGTCGGCGAAGACCGAGCGCGCCGTCTCCTCCATCCCCGGGTCGGCGGTGCCCAGCACCTGCCGCGCGATCTTCGCCAGCGCGGCCCGCTCCGGCTCCTGCCCCGGCTGCCGGCCTCCCCCAGCCTTCGGCCGGGGGGACCCCCATCTCGCTTCGCTCGCCGCCCCGGCCGCGCCCAGCGCCGCGAACGCCGAGTCCAGCGCGCCCATGGTGGACTCCACCGTCAGCACGGCCGGCCGCGCCTCCTCGCGGGCGCGCTGCCGCAGTCCGACGATCCTGGCGAGCTGGAAGACGACGGTGGCCAGCTCGAACTGGGCGTACTCCGACTCGCCCGTGCCCGGCCACTCCTCGAAGGTGAACGCAGCGCCCTCGCCGATGAGCGCGCCGTGGGTCTGCACGCCCTGCACGCCGGTCAGCTCCACCATGACCTGGATCACCGGCCGGGTGATGACCCGCACCAGATCGGCGAGCACCGGCGAGATCTCCCCCTCGGCGCTGACGAGGCCGATCTCGACGAGCTCCTCCCGGAGGGGGGCGAGCTCCTCGTCGATCGGCTCCCTGGTGTGGAGGAGGCCCAGCACGCTCAGGTGGGGGTGGGCCAGCCGGAACCGATCGCGCGCGAGGTCGTAAGAGGGCATCACTGGCTCATTTCTTCGGTCTTGGAGGTCTTCGGAAACCGAATCGAGGGGACGTGTGCAGTTTAGGGCGGGGGACCGACACCGCCCCCGGCCGAGCGGCGTACGGCCCCCGGCCCGGCCCCGGCCCCCTGGGCTAAGGGTCGCCTTAACCACAGCGGGTTATCGTGTGACCCGGCCGACGACCACCGGGTGACGAGGACGGAGAGGACGGGAACGACGTGGCGCAGCTCCTGACGCCGTTGCGCCGGCTGGTCCTCGGCGTCCACCCGGCGCGCATGGTGGCGCTCGCGTTCGGGTTCACCGTGCTGGTCGGCACCACCCTGCTGGCCCTCCCCATCGCCTCGGAGGACGGCACCTCCGCACCCCTCCTGACCTGCCTGTTCACCGCGACCTCCGCCGTCTGCGTGACCGGCCTGATCGTGGTGGACACCGGCACCTACTGGAGCGGCTTCGGCGAGTGGGCCATCGTCCTGATGATCCAGGTCGGCGGCTTCGGGATCATGACGCTGGCCTCGCTGCTGGCCCTGCTGATGGCGGGCAAGCTGCGGCTGCGCATGACGCTGAACGTGCAGGCCGAGACCAAGACCGGCATCGGCGAGGTGCGGCGCGTGCTGCTGCGCATCGCCGCCATCACGCTGGCCGTGGAGGCCGCCACCGCCGTCATCCTCACGCTGCGGCTGTGGCTCAGCCACGGGGAGTCGCTCGGGGACGCGCTCCACTTCGGGGTCTACCACGCCGTCTCGGCGTTCAACAACGCGGGCTTCAGTCCACGCTCGGACAACATGATGGGGTTCGCCGACGACCCCTGGGTGCTGCTGCCCCTGGCGGGGGCGGTGATCCTCGGCGGCCTGGGCTCGCCGGTGATCATCGAGGTGCTGCGGCACCGGGCGCGCAGGAGGCGTACGGGCCGGCGCGGCTGGACGCTGCACCTGAAGCTGACGCTGCTCGTCTCGGCGGTGCTGCTCGCCGTGGGCACCGCGATGACCCTCGTCCTGGAGTGGAGCAACGACGGCACGTTCGGCCCGATGGCCGTGGACGACAAGATCTTCGGCGCCTTCTTCCACTCCGCGGTCAGCCGCACGGCGGGCTTCAACGCCACCGACATCGGGGCGATGGAGCCCGCGACGCTGCTGGGCACCAGCGTGCTGATGTTCATCGGCGGCGGCGCGGCCAGCACGGCGGGCGGCATCAAGGTGACGGCGTTCGCGGTGCTCGGCGCGGCGATCCTGGCCGAGGTGCGGGGCGACCCGGCCGCCGGCATCTTCCGCCGCCACCTCTCGCCGCAGGTACTGCGGCAGGCGCTGACGGTGGCGCTGCTCGGCATCGGCCTGGTGATCACGGCCACGATCGCGCTGCTGACCGTGATGCCGGACGCGCCTGCCGAGGCGGTCCTCTTCGAGGCGGTGTCGGCGTTCGGCACCGTGGGCCTGTCCGCGAACCTGACCTACGACATGCCCGCCGCCGGTCAGCTGATCCTGATCGCCCTGATGTTCATCGGCCGCGTGGGCCCTGTCACGCTGGTCTCCGCCCTGGCGCTGCGCGAGCGCAGACGCCGCTACCAGCATCCGGAAGAACGACCCATCATTGGGTAGTGGGGTAACGAGAAACCATGAGCGAATACCTGCACTCCCTGCGCCGTCGGCGCGGCAAGCGCCTGGCCGGCACCTACGCCCAGCGCGACACCAGCGACCAGCGGATCGCCGTCATCGGCCTGGGCCGGTTCGGCAGCTCGCTGGCGGAAGAGCTGATGCGGCGCGGCTGGGACGTGCTGGGCATCGACGAGGACGAACGCCTCGTGCAGCGCTACAGCGACTTCCTCACCCACGCGGCGGTGGCGGACTGCACCGACCCGGAGGTGCTGCGGCAGCTGGGGGTGCACGAGTTCACGTCCGCCGTGGTGGCGATCGGCACCGACATCGAGGCGAGCATCCTCACCTGCTCCAACCTGCTGGAGGAGGGCGTGCCGAACATCTGGGCCAAGGCGATCAGCCGCCAGCACGGCAAGATCCTGGAGCGGCTCGGCGCCCACCACGTGGTGCTGCCGGAGCACGAGATGGGTGAGCGGGTGGCGCACCTGGTGACCGGCCGGATGCTGGACTTCATCGAGTTCGACGACGACTACGCCCTGGTGAAGACGGTGGCGCCGGACGTGGCGACGGGCGTGCCGCTGCGGGAGAGCGCGGTGCGCACGAAGCACGGGGTGACGGTCGTCGGCATCAAACGCCCCGGGCAGGACTTCACGTACGCCACGGCCGACACGGTGGTCGAGCCCGGGGACGTCATCATCGTCACGGGCAAGACCCCGGCGGTCGAGTCGTTCGCCGACCTGAGCTAGGGCTGCCCGGCGCTAGCCCAGTGCGAAGTAGCGCAGCCAGACGTACGCCGCCGAGATGGTGACGGTCACCGCCGTCACCACCAGGCCGTACTTCGTGAACTGCCAGAACGTGATCGGCTGCCGGTTGCGCTCCGCGATGCCCAGCACCACGACGTTGGCCGACGCGCCGATCGCCGTCGCGTTCCCGCCCAGGTCGGCGCCGAGCGCCAGCGCCCACCACAGCACGTGGGGCCCGCTCTCCGGCCCGCCGAAGCTCGTGACCAGGTCGTTCGTGATCGGCGCCATCGTGGCGACGTACGGGATGTTGTCGACGATGCCCGACAGCACGGCCGAGCCGAACAGCAGCGACATGGCCGCGCCCAGCTCGCTGCCCTCGGTGGCGTTGGCCAGGGACTCCGACAGCTCCCCGATGACGCCGGTCTCGATCAGCGAGCCCACCATGATGAACAGCCCGGCGAAGAAGGCGAGGGTGGGCCACTCGACCTCCTTCAGGACGTCCCCCGTCTCCACCTTCGACACCGCGACGAGCAGCCCGGCGCCGAGCAGCGCGACGACGCTGGGCTCGTAGTGCAGCACCGGGTGGAAGACGAACCCGACGACGACCACGGCGAGGACGGCCAGGCTCTGGTACAGCAGCCGGTGGTCGCGGATGGCCTCCTTCTCCTCCAGGTCCATGACCTCCGCGACCCGCGCCTCGTCGAAGACGAACGCCTTGCGGAACATGATCCGGCACAGCAGCACCAGCACAGCCGTCAGCACGATCACGATCGGCGTCAGGTGCACGATGAAGTCGTTGAAGGTGAGGTCGGCCCGGCTCGGGCTGGCGATGATGATGTTCGGCGGGTCGCCGACCAGGGTGGCCGTGCCGCCGACGTTGGAGGCGAAGACCTCCGCGATCAGGTAGGGCGCGGCGCGCAGGCCGAGCCGGTCGCAGACCAGCAGCGTGACGGGGGCGACCAGCAGCACCGTGGTGACGTTGTCCAGCAGCGCGGACGCGGAGGCGGTGATCACCACCAGCATCGCCATCACCCGGAAGGGTCTGCCGCGGGCCCGCTTCACCGCCCAGATCGCCAGGTACTCGAAGACGCCCGTCTGCCGCAGCACCCCGACGATCGCCATCATGCCCAGCAGCAGGAAGATGACGTTCCAGTCGACGCCGGTGTGCTCGCTGAAGAACGCCGCCTCCGCGTCGGTGGCGGAGATCAGCAGCATCAGGCCGGCGCCGCCGAGGGCGGCGGCCGTCCGGTGGACGCGCTCGCTGATGATGAGCCCGTACGCGCTGAGGAAGACGGCGATCGCCGCCCAGCTGTGCCAGTCGTTCATGTCTCCCCGAGGAGCCGTTCCAGCAGATGCGCGGCGGTGATCACGCCGAGGGTGCGCGCGCCCAGCTTGTCGCGTTCGACGACGGCGACGAGCGGGCTGCGTTCCCGGGCCATGAGGGCCGCCACCTCCATGGCCGTGTCGTCGGGCTCAGCCGCCGGGAGCGGCAGCCGCTTTCCGGGCTGCGAGGGCAGGCAGTCGCGGACCGTCATGCCGCGCAGCGCCTGGCACATGCGGTCGGCGTGCTTCTCGTCGATGACGGCGGCGAGCGCGGGGTCCTCCATGACGTAGTCGGGCACGAGCACCATGACCAGGCGCGAGGCGGGGAGGATGGCGTACGGCTCGTCCGCCTCGTCCATCACCACCAGGCCCGGCAGCCGCTGCCCGGCCAGCAGCCGGGCGGCGTCCAGGGCATCGCTGTCCAGGGTCACCGACGGGTACTCCTCCGCCAGCTCACGTGCTCGCATGGTCACTCTCCTTGCCGGGGACCAGGGCCGCCCGCTGCGGCACCCGCTGCCTAGTAGCAGTGTCACCGGTACGCCCGAACCAGGCCGCCGTCAGCCGCTCCCGCCGAGAACGCCGCGAGGTAGGGGTTGGCGTGCGTGAGGTGGCAGGTGGCAGGTGGCAGAACCACGGAAGACCCCCGATCGGTGATGTGAAGTCGCACGCACGTTCGTTCACGTCGCCGACCAGGCGCCCGGTCACCGGCGGGCGTGCCCGCGCAGCCGCGTGTAGCCTCGAAGAGTCCGCTTGGTGAGCCGGGAAGTCTGGTCGGCAGCGGAACGAAGGTGCTCGCTCTCGTTCCGTTTCGTTCTGTTGCAGTGATCAGAGGGAAGGCTCGCCCATGCCCCCGCGCACGCGCTTCGCGCTGCCCGCGTTGCTCGCCCGCACGCCCGAGGACCGCGCCGCCGCGGCCGAGCGCGACCGCCGCACCGTCGCCGAATTTCTCCGCGCGGAGACCTCCGGCGGCCTGATGCTGCTGCTGGCCACCGCGCTGGCGCTGATCCTCGCCAACTCGCCCCTCGGCGACGAGTACGTCTCGCTGCGCGACCACCACCTCGACATCCCGGCGCTCGGCCTGGAGCTGTCGGTCGGCCACTGGGCCTCCGACGGTCTGCTGGCGGTCTTCTTCTTCATCGCCGGGATCGAGCTGAAGCGCGAGCTGGTCGTCGGCGAGCTGCGCCGCCCCGCCGACGCGCTGCTGCCCGTGCTCGCGGCGCTCGGCGGCATCGTGGTCCCGGCGCTGGTGTACGTGGCGGTGGCGGGGCCCCGGGACGGCTGGGCGGTGCCGATGGCCACCGACATCGCGTTCGCGCTGGGCGTGCTGGCGGTGGTCGGGCGCCACCTGCCCTCGGCGTTGCGCACCTTCCTCCTCACCCTCGCGATCGTCGACGACCTGGTCGCGATCCTCGTCATCGCCGTCTTCTACACCTCCCAGGTCAACTTCCTCGCCCTGGGCGGCGCGCTGGCCGGGCTGGTGCTCTTCTACGCCCTCCACCGCCGGGACGTGCGCGGCTGGTACGTGTACGTGCCGCTGGCGCTCGCGATCTGGGTGCTGATGTACAACAGCGGGGTCCACGCCACCATCGCGGGCGTCGCCCTCGGCATGCTGCTGCGCGTCACCACCCGCCCGGAGGACCCGGAGGAGAAGCTCTCCCCCGCCGAGCGCCTGGAGCAC
Source organism: Streptomyces sp. 6N223 (assembly GCF_052246635.1). Lineage (NCBI taxonomy): Bacteria > Bacillati > Actinomycetota > Actinomycetes > Kitasatosporales > Streptomycetaceae > Streptomyces > Streptomyces sp. 6N223. Next base: position 5,878 of record NZ_JBQQCA010000087.1, on the reverse strand, counting down.
CTCGTCCACCCCTACTCGGCCGCCATCGCCGTGCCGCTCTTCGCCTTCTTCGCCGCGGGCGTGGAGGTCTCCGGCGGAACGCTGGGCGACGTGGCGGACGAGCCCGCGGCGCTGGGGGTGGTGCTGGGGCTGGTGGCCGGGAAGTTCACCGGCGTCTTCGGCGCCGCCTGGCTCGCCACCCGCCTCAGCCGCACCCGGCTCCACCCCACCCTCGGCTGGGCCGACCTGGCGGGCGGCGCCCTGCTCGCGGGCATCGGCTTCACCGTGTCGCTGCTGATGACCGAGCTGTCCTTCGACGAGGGCTCCGCCCTGGCCGGGACCGTCAAGGCCGCGGTGCTGCTCGGCTCCGTGCTCTCCGCGATCGCCGGCGGCGTGCTCCTGACGCTGCGCGGGCGCCACCACCGCGAACGGGCCGCCGGGGCCGGGTAGTTCCCCCCGGGCCTGTCCTGCCCGAGCGCTCCAGGACTCTCCGCCGGCGGAACGGGGCAGACCGACAACAGGAGGCATGCCGAGGTCTTCACGCGGGTCTAGACCATGTGTCAGTCTCCCGTCACGCACATGTCAACGAGGATGTGGGGCTGGGCTGATGAGAGTGCTGACCGTGCGGACCAGAAGGGTGGCCGCCCTGGCGGGCCTCTGCGCCGTGTCCCTCGGGCTGGCGGCCTGCGGCGGCTCGGGAGACGGCGACGACGGCGCCGCCGAGCTGACGATCGCGCTCAACGCGATCAGCGGCGGCAAGAACGCCGAGGAGGCCGACTGGGTCGAGGACTGGGTGATCCCCCGCTTCGAGGAGCAGCAGCGGAAGGCCGGCGTCGAGGTGAACGTCACCTTCGAGGCCAGCGGCGTCGACGACGAGCAGTTCAAGTCGCGGCTCGCGCTCGACCTCCAGTCCGGCTCGGGGCCCGACATCTTCTCGCTGGACGGCATCTGGCTCGGCGAGTTCGCCGAGGCGGGCTACATCGCGCCGCTGCCGGAGACCTCGCCCGCCTCCGCCGACTGGGAGGGCTGGCAGCACATCCCCCAGGCCGTGCAGCAGCTGGCCACCTTCGACGGCGAGCGGTACGGCATACCCGCGGGCACCGACGCCCGCGTGCTCTTCTACAACAAGGACCTCTTCCGCCAGGCCGGGCTGCCCGCCGACTGGCAGCCCACGAGCTGGGCCGAGATCCTCGACGCGGCCGAGGCGCTCAACGCCCTCGACGGCGTCACGCCCATCCAGCTCAACGCCGGCACCGCCATGGGCGAGGCGACGACGATGCAGGGCCTGCTGCCGTTCCTGGCCGGGGCGGGCGAGGAGATCTACGCCGCCGACTCCGGCGCGTGGAGCGGCGCGACCGACGGCATGGAGCGGACCCTCGGCCTGTACGAGGACATCTACGCCGGCGATCTGGGGGACCCGGACCTCCAGCGGGAGACGCAGGGCCGGGACAAGTCCTTCGAGCAGTTCGCGGCCGGCGAGATCGGCATCCTGGCGGAGGGCGACTACTTCTGGCGCGACGTCATCGGCCCGGACGCCGACGTGGCCCCCATGGCCGACCGCGACGAGGCCGTCGGCTACGCCATGATCCCCGCCGTCGAGCCGGGCCAGGGCGTGCGCGGCCAGGACTTCGTCAGCATGTCGGGCGGCGGCGTGCGCGTGCTCAACCCTGCCAGCGACAACGCCGGCCTCGCGTACGAGCTGCTGGAGTTCATGCACTCGCCCGAGGCGTTCGAGGCGTCGATGCCGTCCGGTCCCCGGATCACCGCGCGCACGGACGTGAACGAGCGGGTCCTCGCCGACGACCCGTTCCTCAGCTTCCTCGCCGGGGAGGTGCTGCCGCTGACGTCCTACCGTCCCGCGGTGGCGGTCTACCCGCAGGTGTCCGTGCTGCTCCAGGAGGCCACCGCCGCCGTGGTCGAGGGCGACAGCGCGGCGGACGCGGCGGCGGCGTACCAGGAGGACCTGGAGGAGCTCATCGGCGATGACAACGGCACCGTCACCTCGTAAGGCGGACGCCGCCGGGCGCGCCGCGCACCCCGGGCGCGCCGAGCGCGACGCGGCGGGTCTGGGCCGGTGGGGGGCCTCGGCGTTCGTCGCGCCCGCCGTGCTGCTGATCGCGGCGTTCCTCGTCTTCCCGGCGCTGTGGACGATCTACCTCGGCCTGACCGACTACCGCCTCACCGGGCTGGCCGCGGCCGACCCGCAGATGGTGGGCCTGGACAACTTCGAACGCGCCCTGGACGAGGAGGAGTTCACCCACTCCCTCGGTCTGACGCTCCAGTTCGTCGTCGGCTCGGCCGTCCTCGGCCAGGCCGTGCTGGGCTTCGCCATCGCCTGGCTGATGCGCGAGCGGCGGGGCGTGCTGCGGCGGCTGGTCGAGGCGATGGTGCTGCTGGCGTGGATCCTGCCCAGCTCCGTGATCGCGTTCCTGTGGATCGCGCTGCTGGACGGCGACGACGGCACCCTCAACGCGCTGCTGGGCACGCCCGGCACGGCGTGGCTGCTGGAGTACCCGATGGTGTCGATCATCGTCTTCAACATCTGGCGCGGCACGGCGTTCTCGATGATGCTCTACGCCGCCGCGCTGGGGAACGTGCCGCCCTCCCACCTGGAGACGGCCCGGCTGTCGGGGGCCTCGGGCCGGCAGCAGCTGCGGGACGTGGTCTTCCCCCGCATCCGGGGCCACATCCTCACCAACCTGCTGCTCATCAGCCTGTGGACGTTCAACGACTTCACCCCCTTCCTGCTCACGGGCGGCGGGCCCGAGGACAAGACCGAGCTGATGCCCGTCTTCATCTACCGCTCCGCCGTCTTCGGCGGCGAGCTGGGCTTCGGGGCCGCCATCTCCGTGCTGATGCTGCTGATCAACCTGGTGATCGCCCTGGTGTACGTGCGGTTGCTGCGGCAGCGGAGGGAGTCCCCGGCATGACGCCCCTGAAGCTTCGGAACGCCGAGGCGCGGCGCACCGTCCGCACCATCGGCTACTACACCTGCTGCTGTCTCCTCCTCGCCTTCTTCTCCCTCCCCCTGCTGTGGCTGGCCTTCGCCCCCTTCGACCGCGACCCGGGCGTGGCCGCCTCGCTCCCGGCGTTCACCCTGGACAACTTCGGGGAGCTGCTGGACAACCCCTACGCCATGCGCTCCCTGGGCAACTCGGTCCTGCTGGCCGCCGGAACCGGCGCGGCCGTGGTCGTCTTCGCGGCGCTCGCGGCGTACGCCCTCAGCCGCGTCCGCATCCCCGGCCGGGACGCCCTGCTGTACGCCCTGCTCCTGCTGTCGTCGATCGTCACCGGCACGGCGGCGATGGTCCCCCTCTTCAACCTCGCCTACGAACTCAACCTGATCGACTCCCAGCTCGGCGTGATCCTGGTCCTCTCCGGCGGCCTGCTGCCCAGCGCCATCTTCATCCTGAAGGACTTCATGGACGGCATGCCGCGCTCGTACGAGGAGTCCGCGCAGGTCTTCGGCGCCTCCCCGCTCCAGATCGTGGCCCACCTGGTGGTCCCGCTCGTCCGCCCCGGCCTGGCCACCATCGCCGTGTGGTCCGTCGCGCAGGTGTGGGGGAACTTCCTGATCCCCTTCCTGCTCCTGCGCGACCCGGAGAAGTCCCCAGCGGCCGTCGTCATGTACACCTTCTACACCGAGGGCGGGCAGCCCGACCTGGCCCTCATCTCCAGCTTCTCGCTGCTGTACTCCCTGCCCGTGGTGCTGATGTTCGTGCTCGTCAGCTCCCGCTACGGCTTCCGCTTCCACGGAGGAATCAAACGCTGATGGCCGCGATCGAACTGGCCGCACTCACCAAGGTCTACCCCGGCTCGGGCCGCGGCGTCCGGGCGTTGGAGGGCATCGACCTGACCATCCACGACGGGGAGTTCTTTGCCCTCCTCGGCCCCTCCGGCTGCGGCAAGACGACCCTCCTCCGCACCATCGCCGGTCTCGAAACCGCGACCTCGGGCACCATCCACCTCGGCGGCCGGGACGTCACCCCGCTCCCGCCCGGACGCCGGAACGTCGCCATGGTCTTCCAGGACTACGCCCTCTTCCCCCACATGACGGTCGCCGACAACATCGCCTACCCCCTCCGCATCCAGAGGGTCCCCAAGCCGAAACGCCGCGCCAAGGCCGCCGAGACCGCCGCCGAACTCGGCCTCGGCGACCACCTCGCCCGCCGCCCCGCCCAGCTCTCCGGCGGCCAGCAGCAGCGCGCGGCGCTTGCCCGCGCCATGGCCTGCCACCCCCAGGTCTTCCTCTTCGACGAGCCGCTGTCCAACCTCGACGCCCGGATGCGCCTGGAGGCCCGCACCTTCCTCAAACGCCTCCAGCGCGAGCTGGGCGTCACCACCATCTTCGTCACCCACGACCAGGCCGAGGCCCTGGCGTTGGCCGACCGCATCGCCGTCATGGAACGCGGCCGCATCCGCCAGCTCGGCACCCCGACGGCCGTCTTCCGCCGCCCCGCCAACACCTTCGTCGCCTCCTTCATCGGCTCCACCCCGATGAACCTCCTCGACGGCACCGCCCACGCAGACGGCATCGACGTGGGCGGCACGATCCTTCCCACCCCGCCCGGCCTCGCCCCCCACCTCACCGAGGGCGAGCCGGTCACCTACGCCATCCGCCCCGAGTACGTCCGGTACGCACCCGCGCCGGCCCCCGGCTCCCTCCGCGGCGAGATCAGCGTGGTCGAGAACCTGGGCGCCACGCAGCTCGTGACCCTCACCACGGCCGCCGGCCTCGTCCAGCTCGTCGTCGACGAGGACACGGAGGCCCTGCCGGGCGCCACGGCCCACGCGGTGCCCCGCACCGACCGGGTGCTGCTGTACCGGGACGGCGAGCTGCTCGACTCGCGCGAGAAGACCGTCATCGCGAAGTCCAGACGGCCCTAGGGATGCCGCTGTACCCGGTCGAGAACAACCGGAAGCGGGTCCGGTACGCGGCGTCGTGGCCGCGGCGGCCCGTCAGTTCCTCGTCAGTTCCGGATCAGGAGCTGGAGCTCGAAGGTGTAGCGCGAGGCGCGGTAGAGGTGGTTACCGTGCTCCACGGCCCGGCCGGTGTCGTCGAACGCCGTGCGCTGCATGGTCAGCAGGGGCGCGCCGTCGGGCTCGGCGAGGAGGGCGGCCTCGTCGGGGGTGGCGGTGCGGGCGCCGATGGACTGGCGGGCGCTGTGGAGGGTGGTGCCGGCGTTGCGCATGAGGCGGTAGAGGCCGGTGGACTCCAGCTCCTCCTGGGTGGGGTCGAGGGGCTTGAGGGGGAGGAAGTTGCGCATGCGGGCGATGGGTTCGCCGTGGGTGAGGCGGAGGCGTTCGATGAGGCGGACGTCGATGCCCTCCGCGATGCCGAGGGCGGCGGCGACCTCGGCCGTCGCCGGGATGACGGCGACCCGCAGGACGCGGGTGGCGGGGCGTTGCCCGGCGGCCTCCAGGTCGTCGTAGAGAGAGGAGAGTTCGAGCGGTCGGCGCACCTGGCTGTGGACGACCTGGGTGCCCACGCCCCGCCGGCGGACCAGCAGGCCCTTGTCGACCAGGGCCTGGATGGCCTGGCGGACGGTGGGGCGGGACAGGCCGAGGCGGCCGGCCAGCTCGATCTCGTTGCCCAGGAGGGTGCCCGGCAGCAGCTTGCCCTGCTCTATGGCCTCTTCGAGCTGCTGCGAGAGCTGGAAGTACAGCGGTACGGGACTGCTGCGGTCGATGGTGAAGTTGAGATTGGCCGCTGCCACCTTCGCCCCTCCTCTCCTCTCTCGGTGGATTGCCTGCTGCTTCGCTGTTTGTTTCAGGAGGAGAGGTCTAGTGGCTGATTCTTGCCTACTGCTGCCCAGAGTTATCTACGGTGATCAGCATGTACCGGATCGGCGAGTTCGCAGAACGAATCGGCCGTTCCCCTTCCACCGTGCGGCGGTGG
>NZ_JBQQCA010000086.1:0-17479 GCF_052246635.1 Streptomyces sp. 6N223 | reverse complement strand
CTACGCGCCGCTCGCCGTCGCGGCCGCGACAAGAACGCGGCGCGTCTCCGCTGGAGGCAGCCGCAGCGCCGCGCCGATCGCCGCCAGCACCTCGCGCTCGCCCGGCCGGTACGGCCCGTCCGCTAAGGCCACGCGCGCCCCGTGCAGCAGCAGGCCCTCCCGGCCCGGCTCCGCCAGGTGCGGCGCCAGCGCGCTCAGCACCTCCCACGACTCCGGGTCCAGCCTGCGCGTCGCGGCGGAGCCGTTCCCCGCCCACAGCGCGGCCTGCAGCGTCAGCAGCCGCTCCTCCGTGCAGTCGGGGAAGCCCGCGGCCCGCACCGACGCCACCGCCGCGCGGCGCGCCGTGACCCGCTCGCCCCCGCCGACGCCGAGCACCGCAAGCGCGATGGTGTGCACCGCGTCCCGCAGCAGCCCGGCCAGTCGCGTCGTCGTCGGCCGCTCCAGGTCCACCACCGGGAAGTGGCCGTGGCACGAGGCGCACTCCACCACCGGATCGGCCGGGCCGCGCGGCAGCACCGGAACGCCCAGCACGGTCAGCCGCCGCCTGCCCGCCAGAAGCTGGTAGCTGCGGTCCCCGCCGCAGCCCGAACAGAAGAACTCGCCGTCGTCGATGGCGCGCCACGCCGTACGGACGCCCGCTGCCTTCGACAGAAACCCTGGCCTGAAGCCGCCCCGGCCCCTGGAGCGCACCACGCCGTACCTCCGTCATCCACTGGCCACCTTGCCGTGGGCGTGATGTTAACCACACTTCCCCGGCGGCGTCAGTAGTGCGTCAGTACAAAGCGCGGCAAACTCCCGGGGCCGGACAGCCCACCTCCCTAACGCCGCGCCGCGCGGTTGACGGCCGAGACCACGGCCTTCAGGGAGGCCCGCACGATGTTGCCGTCGATGCCGACGCCCCACAGCACCCGGTCCCCGACCGCGCACTCGATGTACGCCGCCGCCTTCGATCCGGCGCCCTCGCTCATCGTGTGCTCGACGTAGTCCAGGAGCCGCACCTCCTCGCCGACCACGCCCGCCGCCTCCAGCGCGTCGAAGAACGCCGCCAGCGGCCCGTTCCCCGTGCCCCGCAGCGGCACCTCGGCGCCGTCCACCACGGCCTCGACCGTCAGCTCGTCCTTGCCGTCGACCGTCGTGGAGGCCTGTGCCTCCCGCAGCGCGATCCGCCCCCAGCCCTCGCCGGGGGCGCCCGTCGGCAGGTACTCGTCCTCGAACGCCCGCCAGATCTGCCCGGGCGTGATCTCGCCGCCCTCCGCGTCCGTCTTCTCCTGGATGATCCGGGAGAACTCCACCTGCATCCGCCGCGGCAGGTCCAGGTGGTGCTCGGTCTTCAGCACGTACGCCACGCCGCCCTTGCCCGACTGGGAGTTGACGCGGATGACCGCCTCGTAGGAGCGGCCGACGTCCTTGGGGTCGATCGGCAGGTAGGGCACGTCCCAGGTCAGCTCCTCCACCGGCACCCCGCGCCCGGCGGCCTCGGCCTCCATGGCCTCGAAGCCCTTCTTGATGGCGTCCTGGTGGGAGCCGGAGAACGCCGTGTAGACGAGGTCGCCCACGTACGGGTGGCGGGGGTGTACCTCCATCTGGTTGCAGTACTCCCAGGTGCGGCGGATCTCGTCGATGTCCGAGAAGTCGATCATCGGGTCGATGCCCTGGGAGAAGAGGTTCATCCCCAGCGTCACCAGGTCGACGTTGCCGGTCCGCTCGCCCTGCCCGAACAGGCAGCCCTCCACCCGGTCGGCCCCGGCCATCAGCGCCAGCTCGGCCGCGGCCACGGCCGTGCCCCGGTCGTTGTGCGGGTGCACCGACAGGCACACGAACTCCCGCCGCGACAGGTTGCGCCCCATCCACTCGAACCGGTCGGCGTGCGTGGACGGCGTGGAACGCTCCACCGTCGCCGGCAGGTTGAGGATGATCTCGCGGCCCTCGCCCGGCTGCCAGACGTCCATCACGCCCTCGCAGACCTCCAGCGCGAAGTCCAGCTCGGTGTCGGTGAAGATCTCCGGGCTGTACTGGTAGCCGAGGACGGTCCGGTCATCCAGCAGCTTCTCGGCGCACTTCATCACCATCCGGGTGCCGTCCACCGCGATCTGCCTGACCTCCGCCCGGCCGCCCCGGAACACCACGCGGCGGAAGGTCGGCGCCGTGGCGTTGTACAGGTGCACCGTGGCCCGGGGGGCGCCGACGATGGACTCCACCGTCCGCTCGATCAGCTCCTCGCGCGCCTGCGTCAGCACCGAGATCGTCACGTCCTCCGGGATCGCGCCCTCCTCGATGATGGAGCGCACGAAGTCGAAGTCCGTCTGCCCGGACGAGGGGAAGCCGACCTCGATCTCCTTGTAGCCCATGCGTACCAGCAGGTCGAACATGGCGCGCTTGCGGGCCGGCGACATCGGGTCGATCAGGGCCTGGTTGCCGTCGCGCAGGTCGGTGGACAGCCAGCGGGGGGCCTTGGTGACGCGCTGGCCGGGCCAGGTGCGGTCGGGGATGTCCACCGCCTCGAAGGGCCGGTACCGGTGGACCGGCATTCCGGAGGGCCGCTGGCGCACGGTGGCGGCGGTCTGCGGGGTGGGGGCGGTGGGGCGCGCGGGCGTATTCATGGCGTCTGGGTCTCCTCGCCTTCGGTGGCTGTCGGTCTGGTCTGTCGTGACTGGGCCGACGGCAGCGCCGAACTCCGCGGGGAGGGGGTCGGCCTGGTGACTACAGACCCTCGCCGCGGCGGCTAAGGAGCAGGATCCCGAAACGCATCGCCCGCACACCCTACCCCGCGTCCCGCCCGCCCCGCCGCCCCCGTATCACCATGCGAGACGCCGCATGGGCCTGCACGGCCGCGGCCCCGGCCGCCCCCACGGGTGTACTCCCCGGGGAGTAACGCCCCTCCCGCACCGCCGCCCGCAGTAACGCCGAGTTCGCTCCGGCGGCCGACGAACCGGCCCTTCCCGGACGGGAGCCTGGGATCACGATTCTCGGAAGACGACAAAGGAGCCCCACATGGGAGCCGTAACCGTCGAGACCGGGCCGGGCCGCCAGGCTCCCCCGCCCGAACGCCCACCCGCACCCCCGCCCGGCCGCCGCCGGGCCATACTGTGGGGGATCCTCGCCGTCTGGGTCGGCGTGCTCGCCATCGCCGGGCCCCTCGGCGGCAAGCTGGAGGACGTCCAGACCAACGAGACCGTCGACTACCTGCCCGAGAGCGCCGACTCGACCCAGGTCGTGGAGCTGGAGAAGCGCCTCCCCGGCGGCGAGGCCGCCGAGCTGATCCTGGTCTACGAGCGCGACGACGGCCTCACCGACGCCGACCGCCAGGCGGCCCGCGCCCAGGTCGCCGACATCGCCGCCACCTACGAGCTCACCGGGGACGCGCCCCCGCAGGGCATCCCCTCCGCCGACGGCACCACCGAGATGTACCCGGTCGTCATCGGCGGGCTCGCCAATCAGGAGGAGCGCCTCGAGGCCGTCGGCGACATCCGCGAGCGCGTCGCCGAGGGCCTCCCCGACGGCCTGAACGTGCTGGTCGGCGGCTACGGCGGCCTGGAACTGGACAACGACGAGGTCTTCTCCTCCATCGACGGCACCCTGATGATGACCACCGCCGCCATCGTCGCGATCCTCCTGATCCTCACCTACCGCAGCCCCATGCTGTGGCTGCTCCCCCTCATCTGCGTCGGCGTCGCCGTCATGGCCTCCAGGGCGCTGGTCTACGGCCTGGTCGAGATGTTCGACGTCACCGTCAACGGCATGAACAGCGCGGTCATGAGCGTGCTGATCTTCGGCGCCGGCACCGACTACGCCCTGCTCCTGGTCGCCCGCTACCGCGAGGAGCTGCGCCGCCACGAGCGCCCCTACGACGCGATGCTCCGCGCCGTCCGCGGCTGCGGCCCGGCGCTGCTGGCCTCCGCCGCGACCGTCTCCGCCGGCCTCCTCTGCCTCATGGCCGCCGACCTCAACAGCACCGCCGGCCTCGGCCCGGTCGGCGTCGCGGGCATCGTCTGCTCGCTGGTGGTGATGATGACCCTGCTTCCGGCCGTGCTGGTGCTGTGCGGACGGCGCGTGTTCTGGCCCTTCATCCCCGCCTACGGCAGCGAGGGCATCGAGGCCAAGCGCGGCTACTTCGCGCGTGTGGGCGGCACGATCACCCGCCGCCCCGTCGCCATCCTCGCCGGCGGCGTCGCGCTGATGGGCGCGCTGGCCCTGGGCAACCTCAACATGCCCGGCACGATCAGCAGCGAGGACACCTTCGTCGACACCCCCGAGTCCATCACCGCCCTGGAGCACCTGGCCGAGGCGTACCCGGAGCAGAGCGCCCAGCCCATCGCGGTCATGGCGCGCAGCGACCACGCCGACGCCGTCCTCGACGCCGCCCGCGCCCACGAGGGCGTCGCCGACGTCCAGACGGCCCGCAGCGCCGACGGCTGGACCGAGATCAACGTCTTCGCCGCCGACCCGCCCGAGTCCGACGGCGAGAAGGCGACCATCGAGGCGCTGCGCGAGGACCTGGCCGCCGTCGACGGCGCCCAGGCGCTGGTCGGCGGTTCCACGGCCCAGCAGATGGACCTCGCCAGCACCAACACCGACGACCGGATGCTCGTCATCCCCCTCGTCCTCGGCGCCGTGCTGCTGATCCTCATAGCCCTGCTGCGCAGCGTCACCGCCCCGGTGATCCTGCTCGCCGCCGTCGTCGCCTCCTGGGGCGCGGCCATGGGCCTGGGCGGCCTGCTGTTCTCCGACGTCTTCGGCTTCGAGGGCATCGACCAGTCGATGGCCTTGATCACCTTCGTCTTCGGCGTAGCCCTCGGCGTGGACTACGGCATCTTCCTGATGCACCGGATGCGCGAGGAGAACCTGAACGGAATGGAGACGCGCCAGGCGGCGCTCACCGCGCTGCGCACCACGGGCGGCGTCATCGCCTCCGCCGGGATCGTGCTGGCGGCCACCTTCGCGGTGCTGATGTCGATGCCCATGGTGATCATGATCGAGATCGGCTTCGTCGTCGCGGTCGGCGTGCTGCTCGACACCTTCCTGGTCCGCACCTACATCGTCACCGCCGCGAGCTGGCTGCTGGGCCGCCGCGTGTGGTCGCCCGGCCCCCTCTCCCGCAAGCCGGATGCCGGTACCCGATGATGGCGGGATGGTGAGGGCACTCATACGACCGCAGGACACGGGCGAACGGGGGGCCCGTGTCCTGCGGCGCGACACGATCATCGCCGCCGTGGTCGGCGCGTTCTGCGCGCTGGAGGCGGTCGTCGCCGAGCCGGTCGGCAGGGAGCTGGACCTGACCGGCTGGCTCCTGCTCGCGGGCGCGGTGCTGCCCCTGCGCTGGCGACGCCGCAGGCCGCTGACGGTGCTCGCCGCGCACTTCTGCGTCGTGCTGCTCTACCACCTGCTCGACTACTCCCACATCGCACCGCTGCTGGCCACGGGGCTCGCCCTCTTCTCGGTTGCCGCCGTCGGTCCGATGCGGCGCAGCATGGCGCTGGCCTGCGGGGTCATGGCCTCCGTCGCCCTCGTCTTCATCACCCAGGACGCCGGGAGCGGCGTGGAGGTGCTGCGGATCTCCGGCTGGGTGCTGCTCTCCATCGTGCTCGGCGAGGCCGTGCGCTGGCACGGCCAGTACATCGCCGCCATCCGCGAGCGCGCCGAGCGGGCCGAACGCACCCGCGAGGAGGAGGCCGCGCGCCGCGTCGCCGAGGAACGCCTGCGCATCGCCCGCGACCTGCACGACCTGCTCGCCCACAGCATCACCCTCATCGGCGTACGGACCTCCGTCGCCTCCCACATCCTCATCGCCGACCCCGAACGCCTCGACCGCGCCGCCCTCGCCGAGGCGTTGGACAGCATCGCCGAGACCTGCCGCGACGCCCGCGCCGAGCTGCGCACCACCCTCCAGGTGCTGCGCGGCGACGAACCCGACGGCGGCGCCCACGACCCGCTGCCCGACCTCGACGGCATCCCCGGCCTGGTCCGCGCGTCCGAGGCCGCCGGCGCCAAGGTGACGCTGTCCCTGGACCCCGCTACCGGCCCGGTCCCGCCGGTCACCGGCGCGGCGGCGTACCGCATCGTGCAGGAGGCGCTGACCAACGCCGTCCGCCACGCCGGGCCCGACGTCATCATCGACGTGTCGATACGCCGGCAGGGCGCCGCGCTCCACCTCCGCATCGTCGACGACGGCACGGGCGCCGTCTCCAACGCCGAGCCCGGCTTCGGCATCACCGGCATGCGCGAACGCGCCCGCAGCATCGGCGGCACCCTCACCGCCGCCCCGCGCGACGACGCCCCCGGCTTCGCCGTCACCGCCCAACTCCCCGCCGTCGCCGCCATCGAGGAAACCGAGGAAACCGAGGAGACTCAGGAGCCTCAGGAGACTGAGGAGATCGAAGAGCAGGCATGACCGACACCGACATCAGAGTCCTCCTCGCCGACGACCAGACCCTGGTCCGCTCCGCCTTCGCCATGCTCGTCGAGTCCGCCCCCGGCATGGCCGTCGTCGGCCAGGCCGGCACCGGCCGCGAGGCCGTCGAGCTCGCCCGCACCACCCGCGCCGACCTCATCGTCATGGACATCCGCATGCCCGACCTCGACGGCATCGAGGCCACCCGCCGCATCGCCGCCGACGAGGACCTGGCCGGGGTGCGGGTCCTGGTGCTGACCACGTACGACACCGACGAGCACGTCGTGGAGGCGCTGCGCGCCGGCGCCTCCGGCTTCCTGGTCAAGGACACCAGGCCCGCCGAACTCCTCGACGCCATCCGCACCGTGGCCGCGGGCGAGGCCCTGCTCTCCCCGGGCCCCACGGCCCGCCTCATCGCCCGCGCCCTGCGCGCCCCCACGCCCCCGCCCGCCGACGCCACCCCGCCCGCCCTGGCCACCCTCTCCGAGCGCGAACGCCAGGTCCTCACCCTCGTCGCCCGCGGCCTGAACAACGCCGAGATCGCCGAGACCCTCGGCCTCTCGCCGCTGACGGCCAAGACGCACGTCAGCCGCATCATGGGCAAGCTCGCCGCCCGCGACCGGGCCCAACTCGTCATCACCGCCTACGAGTCGGGCCTGGTCACGCCGGGCGGCCCAGCCCCCGCCCCCGGCTGACGGCTGCCAGCGGTCATCCTCCCGATCCCGGCACCGCCCGGATCGACCATCGCCTTGACCGGCTTGGGCGTCAGCCGAATCCGCACCCCGGATCCGGCGCGTCGTTCCCCAGCGGCGCGCCGTCCGGCAGGACGTACAGCACCTCCAGCACCACGGGCGCCGAGCCCAGGTTCCGCCCGAGGTGGACGTTGCCGGCCCCGGCCGGCTCGACGACGAGCTCGCCCGCGTCGTACACGCCGTCGACCGAGCAGTCGGCGGCGTTGTGCGTCAGCGTGCCGCTCGCGACCCACCCGTAGAGCGTCCCGTCGTGGTAGTGCCACCCCGTGCTCCCGCCGGGCGCCACCGTGATCTCCCGCAGGACGTAGTCCTTCCCGCCCGCGCTCCACTCGGCCAGCGTGGTCGCCGTCACGCCCGAGCCGGGCGTGGCCTGCGCGCTCCCGGCGCCGCCGCCGAGGGCGAGTAACAGCCCGAGCCCCGCCGCGAGCGCGGCGCGCATCCCTCTCACCGCCACGTGTCCTCCTCTTCCCCTCAACGAACTCCTAGCGGTGTCTACCAACCCCCCGCCCGGATCAGTGGCGCTGTGACCAACGCCACTGATCAGCGGACCGTGACCGCCCCGCATGATGTTTGCGTGAACATCGGACAGGGCGGGGCCGCGCGGCGGATGCCAGCCGGCCTGGTCGCGCTCGCCCTCGGCAGCTTCGGGATCGGCCTGACCGAGTTCGTGATCGCGGGCCTGCTGCCCCAGGTGAGCCACAGCCTGGACGTCTCCGAGGCCGCGGCCGGATGGCTCATCTCCGGATACGCCCTGAGCGTCGCGATCGGCGCGATCCTGCTGACCGCCGCCACGACCCGCATGCCCCGCAAGGCCGTCCTCGTCGGGCTGGTGGCGTTGTTCGTCCTCGGCAACCTGCTGTCCGCCGTCGCGCCCACGTACGCCATGGCGATGCTCGGCCGGATCGTCGCTGCCCTGTGCCACGGCTCCTTCTTCGGCATCGGCTCGCTCGTCGCCCGGCGCCTGGTCCCGCCCGAGCGGGCCTCGCGCGCGGTGGCGGTGATGTTCGCCGGGCTGACGGTCGCGAACGTGCTGGGCGTGCCCTTCGGCGCCCTCGTCGGCGAACGCTGGGGCTGGCGCGCGACGTTCTGGGCGATCACCGGGATCGGCGTCCTGGCGCTGGCGGCCATCGCCGTGTGGGTCCCGGCCTGGGCGGGCGCCGTGGACGAGGAGCACCGGACGGCCGGGCTGCGCCCCCAACTGCGCGCCTTCCGCTCCCGGCAGGTCTGGCTGACCCTCGCCGCCACCGCCCTCAGCTACGGCGGCATGTTCGGGGCGTTCAGCTACATCGCGTACACCTTCACCGAGGTCACCGGCTTCTCCGAGACCGACGTCGCCTGGCTGCTCGTCGTCTACGGCAGCGGCCTGGTGATCGGCAACGTCGCCGGGGGCCGCGCGGCCGACCGCGACCGCGACCGCACGCTGATCGCGTCCCTCGCGGGACTCGCCGCCACGCTCGCGGCGTTCGGGCTGCTGGCCGAGGGACGGGTCGCCTCGGTGGTCCTGATCTTCCTGATGGGCGTCTTCGGCTTTTCGCCAGCGTCCCCGGCATGATCACCCGCGTCACCGACGCCGCCGGCGGCGCGCCGCTGGCCGCCAGCGCCAACGTCTCCGCGTCCAACGTCGGCAACGCGCTGGGCGCCTGGCTCGGCGGCCTGGCGATCAGCGCGGGCCTGGGCTACACCGCGCCGCTGTACGTGGGCGCCGCGGTCGTGCTTCTCGGCCTCGCCGTGATGGTGGTCACCGCCCGCACGGCGCCCACCGCGCGCGACCACACCCGCACGCGGGCGCCGATAGCCTCGATCCCATGACGCGAGAGCTCTACAACCTCAGGCCGCTGCCCGCGGCGGACGCCCCCACGCCGCTGACCGACGAGGAGGAACGCCGCGTCCAGGCCGTGCTGTTCAACGAGCTCGGCAACGCCATCGCGGACCAGGGCTGGGCGCGTTTCCCCGCCTACACGCCGGAGGATCGCCGCCGACTGGTCGCCGTCGCGCACCGCCTCAGCGCCCACTGGGGCCGGCCGGTCTCCGTCGAGGCCGAGGACCCGACGCGCATGCGGCTCTTCCTCCCAGGCTGCGCGGGCTAGCCTCGCGGACCGTGACCGTTGGACCACGTACGCCCGCACAGCACGAGCCGGTGGCCGTCCGGGTCCTCGACAGCACCCACCCCGGCCGCTGATGGTTCGCCCTCGTGCGGCAGCGTCACCGCCTCGCCGGGCTGGTGCGGACGCCGTACGCGCGTTCACGGCGCGCACGCGGCGCGTACACTGCGCCGCTGTGAAGCCTGTCGCACTGACATTCGACGACGGCCCCGGTCCCCACACCGGTCGGCTCCTCGACGAGCTCGCCGCGCGCCGCGCCCGCGCCACCTTCTTCGACGTCGGGCGGAACGCCGCCGCCCGGCCCGCGCTCGTGTGCCGCCAGCGCGACGAGGGACACGAGATCGGCAACCACTCCTGGAGCCACCCCGACCTCACCCGGCTCGCGCCCGGCGAGGTCAGGGCCGAGCTCGACCGCACCGGGCAGGCGATCCGGGACGCGACCGGCGACGCCGAGGCGCCGAGGCTCCTCCGTCCCCCGTACGGCGCGCACAACGCCGTCGTGCGGGACATGGGCAGGAGGATGGGCATGCCGCTGATCCTGTGGAGCGTCGACACCGAGGACTGGAAGTACCGCGACACCGCGCACGTGACCAACGCCGTGCTCGGCGGCGTTCGGCCCGGCGCGATCGTCCTCATGCACGACATCCACGCCACCACCGTGGCCGCCGTGCCCGCCATCCTCGACGCCCTCGCCGACGACGGCTACGACTTCGTCACCGTCAGCGAGCTTTACGCGGGCGCCGACGACCTCAAGCCCGGGGAGCTCTACTACGCGAGAATGACCGCATGAGTCTGTTCCGGGACGACGGCATCGTGCTGCGCACCCAGAAGCTGGGGGAGGCGGACCGGATCATCACGCTGCTCACGCGCGGGCACGGCCGCGTGCGGGCGGTGGCGCGCGGGGTGCGGCGCACCAAGTCGAAGTTCGGGGCGCGTCTTGAGCCCTTCAGCCACGTCGACGTGCAGTTCTTCGCGCGCGGCAGCCAGCTCGTCGGGCGCGGCCTGCCGCTGTGCACCCAGACCGAGACGATCCGCCCGTACGGCCGGAACATCGTCGACGACTACGCCCGCTACACCGTGGGCACGGCGATGCTGGAGACGGCGGAGCGCTTCACCGACCACGAGGGCGAGCCGAACGTCCAGCAGTACCTGCTCCTCGTCGGCGGCCTGCGCGCGCTCGCCGCCGGGGAGCACGCCCCGGGCCTGGTGCTGGACGCGTTCCTGCTGCGCTCGCTGGCCGTCGGCGGCTACGCGCCCAGCTTCGACGACTGCGCCCGCTGCGGCCTGCCGGGCCCGAACCGCTTCTTCTCGGTCGCGGCGGGCGGCGCGACGTGCGGCGACTGCCGGGTGCCGGGCAGCGTCGTGCCGTCCCCGGAGGCGTTGCGGCTGCTGGGGGCGCTGCTGACGGGGGACTGGGAGACGGCCGAGGGCGCCGAGGCCCGGCACGTGCGCGAGGGCAGCGGCCTGGTGTCGGCGTACCTGCACTGGCATCTGGAACGGGGGCTGCGGTCCCTGCGGTTCGTGGAGAAGACCTGACCGGGATACGCTCGGCGGCAGGATCCCACCCCACCCAGATGGAGCAGCACCATGGCCCGGCGTGGCACGTTCTCTCGCACGTCCCGGCAGCGTTCCGAGCGCCGCGAGTACCGCGCCCCGGACCCGCACCCCTCGGGCGCCCGGCCGCCGAAGCTGCCGGGCGAGCTGATCCCGCGCCACGTGGCGATCGTGATGGACGGCAACGGCCGCTGGGCCAAGCAGCGCGGCCTGCCGCGGACCGAGGGGCACAAGGTCGGCGAGGCGGTGGTGCTCGACGTCGTCAAGGGCTGCCTGGAGCTGGGCATCCCCAACCTCTCGCTCTACGCCTTCTCCACGGAGAACTGGCGGCGCTCGCCGGACGAGGTGCGGTTCCTGATGGGCTTCAACCGCGACGTCATCGACCGCCGCACGGAGGAGCTGGACGCCATGGGGGTGCGCATCCGCTGGGCGGGGCGCGAGCCGCGGCTGTGGCGTTCGGTGATCCGCAAGCTGCAGTACGCCGAGGAGCGGACGCGGGACAACCACGCGATGACGCTGTACATGTGCGTCAACTACGGGGGGCGGGCGGAGATCGCCGACGCGGCGGCGCGGCTGGCCGCCGACGTGCAGGCCGGGCGCCTGGACGCCTCGCGGGTCAACGAGCGCGTCCTGGCGCGTTACATGTACTTTCCCGACATGCCGGACGTGGACCTCTTCCTGCGGCCGTCCGGCGAGCAGCGCACCTCCAACTACCTGATCTGGCAGTCCGCCTACGCCGAGATGGTCTACCAGGACGTGCTCTGGCCCGACTTCGACCGGCGGAACCTGTGGGACGCGTGCGCGGAGTACGCCTCGCGCGACCGGCGTTTCGGGGGCGCGATCCCGAACGAGGCCGAGCCGCCCTCGTCACCCTCGTCGCGCTGAGGCCCTCCGGCGCCGACGGCGAACCTAGCCCCGGGGCCGGTCGTAGCGCTCGGCCTCGTCGAAGTAGTCGCGGTAGCCGCCCGGGGTGTGGCGGCCCAGTTCGCGGAGTTGCTCGGCGACGAAGGGGCGCAGCTCGCCGGCGGGGTCGTGGAGGGGGCTCGCCAGCAGGGTGCGGGCGCAGACCAGGCGCCAGAGGGTGCGGTCGGGCTCGTCGAGGGCGTTGGCGGGCTCGGTCATGGTGGAGAGGGTGGCGTGGGGCTCGGCGTAGGAGTTGTGGCCGATGACGCGCTGGGGGGCGGCGGCGATGCGGTCGAGTTCGGCGAGCCAGGCCACGGACGAGGGGTCCTGCTCCCAGCGGGCCCTCAGGTGGCGCACCACGGTGCGGACGTCGCCCAGGGCGAGGACGTGGTAGAGGCGGCGTATGGCGTGGCGCCGGCGGCGGCCGATCTCCTGGCCGGCGGTGTGGGCCCAGGTCCAGCCGTCGTTGGCGGCGGCCGTGGCGGGACCCGGCAGGCCCTCGGGGTCCGGGGGCGGGCCGGCCCGGTCGGCGGCGAGGCGGCGCAGCAGGAGGGTGTGCAGCCAGGGGTGCAGCGCGGGGTGCGCCTCCTCCTTCACCCACAGCCGCTGCCGCAGGCGCACGCGCAGCGATCCGGCGCCGCGGAGGAGTTCGCCGCCCTCGTCGCTGAGGTCGCTCCAGCGGAAGTCGGGTCCCCACACGCCCGCGACGAGGGAGAGGGTGTGGACCTCCGCCTCGGTGACGTCGCCGCGCAGCAGCCAGTGCAGCTCCCGGTCGGCCCGGTTGGGGCGGGAGGAGTCGTCGGCGAACCAGTGCGCGAGCGTGGAGGTGGTGGCCCCGTACGGGTAGTGGCTCAGCAGCCGCGTTCCGCCGTAGTGGTCGCCGGCGAGGCGGCGTACCGGCAGGTCGGGGCGGGAGACGAGGGCGGACTCCGCCTCGGACAGGCCGCGCATGACCACCGTGTACCAGTCCCTCCCGGCCCACGTGTCGGCGTAGCCGGCCTGGGCGAGCGGGGTCCTGTCGTGGGCGTCGGCGACCGTCGCCGTCCGGCTCCAGGTGCCCAGCTCCGCGCTGCTGGCAGCGATGACCAGCAGGCCGCCGAGGCCGCCGGGCTCGGCGCGGGAGGCGAGTATCAGCTCGTCGAGGAGCGCGGCGCGCACCGGGGCGTCGGCGTTGTCCAGCAGCACCACGTAGCGCTTGCGGCGTTCGGCGTGAAAGGCGCGCAGGTCGGCGAGGAACGCCCGGCACAGCAGGCGGCGGGCGGCCGGGCTGTCGGGGCGGCCGTTCAGCTCCACCAGGACGTCCAGCGGCTCGGCGGAGGCGGCGCCGGGAAGCCCGCCGGAGAACCACGGCAGGAACTCCCGCTTGTGCTGCGCGTGCCGGGCGCCGGGGTCGAACAGCTCCCGCGCCATGGCGGAGCCCGCGCGCCCCGTGGCGGGGACGCGGGCGAGGGCGGCGCTCAGCGCGATGTTCAGCCGGTCGAACGCGGGCAGCGGGCGCATGAAGCCGGCGACGAGGGGCTTGCTGATGGCGGTGAGGAGCTGGCGGATGTTCGCCGGCTCCCGGGCCGGAGGGACCTGGCGGCCGGCCTGCGCCAGCGGCACCTTGCGCGCGACGCAGTGGGCGGCGGCGTGCTCCAGCGCCGCGGTCTTGCCCGAGCCGTGCGGGCCCGAGAGCACGGTCACCGGGACGGGACCGGCGGCGGCCAGCAGCTCGTCCACGAGGTGGCGCAGGTCGAGCAGCACGCCGGGGGCGTGGAGGGACAGGCTGTTCCACCTGCTGGGGGTGCGGCTCCAGTCCGGGACGCCGTCCGCCATGCCGGGCGGCGGCCACCGGAGGGAGGCGCGGGCGGCGGTCTCGGGCGGCGGCGGAGGGGGCGGCGGCAGCTCCAGCGCCGCGCCCAGGGCCAACGGCTCGACGACGGCCGCCTCGCCGGGGGACAGGCCCGCCGAGCGGTTGCGGGCGATGCAGATCCGGTCGGCGGTGTTGCGGCTGCGGTGCTGCGGTAACGGGCGGGCCTGGGCGCGGAGTTCGGCGTAGACGTGCTCGTAGAGCGTCCGCATGTCCAGCAGCTCGCCGGCGCCGGGAACGCCCCGCTCCAGGGTGCGCAGCAGCTCGCCGGTGAACGCCGTGTACGTCTCGCCGGGCGGGGCGAGGGCGGTGACGTTCTCGGAGGAGGAGGTGATCAGGCAGGTGCCCGCCACGTCGATCTGCGGGAGGCGGGCGGCGAGGGTCGCGGAGCCGGCGCCCATGTCGCCTGCCAGGGCCCGGCCGCTGTAGCAGCAGTCCAGCAGCAGCACCTTGCGCGACGCCGGGCTGGCGAGGAAGACGCGGCGCACCAGGTCGAAGCGGAGCGCCGTGGCGACGTGAAGGTCCGTCAGGCGGGAGCCGGGCAGCGCCAGGTACAGCTCGTGGTCCACGGGGTCGAGCAGGCCGTGGCCGGCGTAGTAGACGACCAGCGTGTCCTCGGCCCGCGTGGCGGCCTCGCGCAGCGCGTCCAGCACCTCGGCGTCGGTGCCCGGCTGCCGCAGCACGGTCACCCGCTCCTCCCACACGCCCCACACCTCGGGGTCGGTGAGGGTCCGCGCCAGCCCTCTGAGGTTGTTCTCGACGGCCGGGAGCGGTTCGAGCGTGGCGTACTCGTGGCAGCCGACGAGGACGACGGACGAGGACTCCACCCCGGCCAGTCCGTCAGCCGCCTCAGCCATACCCCGTACTTTCCCCTCCGTAGCGTGCCTGGAGCGGTACTTTACGGCCTGTTGGTGTCCTCCCCGGTCGGAGGCGGGGGATTCCCAGGGGCAGCGCTGCGCGCCGCGCGCGGGTTCGGCCGGTCGCCCGGCCTACGGGTTCCTGCTGCGCAGACCGCGCGGCGGCGAAGTCTCCACAGGCCGAGACGGCGAGCCCCGCCGCCTTGATGACGCGGGCCGCGTTCACATCGGCGTGCTCGGTACGACCGCAGGCGGTGCAGGCGGTGCAGGCGAACGTCGCTTTCGCTTGGCTCTCGGGAGAGTTCGTGTCCACCACCCCGGACCGGCCGCACGTCTGAGAGGTGTACGCGGGATTCTGCCGGGGCCCGATGGCGAGAGATCACGCTGCCCGGCTGAGAGGGCTACGGCCGCCGCGTGGCGCGGTGGCCTCCCCGGCCGCCGCGCAGCAGGCGGAGCGCGGCGAAGCCGACCACGGCCAGGGCGGCGGCGGCCAGCACGGCCTTGGAATAGGTGCCCACCACGTCGGACACCCGGTGCCACCGGTCGCCGAGCTGATAGCCCGCGCCGACCCACAGGGCGTTCCACAGCAGGCTGCCCGCCGTCGTCAGGGCGAGGAAGGCGGGCAGCCGCATCCGCTCCACGCCCGCCGGGAGCGAGATCATGCTGCGGAAGATCGGCACCATGCGGCCGAGGAAGACCGCCTTGGTGCCGTGACGGGCGAACCACGCCTCGGTCCGCTCCACGTCCGACACCTTCACCAGCGGCAGCCGCGCGGCCAGCGCCACCGTGCGGTCGCGGCCCACCAGCGCGCCGACGGCGTACAGCGCGAGGGCGCCGAGCACCGACCCGGCCGTGGTGCAGACGAGCACCGCCAGGAGGCTGAGCCTGCCCTGGCTCGCGGCGAATCCGGCCAGCGGCAGGATCACCTCGCTCGGCAGCGGTGGGAAGAGGTTCTCCAGGGCGATCGCCACCCCGGCGCCCACCGCGCCGAGGGAGTCCATCAGGTCGGCGGCCCAGCCCGCGACGCCGCCGGCCGGGGCGTGCGCGTCGTCGCCGGAGGCGGCCGTGGTCATGAGCGTGATCATGACCACGACGGTAGGAACGCCCGCGCACCCGCGACATGAGGGCCGCCGCACACTCCGCTGCGGCCCGCCGCAGCCGCATCCTGCGGTTTTCCGCAGTCCGGCCGCGCCGCCGCTCGGCTAGCGTGGCGGAGATGCGCGCCCTCCTGACCCGCTGGCTCCGGACCGCCCTGGGCCTCCTGCTCGGCTTCCTCGCCGCACTCGCGGAGCTCGGCTACCTCGCCGTGGGCGGGCCGTGGCTGCTGGTCACCCGGGGATGGCGGGCGGGCCGGGGTGCGGCCGAGCCCCGGGCACGCGCCGGCGCCCGCCGCCTGGTCCGCGTCGAGCGACGCCGGATGCGCGCCTGGTACGGCGAGGACCCCGTGGAGGAGCCACTGACGCCCGGCGCCCGGCCCCTGGCGTACCTCGCGCTGCGCTGGCCCATCGGGCTGCTCGGCGGCGTCGTGCTGTTCTGCGCCCTGGCGGGCGTGGCCTACGCCTCCCTCCCGCTGTGGGTGTGGGTCGTCGTTCCCGTCGACTACGTCGCCGAGGTCCTGTACACGGCCGCCAGCGGCGTCTTCCTCTTCTTCCTGTGCGTCCCGGCCGTCAACGCCGTGGCACGGCTGGACGAGCTGCTGGCCCGCCGCCTGCTGCGCCCCAGCGGGCGGCAGGCCCTCCAGCGCCGCATCGGCGAGCTGGCCGCCAGCCGCGCCGGGGTGGTCGCGGCCGTGCACCAGGAGCGGCGGCGCATCGAACGCGACCTGCACGACGGCGTTCAGCAGCGGCTCGTCGCCCTCGGCATGCTGCTGGGTCGCGCCCGCCGCGCCGCGCCCGCCGATCCCGGGAAGGCGGCGGCGCTGCTGCGGCAGGCGCACGAGGAGTCGCAGCGGGCGCTGTCGGAGCTGCGGGAGGTCGCCTGGCGGGTCTACCCGGCGGCGTTGGACGAGGGCGGCCTCGCGCAGGCGCTGGAGACGATCGCCGAACGCACCAGCATCCCGGTGCGGCTCGCCTGCCGGCTGGGCGAACCGCCGCCACCGGCCGACGTGCAGGCGGTGGCGTACTTCGTCGCCGCCGAGGCCGTCACCAACGCCGTGAAGCACTCCGGCGCCGGCCTGATCGACGTCAGCGCGGAGCGGCGGGGGGTCACCCTCGTCGTGCGCGTGGCGGACGACGGCCGCGGCGGCGCCGATCCCGAGGGCGGCGGGCTGCTGGGGCTGGCCCGCCGCGTGGCCGCGCTGGACGGGCGGTTCGGCGTCGACAGCCCCGCCCTGGGCCCCACCGTCGTGACCGCGGAGCTGCCGTGCGCGTGATGCTCGCCGACGACTCGACGCTGCTGCGCGAAGGGCTGAAGCGCCTGCTGGTGGAGGAGGGGCACGAGGTGGCCGCCTCGGTCGGGGACGCCCCGGCGCTGCTGGCCGCGCTGGCGGCGGCCGGGCCGAGGCCGCTGGACGCCGTCGTGGTGGACGTGCGGATGCCGCCCACGCACACCGACGAGGGGCTGCGCGCCGCGCTGGAGATCCGCCGCCGCTGGCCGGGCGTCGGGGTGCTGGTGCTCTCGCAGTACGTGGAACGCCGCTACGCCACCGAGCTGTTGACGACGGCGACCGAGGGCGTGGGCTACCTGCTGAAGGACCGCGTCGTGCAGGTCGACGAGTTCCTCGACGCGCTGGAGCGGGTCGGCTCGGGCGGCACGGCGTTCGACCCGGAGGTGGTGCGGCAGCTCCTGGCCCGCAGCAGCCACGCCGACCCGCTGAAGCGGCTGACGGCCCGCGAGCGCGAGGTGCTGGCGGCGATGGCGGCGGGGCACGCCAACGCCTCGATCGCGCGGCAGCTGCACATCTCGCAGAGCGCGGTGGAGAAGCACATCAACGCGATCTTCGACAAGCTGGACCTGTCGGCTGCGGCGGGCTACAGCCGGCGCGTGCTGGCGGTGCTGCGCTACCTGGGGACGTAGCCGGACTCGACGATGGCGTTCAGCCCCGGGTGGGGTGCCGGGGTGTGGGCGGCGAAGGG
>NZ_JBQQCA010000085.1:0-19143 GCF_052246635.1 Streptomyces sp. 6N223 | reverse complement strand
CACCCCGGCACCCCACCCGGGGGTCGGGCGCCGTCGTCAGCGACCCCTCCGATGCCCATGGTGTGGGCCCGCACGCCCCCACCCGGGGGCCAGGGCACCGCCCCGGTTTCGGGAAACGGCGGAGTGGGGGAGTGACCCACGGCCGTCACAGGTCGTGGCCCAGGCTCGCCGCCAGCTCGCGCAGCAGCTCGCGCGCGGCGTCGGGAATGACCGTGCCGGGCGGGAAGACCGCCATCGCCCCGGCCTCCCGCAGCGCGGGCACGTCACCGGGCGGCACGACGCCGCCGACGACGATCGCGATGTCCTCCCGCCCCTCCCGCGCCAGTTCCTCGCGCAGCGCCGGCACCAGCGTCAGGTGCCCGGCCGCCAGCGAGGAGACGCCGACCAGGTGCACGTCGGCCTCGACGGCCTGCCGCGCGACCTCCCCCGGCGTCTGGAAGAGCGGGCCGACGTCGACGTCGAAGCCGAGGTCGGCGAAGGCCGAGGCGATCACCTTCTGGCCCCGGTCGTGGCCGTCCTGCCCCATCTTGGCGACGAGGATGCGCGGCCGGCGGCCCTCGGCCCGCTCGAACGCCGCGACCAGCTCCCGCGTGTGCTCGACGCCGGGCGCGGCGCCCGACTCGGCGCGGTAGACGCCGGAGATGGTGCGGATCCGCGCCTCGTGGCGGCCGAAGACGGCCTCCAGGGCGTCGGAGATCTCGCCGACCGTGGCCTTGGCGCGGGCGGCGTTCACCGCCAGCTCCAGCAGGTTCGTGTCGTCGGCCGCCGCCCCGGCGGTCAGCGCCCGCAGCGCCTCGGCGCAGGCGGCCTCGTCCCGCTCGGCGCGCAGCCGCCGCAGCTTGTCGATCTGCTGCGCGCGCACCGCCGAGTTGTCGACCTTCAGCACCTCGATGGGCTCCTCCTCGTCGAGCGGGAAGGCGTTGACGCCGATGACCGGCTGGCGGCCGGAGTCGATGCGGGCCTGGGTGCGGGCGGCGGCCTCCTCGATGCGCAGCTTCGGCAGGCCCTCGTCGATGGCCCGCGCCATGCCGCCGGCCGCCTCCACCTCCTCGATGTGCTGCCAGGCGCGGCGCGCCAGGTCGTGGGTGAGGCGTTCGACGTACGCGGAGCCGCCCCAGGGATCGATGACGCGGCAGGTGCCGGACTCCTGCTGGAGCATCAGCTGGGTGTTGCGGGCGATGCGGGCGGAGAAGTCGGTGGGCAGGGCCAGCGCCTCGTCGAGGGCGTTGGTGTGCAGGGACTGGGTGTGTCCCTGGGTGGCGGCCATCGCCTCGACGCAGGTGCGGGTGACGTTGTTGAAGACGTCCTGGGCCGTCAGGGACCAGCCGGAGGTCTGCGAGTGGGTGCGCAGCGACAGCGACTTGGGGCTGGAGGGCTCGAAGCGGCGCACCAGCTTGGCCCACAGCAGGCGGGCGGCGCGGAGCTTGGCGATCTCCATGAAGAAGTTCATGCCGATGCCCCAGAAGAACGACAGGCGGGGCGCGAAGTCGTCCACGCCCAGGCCCGCGGCGACGCCGGCGCGCAGGTACTCCACGCCGTCGGCGAGGGTGTACGCCAGCTCCAGGTCGGCGGTGGCTCCGGCCTCCTGGATGTGGTAGCCGGAGATGGAGATGGAGTTGTAGCGCGGCATGTGCGCCGAGGTGTAGGCGAAGATGTCGGAGATGATCCGCATGGAGTGCTTCGGCGGGTAGATGTAGGTGTTGCGGACCATGAACTCCTTGAGGATGTCGTTCTGGATGGTCCCCGCCAGCTTCTCGCGCGGCACGCCCTGTTCCTCGGCGGCGACGATGTACAGCGCGAGCACCGGCAGCACGGCGCCGTTCATCGTCATCGACACGGTCATCTTCTCCAGCGGGATGCCGTCGAAGAGCTGCCGCATGTCGTAGATGGAGTCGATGGCGACGCCCGCCATGCCGACGTCGCCGGTGACGCGGGGGTGGTCGCTGTCGTAGCCGCGGTGGGTGGGCAGGTCGAAGGCGATGGACAGGCCCTTCTGGCCGGCGGCGAGGTTGCGGCGGTAGAAGGCGTTGGACTCCTCGGCGGTGGAGAACCCGGCGTACTGGCGGATGGTCCACGGCTGGGTGGCGTACATCGTGGGGTACGGGCCGCGCAGGTAGGGCGCGACGCCGGGGTAGGTGTGGAGGAAGTCGATGCCGTCGAGGTCGTCGGCGGTGTAGAGGGGCTTGACGGCGATGCCCTCGGGGGTGTGCCAGAGCAGGTCGTCGGCGGCGCGGCCGGTGGTCTCCTTCACGGCGGAACGCCACTGCTCCTCGGTGGCGGCGTCGGGGCCGCCCGCGGGGTCGTCGTCGAGGCTGACGCGGGTGAAGTCCGGGATGTCCGGGATCATCGGGCCACTCCCAGGTGGTCGAGGACCGTGTCGAGGAAGGCGGGGGCGTCGCCGCCCGCGAAGACGAACTCGTCGATGCCGGCGGCGTGGTAGGCCGCCTCGTGCTCGCCGGGCCGCCCGGCCAGCACCAGGTGGCGGGCTCCGGCGGCGACGAGGGCCTCGGCGGTGGACGCCGCGCGCTCGGCGTACCGTCCGTCGCTGCCGCACAGGCAGACCACGGGCGTGCCGCTGGCGGCGGCGGCGTAGGTCTCGGCGGGGCCGTCGGCGGTCTCGATGCCGGCGGCGCCGAAGAGGCTGGCGGCGAAGGTCAGGCGCGGGGTGTGCTCGGCGGCGGGGCCGAGCGTCGCGAGGAAGACGCCGGGGCGGGAGCCCGTGGCCGCGGCGTGGGCGTCGCTGCGGGCGCGCAGCGTTTCGAACGCCGCGTCCCGCCGCACGCGCGGCAGCCCGCCCGCGGGGGCGGGCGGCTTGGGCGCGCGGGCGAGCGGCGCCTCGGCCGGGTCGGCGTACTCGCTGACGCCGGTGACGGCCTCCCGCCGCGTGGCCAGGGCGGCCGAACGCCGTTCCCAGGCCGCCGCGATCCGGTCGGCGACCAGGCCGGAGGCCAGGGCCGCCGCCAGGCCGCCGGCCCGCTCGATCTCCTGGAACCAGTCCCAGGCGGCGCGGCAGAGCTGGGCGGTGAGGTCCTCGACGTACCAGGAGCCGCCGGCGGGGTCGATCACGCGGGCGAGGTGGGACTCCTGAAGGAGGATCAGCGAGGTGTTGCGCGCCAGGCGGCGCGCGGCGGCGTCGGGCAGGCCGACGGCGTCGTCGAAGGGCAGCACGGTCACGG
This sequence comes from Streptomyces sp. 6N223, assembly GCF_052246635.1. Lineage (NCBI taxonomy): Bacteria > Bacillati > Actinomycetota > Actinomycetes > Kitasatosporales > Streptomycetaceae > Streptomyces > Streptomyces sp. 6N223. The sequence goes on along the minus strand of NZ_JBQQCA010000085.1, from coordinate 15,967 downwards.
CGTCGGCGCCTCCGACCCCGGCGGCCAGGGCGGCGACGGTGGTGCGCAGCACGTTCACGTGCGGGTCGCGGCGGGTCATCATCACCCGCGAGGTGACGGCGTGCTGCCGCTGCCCAGCGGTCTGGACCGGGCCGCCGCAGGCCGACACAACCCGCGACCACAGCCGGCGGGCGGCCCGGAGCTTGGAGATGGTCAGGAACTGGTCGGCGTCGGCGGCGTACCGGAACTCCAGCTGCCCTGCGGCGGCCGCGACGTCCAGCCCGGCCGCGGTCAGTTCCCGCAGCGCTGCCACGCCGGCGGCCAGCGAACAGCCCAGTTCCTGCGCGGCCGTGCCGCCCGCCTCGTGGTAGGGGAGGGCGTCGACGGCCCAGGCGCGCACGCCCGGGTGGTCGCGGTGGCAGCGGGTCGCCAGGCCGGTGGCGGCGGCGGTCAGTTCGGGCAGGCCGTCCGCGCGGCCGGTGCGGGCCGCCCAGCCCAGCGGGTCGGCGCCCAGGCAGTGCGGCGGCAGGGGCGGCGCGGGGTCGCGGGGCAGCAGCGCGAGGAACGCCTCGGCGGCGGGCCCGGCGTCGGCGCCCGCCTCCAGCGTCACGGGCGCGAGGTCGAGCAGCACCCCGTGCAGGGCGGCCGGCAGTCCCTTTACGGGAACGCCGCCCGCGCCGGCCGTGAGCCAGAGCCCGGTCGCGCCGTGCTCCAGGTCGTCCAGGGCGGCGGCGTTCGTGCGGCGGGGGTCGGGGTCCTCGTGCCGCTGGCGTATCTCCCAGCCGTCCAGGGCCGTCCCGCCGGGCCTGCCGCCCCTGACGAAGGGCGCGAACCCCGGATAGCCGGGAGAGCCGGGATGGCCGGGACGGTCCGGGTGGCCGGAATACCCGGGGACGGCGGCGGCAGGATCGGGGGAATCGTCAACACCGCCGTCCCCGGGAGCATAGAGGGGCCGGGCGGCGACCCCGTCTTCCAGCGGCGTGACCAGCGCCTGCTCGGCGTCCGGTCCGGGCTCGCCCGCCCAGCCGGTGCGGCGCAGCACCCCGGCCACCAGCCGCTGCCACTGCTCGCGCGTCGCCCGGGGGAACTCGGCGGCCAGCGCCAGCCCGTCCCGGCTCTCTGTCGAGACCGTCATGGGCTCCAGCATGGTCGGGGTCGCTAAAGTCTCGCAAAAAGCCGGGCAGGGCGGGAACTTTTGCCGTGTCGAGACCGCGTTCAGGGGGGAATCGGGGTGCCGTAGGGGGGTGGCCAGGTCTTGTGTTTCCCGGCCCTTTCGGCTATTCGGCGATCTTGGTGCGCATGGTCCAGCGGAAGAGGACCGGCGAATACTCCGTGGTGTCAGAGGAATCGTCGACGAGTTCGAAGTGCTCGTAACCTCCGTGATGCGGGACCTTCACCTTGCGGTCGCCGCTGGAGACGCGACGGATGCGTTCCCGGTGGGGTAGGTCCGGCGGCCCGCCTTCGAGAATGGCGTCGATCATCCCGTCGTGCACGGGCGCGGCAGAGAGCTTGTCCATCGGATTCCTCCGGGGTGAAAACCGTCGGGCTGTCGTCACCGATCATGCAAGCGGGGTTTTCGCCCGGGAACCCGTACTTCACCCTTAGTGGTCCTTATCGCCGGACGGGGACGCGCACGCCTGTGTGCCGCGCCCCCGACCGGGCGGGTCAGGTCTGGGGCAGGCTGACCGGAAGCTCGGATCTGCTCTTGACGTTGAGCTTTCGGTACACCTGGGTCAGGTGTTGCTCGACGGTGCTGATGGTGATGTAGAGGCGGTTGGCGATCTGCCGGTTGGTGTGCCCCTCGGAGGCGAGCGCGGCGACGCGGCGTTCGGCGTCGCTGAGCTCCGACAGGCTCTCGGAGCCGGAGTCCCCGAGGCCGAGGCCGCTGCCGTTGTGACGCATCAGCATGCGCTGCAGCGGCTGCGCCCCGCAGTGCGTGGCGACCCGGTGGGCGCGCCGGGCCACCAGCCGGGCCTGCCCGTGCTCGCCGAGGCCGGCGAGCGTCTGGCTCAGCTCGGTGAGCGCGTGGGCGAGTTCGAGCTGGTCCCCGCCGTCCTGGGCGAGGTCGGTGGCCTGGCGCAGCAGCCCCAGGCGTTCCCTGATGCCGTGGGTGGCCGCCAGCAGCCGCAGGGTGCTGCCGCGCACCCGCGCCAGCCGCCGGTCCTCCAGCATGTCGAGCTGCTCGGTGGCCAGCCGCCTGGCCTGCGGGATGTCGCCCTGTTCGATGTAGCAGGAGGCCAGGTCGGTGCGCCAGGGCAGCAGCGTGGGCAGGTCGAGGTCCCACTGCCGGGCCAGCCGGCCGCAGGAGCGGAAGTCCGCCAGCGCCGCGTACAGCCGCCCCCTGGCCAGGTGGTGACGGCCCCTGGCCCTGAGGTACAGCAGCCCGGCCGGCGTCTGGTACATGGCCTCGGGGACGGGAATGCGCAGGCACTCGTCGGCGACCTCGTGCCGGCCCATGGCGGTCGCGGCGAAGATGAGGCTGGCCAGCGGCACGCCGATGAGCACGCCCCACCCCTTGGCGGAGATGAGCTTCAGCGCGGCGGTGGCGTGCTTCTCGGCGGCGGAGAGGTTGCCCTGGTGGAGGGCGATGATGGAGCGGATCGCGCCGAAGACCCCGTGCCAGGTGGGCGCGGCCCGGGCGCCCGCCTGTTCCATGAGCGAGTCGCACCAGGACGCGGCTTCGTCGAGGCGGTCCAGGCACAGCAGTGCGACGAGCGCGGCGGTGAGCGGTCCCACCGTCTCGTTGTCGAGGCGGACGGCCTGGAGCACGCTCTGGGCCATGACGAGGGTGTCGGCGTCGTCACCCTCGCGCAGCAGGCCGGCCAGTGCGGCGATGGACTGGCGGGTCGAGTCCCCCGTGGATTCGTCCTCGCCCGCCGGAAGTCTTCGGTCGAGGTTCAGCCGGCGGGCGAGGTCGGGGAAGGTGTAGGGAAGGGACAGGCTGGTGAAGTGCTCGTCGAACGTGTGCCAGCCGAGCGTGTCCGCCCGTGCGCCGGTGCCGGTGCCGGTGCCGGTGCCGGCCCGTGCGCCGATGTGCTCCATCGCCTCGGTGGCCTCGTCGATCCTGCCGTGCCACAGCAGGTAGCTCACGGGCGTCATCGCCTGCGGGCCGACGAGCTGGCGGTTGCGGATGCCGCCGATCAGGTCCGACAGCTGGCGGCCGACGGAGAGCGGGTCGACCTGCCACTGGGCGGAGGTCATCATGATCAGCAGCTCCGAGCGCCGCTGGTCGCCGGGCGCGGTGTCCCGCAGCGCCAGGCGCAGGCAGCTGACGGCGAACGCCGGCTCCCGGTCCAGCAGCGCCAGCTGCGCCGCCTCGCGCAGCACCGGCACGCTCCAGGGCTCCGGCAGGCCGTCGGCGGCGACGACGTGGCGGGCGACGGTGACGGCGTGGCCGCCGTTGCTGTACAGCACCTCGGCGGTGCGGGCGTGCAGGCGCCGGCGGTCCTCGTCGGACATGCCGTTGAGCACGACGGTCCGCACCGCCTGGTGAGGCAGCTTGTCCGCCGGCATCAGGCCGGTGGCCATGAGGACGCGGAAGGCCCGGTTGGCGGCGTCCGTCTCCGGTTTGACGCACGCCTCCAGCACGTCGCAGCTGGCCTCCTCCCCGACGACCGCGAAGACCTGCGCGAGCCGCAGCACCTCCGTGCCGCTGCGGTACAGGCAGGCCAGCACGGCCTGTTCGAAGCACTGGCCGACCTCGGGGCCGCCGGGCGCGGTGCCCGTCTGCCGGTGGTCGTCGATCAGGGCGCGCAGCAGCAGCGGGTTGCCGCCGCTGAGCGTGTTGTAGGAGTCGGTGAGTTGCTGGTTGGCCGGCTGGTCAAGCGCGGTCTTCAGCGTGGCTGCGACGCCGGCCCTGGTCAGCGGGCCGAGCCGCAGCTGGCGGCAGTCGGGGCGGTGCAGGATCTCGGCCTGCAGCACGGAGTTGGACTGCCCGATCTCGGCGTTCTGGGTGAGGACGACGAGAATCCGGCTGGAGCGGGCCCGCCTGGTTAACTGGGCGAGGCAGCGCAGCGACAGCTCGTCGGCGTGGTGGGCGTCGTCGGCGGTGATCACCACCGGGATCTGCTGTGCGAGGGCGAGCAGTTCGTTGCACAGCCCGTGGAGCAGTGGCGCCGTCGTCCGGTCGACGATGTCCGCCGTGGAGTCCGGCAGGGTGGCTGCCAGCACCCCCTTGTCCAGTTCTTCGGTGACGCGGGCCGCCACGCTGGGCGGCAGTTCCACGCCACGGAACAGCTGGCTGATGACGCCCAGCTGCAGGGCGCGCTCCGAACGCGAGGCCGCCGCGGACAAAACGATCACTTCGCGATCGGCGGCCTTTTTTGCGAATGCGTTGATGAGAGCGGTCTTTCCCATTCCGGTTGCGCCGCTGATCACGGCCGTACTCCCCGTGCCCCGTAGACTCGAGTCGAGCAGATCGTTCAGGGCGTTGATCTCAGTCTCCCGTTCAAATAGCCGCATCCAATCCCCCTTTTCGGCTCAGCTGCTGGCGAACGGTCGTGCTGGCGCATAACATATCCTCACCGGACGCGCATGTACAGGAACTGTTCGCCGTTGTGCCGTCTCGGTGCGTGAAACTTGGCCAGCGTATGGATGCTTGGCAAAGTTTGGCCAATATTTCGCTCGGGGGCTTCAAGAAAACGGGGCTACCGGTCGGTCATTTCTTTAACGCCCCATTCACCCCGCGTCTTCCTGATCAGGGAAGGGAGCCGCTCCGCGTGACCTCGCCCAGGCTCTCGTACGCCGCCCGCAGCCCGCGTTCCAGCTCCGCGCCCATGCGCTCGGGCTGGCCGGCCAGCTCGGCCGCCCGCTCGGGATCGGCGAAGAGCGCGGCGATGGTCGAGACCAGGGCGCCGACCAGGGCGCCGGTCATGGCGGAGGCGGTGACCAGGTCCACCTCGTCGGGGTAGGCAGCCATCAGGCCCCGGGCCAGCTCGCGTTGGCCCTCCAGCACCTTGCGCAGCGCGAACGCCTGGAGCGCCGGCGTGCGCAGGATCAGCGTGGCCCGCAGCTGCGCCAGATCGCCCGTCAGGTCGGTGCCGCCCTCCATCACCGACCGGAACGCCCGCAGCAGCAGCTCGACCGGGCGCTCGCCGGGCCGGGGCTCGGCCAGGACCGTCGCCGAGGTCTCCACCTTCAACGGGGTGTCGGCGAAGAGCACTTCCTCCTTGCTCGCGAAGTACGCGAAGAAGGTGCGCGGCGAGATGTCCGCCGCCTCGGCAAGCTCCGCGATCGTCGTCTCGTCGTAGCCCTTGGTGCCGAACAGCTTGATCGCCGCGTCCACGAGCGCCTGACGAGTCCGCTCCTTCTTCCGTTCACGCAAGCCTGGCCTGCTGGTCATGGGTGCATCGTACTGCGATCCCGGAGTTTCGCAGCCATTGCAATATTTCACTCACTGCTGTTACCGTCCCCTCATGGAGAGAATCCTTGACACGTTGGGACGGGCAACGGCCCGTCACCCCTGGCGCACCATCGGCGCCTGGCTCCTCGTCGTGGTCGCCCTGCTGGGCATCGGCGGGGCCGCCGGAGGCGAGTTCGTCAACGAGTACCGGGTCCCCGGCTCCGACTCCCAGGACGCCACCGACCTGGCGCAGCGTCACTTCCCCGAAGTCGGCGCCGTCAGCGCCGACGTGGTCTGGCAGGCCGACAGCGGCACCCTGCGCGACCCGGCCAACGCCGAGGCGATCGGCGCGGTGCTCGACGACATCCGCCGGCAGCCCGACGTGCGCTCCGCCGGCGACCCGCTCGCCGACGGCGGCGGCATGCTCAGCGACGACGGGCGCACCGCCATCAGCACCGTCGAGTACGCCAAGGACCTGCGCGACCTGCCGCCCGAGGCGGCCGACCTCCTCCAGCAGGCCGCCGAGCAGGCCCGGGACGCCGGCCTGACCGTCGAGTTCCGCGGCCAGGTCATCGACCTGGCGGCCGAGCCGGAGACCAGCGGCGCCGAACTCATCGGCATCGCCGCCGCCCTGGTCATCCTGCTCATCGCCTTCGGGTCGCTGGTCGCCGCCGGGCTGCCCATCGTCGTCGCCCTCACCGGCCTCGCCGGCGGCACCGCCCTGGTGATGATCGCCGGCGCGGGCCTCGACATTCCCTCCGTCGCCCCCATCGTGGCGATCATGCTGGGCCTCGGCGCGGGCGTGGACTACGCCCTGTTCGTCGTCACCCGCTTCCGCCACTACCTGGACCAGGGCCTGCCCAAGGCCGACGCCGTCGGCAGGGCCCTGGCCACCGCGGGCCACGCCGTGCTCTTCGCCGGGGCCACCGTGGTCGCCGCCATCCTCGGGCTGCTGCTCACCGGCATCCCCTTCATCGGCGGCATGGGCGTGGCCGCGGCCCTCACCGTCACCATGACGATGTGCGCCGCGCTGACCCTGCTGCCCGCCGTCCTCGGCCTGCTGGGCCACCGCGTCAACGCCGTCCGCATCGGCCGGCGCCGCCCGGCCACCGCCAACGCCGCCACCGGTCAGGCGGCCACGGCCGCGCGCTGGGACCGCTGGGCCGAGCGCGTCGCCCGCCACCGGTACGGATACGCGGGCGGCGCGATCCTGGTCCTGCTGGTCCTGACCATCCCGCTGTTCAGCCTCCGCCTGGGCACCCCCGACGACGGCAACAGCCCCGAGGACTGGACGCAGCACAAGGCGTACGAGATCGTCAGCGAGGAGTTCGGGCCCGGCTGGAACGCGCCGCTGATGGTCGTCGCCGAACTCCCCGACGGCAACGCCGCCGACCAGGCCCTCACCCGCCTCACCGACGGCCTGGCCGCCGACCCCGAGGTCGCCACCGTCACGCCGCCGGCCCGCACCGGCGACGGCGGCGTCGCCATGCTCACCGTCGTCCCCCGGCACCCGCCGCAGGAACCCGAGGTCGGCGACCTGCTGCACCGCATCCGCGACGACCTCGGCCCGCAGGCCGTCCCCGCCGGCCAGGGCCAGGTCTACGTCGGCGGCACCACGGCGTTCATCACCGACCTCGACGACGCCGTCGGCGCCCGGCTGCCGTGGATGGTGGCGGCCGTCCTCGCCGCCGCCGCCGTGCTGCTGATCGCGATGTTCCGCGCCCCCCTCATCGCCCTCAAGGCCGCCCTCATGGCGATGCTGTCCATCGGCGCCGCCTTCGGCGTGCTCGTCGCGATCTTCCAGTGGGGCTGGGGCCAGTCGCTGGTCGGCATCGACGAACCCGTGCCGATCCTGTCCATGGTGCCGATGCTGCTCTTCGCGGTCCTCTTCGGACTCTCCATGGACTACGAGGTGTTCATGCTCACCGCGATCAAGGAGGAGTACGACCGCACCGGCGACCCGCTGCACGCCATGCGCGAGGGCCTGCGCGGCACCGCCCGCGTCATCACGGCCGCCGCCGCCATCATGACGGTGGTCTTCCTGTCCTTCGTGCCCATCAACGACACCGTCATCAAGATGATCGGCGTCGGACTGGCCGTCGCGGTCATCGTCGACGTGACCATCATCCGCCTGGTGCTGGCCCCCGCCGTGATGGCGATCCTCGGCCACGCCGCCTGGCGCGGCATCGGCCGCGGCCGGCGCACCGACCCGGCACCCACCGCGCCGGCGGACGACCGGCCCGCCGCCCGCCGGCCGGCCGAGCGCGACCCGGCCCAGGCCCGCTGACGCCGCCGGCCCGCCCGGCCCGCCCGGCCCGCCCGGCCCGCCCGGCCCGCCCGGCCGGGTGGCGCGGACAGCCGGGAGGCGGCCCGCGGGGCACCACGCCCCACGGGCCGCCTCCCGTCGTCTCCCGCCGGTCAGCGGACCCGGCACAGCCGCAGCGAGGACACGTACACGTCCTCACCGGTCTTCTGGAAGGTGCGCTCCCCGACCAGGCCGGCGTACCGGCCGCTGACACCCCACGCCGGGATCGACTGCTTCTCGCCGTCGATCAGCGAGAACGTCTCCGTCACGCCCACCGACCGCACCACGCCGTCCGCCAGCGTGTCGGTGTTGTCCTGCAGCGTGTACAGCTCCTCGCCCACCTCGAACAGCGCCCGGCTGGAGCCGGTCACGTCGGCCAGGAACTCCCCGTCCTCCGTGGTCAGCGTGTTGTGCCAGGTTCCGCCGTCGCCGACGCTGATGCCCTCCGGCGCGACGTCGTCGTAGGTCGCCTCCAGCACCGTCTCGGTCAGGTTGTCGAACACGACGCAGCCGCCCCGGCCCGCCTCGGCGGCGGACGCGCCCGCCGGAGCCGCCGCGAACAGGCTCGCGGTCACCCCCGCCGACACGGCCATCGCGACAGCGGTCCGTCGATTCAATCCCATTCGGCGCATGGCCTTCCTTCTCTATACGGGAATATCGAAATGGAATTCCATGCTCTGCCCCCTCGCTAAAGCACCCGCTAAAGCGCTGCTTGGGCGCCGGTCCGCGAAAACAAAAGGACGGCGCCCCGGCCGTGCCAGCCGGAACGCCGCCCTCCGGAACGTGCCCTCGGCACATCAGGAGCACATCAAGAGCACATCAGGAGCCCGAGGCGCCACCAAACCACGCGTCCAGCGCCGACTTCAGCCCCTCCGCCTCCGCGCCCGACCCGGCCCACGCGATGTAGCCGTCGGGGCGCAGCAGCAGCGCCGAAGCCTCCAACTCCGCCACCGGCTCCGCCCGCACCACGTCCACCCGCGACTCCGAGCCGGACGGCACGGCGAACTCCTCGTCCAGCACCAGCAGCACACCACGGCCGCCGCCCAGCAGCTCCCCGGTGCCCGACTCGCCCGCCGCCGTCCGCAGCGGCACGTGCGGCACCCGCCGCCCCACCAGCGACCCGGCCGGCTCCCCGTCACCCAGCTCGTAGCGGATGTCCGTCGACCACGTCACCAGCCGGCGATTCACCTCCTCGATCCCCACCAGCTCCTGGAACACCTCACGCAGCGCGGCCACCTTCTCCAGCGGGTGGATCAGCGCCATCTGTGCCTGCGCAGCCTGGCAGGCCCGGTACCCGGCCGGGTGCCGCTCCGCGTGGTACGACTCCAGCAGCCCCTCCGGCGCCCGGCCCCGCACGGCCGCGGCCAGCTTCCAGCCGAGGTTCACGGCGTCGGACAGGCCGGTGTTGAGGCCGTGGCTTGCCGTCGGCACGTAGTAGTGCGCCGCCTCACCCGCCAGGAACACCCGGCCCTCCTGGTAGCGCTCGGCCAGCTGCGTCGTCCCGGAGTAGCGCCGCATCCACAGCGGCTCGCCCACCACCTTGGTCTCCCCGGTCAGGCGCTTGATGTTGCTCACCAGCTCCTCCACCGTGACCGGCTCGGACTCCGGCGGACCGTCGATGTCGAACTCCAGCGTCTGAAGCCGCCACCGGCCCGTCCCCTCCGGCAGCGCCCCGAACACGCCGCCCGGCCGCACCCCGGCGTCGAACTCGCCGTCATAGGACTCGAAGTCGCCCATCACGCCGTACCACGACTTGCCCGACCGCGTCACGCCGATGCCCGCCAGCTCGCGCACCGTGCTGTCCACGCCGTCGCAGCCCACCAGGTACGCGCCGCGCAGCTCGTACGCCCCCGCCTCGCCGCCCGTGACCCGCACCGTGACGCCCGCCTCGTCCTGCTCGAAGCCCGTCACCGTGTGGCCGCGCCGGATGTCCGCGCCCAGCTCCGCCGCCCGCGACTCCAGCAGCTGCTCGATCTTCGTCTGCGAGACGAGCAGGTTGTACTCGCTCTCCAGCTTGCTCAGATCCAGCCACACCATCCCGAAGTGCACGGCCGGCCACGGCGGCGTCTCGCCCAGCGCCTCCATCAGGCCCCGCTCGCGGAAGATCTCCACCAGGCGCGAGTGGAACGTCCCCACCCGCTCGTCCTCGTGGTGGCCCGGTCGCTTCTCCAGCACGACCGACGGCACGCCCGCCCGGCCGAGCTCCAGCGACAGCAGCAGACCGACCGGCCCGCCGCCCGCGATGATGATCGGGTCACTCATGACTCTCTCCTTGTTCCTAGGTATTCGTCGGGTGGTGCTCAGCCCAGGACGGTCCGCAGGTGCTCCGCGAGCGCGGCGGGCGTCGGGTGGTCGTAGATCGCGATGGGGTCAAGCTCCAGTCCGTCGGCGCCCAGCCGCTTGCTCAGCTCCATGGCGGTGAAGGACGACAGTCCCAGTTCGAGGAATTCCTGCTCGACGTCGATCAGCTCCGTCGAGTCATGGCCCAGAACCTCGGCCGTGTACTGGCGTACCGCCTCCAGCAGGATCTTGTCCCGCTCCCCGGCGGAGGCGTCCGCAAGCCGCTCACGCAGCGAGACGCCGCCGGAGATCTCCTGCGGCACCTCCAGCACGCCCACGGCGGCCCGCTGCCGCTCCCGCTCCCACTCCCGCAGCCTGTCGTGCCAGCCCGCCAGGGCCGGAAGCAGTGCGGCCAGCGCCTCGCGCTGCCCTTCGTCCAACTCCAGCAGCGACGCCAGCCCCTCCTGGTCCGCGCGCGCCACGGCCTCCCACAACTCGCCACCGGCCGCGCCGAACGCATCCGCGGGCACGGGATCGAGCCAGAAGCGCTGCCGCTGGAACGCATACGCCGGCAGCGACGTGCGGCCGCCCGCCGCCACCGGCCACTCCACCCGGTGCCCGGCGGCGTACGCGGCACCGAGGGCGCGTACCACGGTGACCGGCTCCTCCCGTTCAGGGTGGAGGGTCGGCGCCTGCACGACGGAGACCGGCCCCAGGGTCTCGTGGGCCATGGCGGTGAGGGTGCCGTCGGGGCCGAGTTCGATGAAGGTGGTCACGCCTAGGGTGTGGAGTTGGGTGATGGCGTGGTGGAAGCGGACGGGTTGGCGGATCTGGTGGGTCCAGTAGGTGGGGTCTTGGAGTTGGCCGTCTTGGGCTGTCTCTCCCGTGAGGGTGGAGATGATGGGGGTGTGGGCGGGGTGGTAGGTGAGGGTGGTGGCGGTTTCCTGGAAGTGGTCCAGGACGGGGTCCATGTGGGGGGAGTGGAAGGCGTGGGAGACGTTGAGGAGTTTGGCCTTCTTGCCGTTGTGCTTCCACTGCTGGGCGAGGGTGGTGACCTGGTCTGTGTCGCCGGCGATGACTACTGATGTGGGTCCGTTGATGGCGGCCAGGGAGATGCCGTGGGTGAGGTGGGGGGTGATGTCGTCTTCGGTGGCTTGGAGGGCGGCCATGGCGCCGCCTTCGGGGGCGGATTGCATGAGGCGGGCTCTGGCTGCGACGAGGGTGCAGGCGTCGGGGAGGGTGAGGATGCCGGCGCAGTGGGCGGCGGCGAGTTCGCCGATGGAGTGACCCGCCAGGTAGTCGGGCTGTAGGCCGTGGGTTTCGAGGAGTCGGTAGAGGGCGACTTGGAGGGTGAAGAGGGCGGGTTGGGTGTGTTCGGTGCGGTCCAGGCCCTCGCCGGTGGTGATGATCTCCCGCAGCTTCGGGGTGAAGTGGGTGAGTACCTCGTCGTAGGCGTGGGCGAAGGCGGGGTAGGTGGCGTAGAGCTGTTGGCCCATGCCCGCTCGTTGTGAGCCCTGGCCGGTGAAGAGGTAGGCGAGCTTGCCGGGTTGAGTGGCGTTGCCGGTGACCACGTGGGGGTGTGGCTCGTCTGCTGCCAGGGCTTGGAGGGCTGCCAGCCGCTTTTCGTCGTCCTGGCCGATGATGACGGCCCGGTGGTCGAACAACGCCCGCGTCGTCACCAGCGAATGCGCGACATCGGTGGCGCGGACCTCGGCGTGGGTCTCCACCCACTCCTCCAGCCGCCGCGCCTGGTCGCGCAGCGCGCCGTCCGTCTTCGCCGACAGCACCCACGCCACCGGGCCGTGGTGCTCGCCGACGCCGTGGTCTTCTCCCTCTGGCTCGTCGGCCGGCGGTTCCTCCAGGATGACGTGGGCATTGGTGCCGCTGATGCCGAAGGAGGAGACGGCCGCGCGGCGGGGGCGGTCGGTGGGCTCCCAGGGCTGGGGCTCGGCCAGGAGCGAGACGGCGCCCGCCTCCCAGTCCACGTGGGGCGTCGGCTCGTCCACGTGCAGTGTTTGCGGCAGCAGCCCGTTCCGCATCGCCATGACCATCTTGATCACGCCCGCCACACCCGCCGCCGCCTGCGTGTGGCCGATGTTGGACTTGATCGAGCCCAGCCACAGCGGCCGGTCCTCCGGCCGGTCCTGCCCGTAGGTCGCGAGCAGCGCCTGGGCCTCGATCGGGTCGCCCAGCGTCGTGCCGGTGCCGTGCCCCTCGACCACATCCACGTCGGCGCTGCGCAGTCGCGCGTCGGCCAGGGCCTGGCGTATGAGGCGTTCCTGCGAGGGGCCGTTGGGTGCGGTCAGGCCGTTGCTGGCGCCGTCCTGGTTCACCGCGCTGCCCCGGATCACGGCGAGCACCGGGTGGCCGTTGCGGCGGGCGTCCGACAGCCGCTCGACCAGCAGCAGCCCCACGCCCTCCCCCCACCCCGCGCCGTCGGCCGCCGCCGAGAAGGACTTGCAGCGCCCGTCGGGGGCCTGCCCCCGCTGGCGGCTGAACTCGATGAACACTCCCGGCGTGGCCATCACCGTCACGCCGCCCGCCAGCGCCAGGTCGCACTCGCCCTGACGCAGCGCCCGTGCCGCCAGGTGCAACGCCACGAGCGACGAGGAGCACGCCGTGTCCACCGACACGGCCGGGCCCTCGAAGCCGAGGGTGTACGCCACCCGGCCCGAGGCCACGCTCGCCGCGCTGCCGCTGCCCACCAGCCCCTCGAACCCCTCCGGGGCGGGGTGCAGCCGGGCGCCGTAGTCGTCGTACATCACCCCCGCGAACACGCCCGTCCGGCTGCCGCGCAACGCCGTCGGGTCGATGCCCGCGTCCTCGAACGCCTCCCAGGCGGTCTCCAGCAGCAGCCGCTGCTGCGGGTCGATCGCCAGCGCCTCGCGCGGCGCGATGCCGAAGAAGCCGGGGTCGAACTCGGCCGCGTCGTAGAGGAAGCCGCCCTCCTTCGCCACCGAGGTGCCCAGGTGCTCCGGGTCCGGGTCGTACAACTCGTCGGTGGGCCAGCCACGGTCGTCGGGGAATCCCGCCACGGCGTCGCGGCCCTCAGCGACCAGGCGCCACAGCTCCTCCGCCGAGCGCACGTCGCCGGGGAACCGGCAGCCGATGCCGACCACGGCGATCGGCTCGGTCAGGCCCGACTCCAGCTCCCGCACCCGCTCGCGCGCCTGGTGCAGGTCGGCCGTCACCCACTTCAGGTAGTCGACCAGCTTCTCTTCCTTGCTCGCCCCGCCGGTGGGACTGGTGGAACTCATGACTGCACGCTCCGTCCGAGCTCGTTGTCGATGAAGGCGAAGATCTCGTCGGTGCTGGCGGACTTGATGCGGTCCACCACCGTGGGGCCGGACGCGGGCCGTTCCGCGCCCCATTGCGCGAGCACCGCCTGAAGCCGGGCCGTGATCTGCTCATCCCGCTCCGGTTCGCGGTCGGCCGGGCCCAGCGCGGCCAACGCCGCCTCCAGCCGGTCCAGTTCGGCGAGGATGGGCGGGCGGGTGTCCGCCGGGGCGAGACCGGCCAGGAGGTAGGCGGCCAGCGCCTCCGGCGTGGGGTGGTCGAAGACGAGGGTGGCCGGGAGCTTGCGGCCGAGCGCCGCGCCCAGGCGGTTGCGCAGTTCGACGGCCGTGAGCGAGTCGAAGCCGAGCTCCTTGAAGGGGCGGTCCGGCCGCACCGACTCCGCCGTGCCCCGGCCCAGCACGGCGGCGATCTGCTGCCGCACCATCTCCAGGACCGCCGGGCCGCGTTCCTCCTCCGGCAGCGCGGCCAGCCGCTGCGCCAGGGCGCCCCCGCTCGCCTCGCCCGCGTCGGCGCGGCGACGCCCGTGCGTCCGCACGAGGCCGCGCATCAGCGGCGGCACCGGACCGGAGCGCAGTGCGGCCAGGTCGAGGCGCGTGGCGGAGACCGTGGCGCGATCGCCCTGCCGCAGTGCCGCGTCCAGCAGCGTGAGTCCCTGCTCGGCGCTGAGGGGACGCATGCCGCCCCGGCTCATGCGCGCCAGGTCGGCGGCGTCGAGGTCGGCCGTCATGGTGCTGGACTCCTCCCAGCGTCCCCAGGCGATGGACAACGCCGCCAGGTCCTCGCCGCGCCGCTGCTCGGCCAGGGCGTCGAGGAAGGTGTTGGCGGCGGCGTAGTTGGCCTGGCCGGGGCTGCCCAGCACGCCCGCCATGGAGGAGAAGAGGACGAAGTGGCGCAGGTCGGGGGCGTGTTCGCGGGTGAGCTCGTGCAGGTGCCAGGCGGCGTCCACCTTCGGGCGCATCACGGTGTCCAGGCGTTCCGGCGTCAGCGAGGAGACGACGCCGTCGTCGAGCACGCCCGCCGCGTGGTAGACGCAGGTGAGGGGGTGCGCCTCGGGGATGGCCGCCAGGAGGGCGTTCAGCTCCCGGCGGTCGGCGGTGTCGCAGGCGGTGAGGGTGACGGTGGTGGCGCCGAGGGTGGTGAGTTCTTCCTGGAGTTGGGGGGCGCCGGGGGCGTTGGGGCCGCTGCGGCTGGTGAGGAGGAGGTGGCGGGCGCCGTGGGTGGTGACGAGGTGGGTGGCCAGGAGGCGGCCGAGGGTGCCGGTCGCGCCGGTGATCAGCACGGTGCCTTCCGGGTCGATGCCCGCGAACGCCCCGGCCGGGGCCTCGGCCGTGGCCGCGTCCAGGCGTGCCATGCGCGGCACGTATGCGGCGCCGTCCCGGATCGCCACGCGCTGCTCCTCGCCGTCCAGCAACGCCGGGACGCAGGACGCCGGGTCTTCGGCCGCCGCCGCGTCGATGTCGGCGAGCGCCAGTCGGTCGGGGTTCTCGGAGATCGCGCTGGCCACCAGGCCCCAGAGGGCGGCGGCGCTCAGGTCGCCCGGCACCTGACCCGGCCGGACGGCGACGGCGTCGCGGGTGACGACGACGAGGCGTGCCTCGGCGAAGCGGGGCTCGGCCAGCCACTCCTGAACGGTCCGGAGGACCCGGGCGGTCGCTTGGCGGACGGCCTGCGGCGTCTCGGCCGGGTCGGTGCCGTGGCCGGTGACCGGCAGGAGCACCAGCTCCGGTATGGCGTCGGCGGCGGCCAGCGACGCCAGGCCCGGGGCGTCTGGCGAGCCGAGCAGCGCCCACCGGCCGGTGCCGGGCGCGGCGGTGGCGCCGGGTGCGGCGATCCAGTCCACGGCGTACAGCGGGTCCTGCCCCGGCGCGCGGAGCGCGGCCTGCTGCTCCGGCGTGATCAGCCGGGCCGTCAGCGACTCGATCGACGCGACCGGGGCCCCGGACGGGTCGGTGAGGGTCAGCGCCACGCTGTCCGGACCGGCCGGCGTCAGCCGCACCCGCACCGACGTGGCGCCGGTGGCGTACAGCCGCACGCCGGACCAGGCGAACGGAAGCCGCACGCCGTCCGCCGCCCTGGCCAGGCCCATGGTGTGCAGGGCGGCGTCCAGCAGAGCGGGATGGATGCCGAAGCCCGCGACGTCCGTCTCCTCTGGCAGAGCCACCTCGGCGTAGAGCGTGTCGCCGTCGCGCCAGGCGGCGGTCAGGCCCTGGAACACCGGCCCGTACTCGTAACCGGCCTGCGCCATCCCGGCGTACAGGTCGTCAACCGGCAGGCTCTCGGCCTGGGCGGGCCGCTCCCCGCCGCCGTCCTCGGGGGCGGCGCCGGACCCGGCCGCGAGGACCGCGCCCGCCGCGTGGCGGGTCCAGGGAGCCTCGTCGTCCGGCCGGGAGTGAACGCCGACAGGGCGCCGGCCGCCGTCGTCCGGCGCGCCCACGGTGACCTGCACCTGAACGCCGCCGGTGGCCGGGACGACCAGGGGCTCCTCCAGCGTCAGCTCGTCGAGCACATCGCAGCCGACGGCGTCGGCGGCGTGCAGCACCAACTCGACCAGCGCGGCACCGGGCAGCAGCACCGTGCCGAGCACGGCGTGGTCGGCCAGCCAGGGGTGGGTCCGAAGCGACAGCTGCCCGGTGAAGACGGAGCCGTTGCCGTCGGCGAGCTCGACGGCGGCACCGAGGATGGGGTGGGTGAGTGCGTCCAGCCCCAGGTGGTTGGGGTCGTTGGCGATGGCCGGGGTGTCGAACCAGTAGCGGCCGCGCTGGAAG
>NZ_JBQQCA010000084.1:0-22125 GCF_052246635.1 Streptomyces sp. 6N223 | reverse complement strand
CCCCTAAGGAGACGGGTGGGCGGTGGGGTCAGCTCACGCGCTCGGCCGTGCGTTTGGTGGCGCGGAGGCGCACTTCCGCGGGGAGGGCGGCCAGGCCGGCGGAGACGCGGGCGTGTTCGAGGGCCTCGCCGCGCAGGCGCCGGACCGCGACGCCGGGGCGGGCCTGGGGGGAGAGCAGCAGCCCGACGCGCACCCGGGGCTGGTTGCGGCGGCCGACGAGGGTGACCCGGGCCCGTTCGACGCCGGGCAGCGCCTCGACCTCGGCGGCCACCACGTCCTCCATGGCCCGGCCGCGCAGCAGCGCGCCCATCCCGTCGCCGCTGTCCACGAACACCTCGCCCAGCCGCTGCCGCCGCAGCTGCGCCAGCAGCCACCACAGGGCGAGCAGCACCAGCACGGCGAGGCCGCCGATGATCATCGGCCACCACCAGCCCTCGTCCCGCCACCGCGTGCGGTCCGCGCGGGTCAGCAGCACGTCGTCCGGGGCGCGCCAGGACCACCACGACGGCGGGGAGATCCCCCAGCGGTCGGGAAGGTCGAGCGCGGCCGCGACGGCGGCCAGGCCGAAGCAGAAGAGCGTGAGCCCGGTCAGTCCCAGCAGCACGCGGTTCACCGTCCGCAGCATCCCCGGCCCTCTCACCGCTTCTCCGGACGGCGCACGTGCACGCTCAGCGCGGGCGGCCGGGCGAGCCCGAGTTCGCCGATGCCCTGGTCCAGCACCGCGTCCAGGTCGGACCTGACCTCGTCGAGGTCGCGGAAGTGCGCCAGGGCGAGAACCCGCACCCGCCGGCGGCCGACCCTCACCCTGACCGTGCGGACGCCGGTGACGTCCAGCGCCCGGTCGCGCAGCACGGCGGCGGCGGCGCGGCGTTCGATGCCGGCCCGCAGGTGCTCGCCCTCCAGCCGCATCGGCAGCAGGCCCCGCAGCCCGGGGGTGACCGCGAGCCAGACGAGCCAGGCGCCCACCAGCATGGCGGCCACCGCGCCCAGCACCACCCAGCCGTCGTCCAGGCTGCGGGTGGCGAGTTCGTCGGCGAGGGTGCGCCGCCACTCGGGTGCCGGGCGGTCGGCACGGACGGCGGCCACGTCGTACAGCAGCAGGCCGCAGGCGGCCAGCAGCACCGCGGCGACCAGCAGGGACGGCACGCGCCGGACGGACCAGAAGCGGTGGGCGGGGCCGTCCGGCCGCTCCCCGGGCTCGTACCGGGCCACGGAGGCGGACTGGGCCATGCCGCCCGTGCCGCCGCCCTCCTCCTCCGGCGTCGTCGCCGTCGTCGCCGTTGCCGCCGCCGACTTCTCCAGGGTGACCGCCCGTGGGCTGGCACCCGGCTCCTCGCTCACCGCACTCTCCCTGCCGCCGAACCGTCTCCGTCGAAGTGCACGGAGTGCAGCCGCTCCACATCCACCGCCACCTCGGACGTGTCCATGCCAGCCAGCTGCTTGACCCTCAGAGTGACATGGCGACGCACCGCGGCACACTGCGCGCCGATGTCGGAGGGGTAACCGAGCTCCACGGTGACCCGGATGCTCGCCAGCGCCTGGCCGCCGTCGCCGCCCGCGAGCCGCCGCAGCGCGGCCGTGGCGTGGGGCGTCGGCGTGCCGCCGCCCCGCCGCCGCGGCACGGGCGGCCCCTGCCCGGCGTCGGCCAGCGCCTCCCTGGCCGCCTGGGCCGCGAGCCTGGCCACGACCCGCTCGGCGATCCGCGTCGCTCCCCGCTCGGCCGCGGGCACCGCTGCTTCCACCGCTCCGCTCACCGCCGCCGGTCGTCGTCGCGCTCTCTGGGCCGGAAGAAGTCCCCGGGCGCCAGGTCACCGTCGACGAACCGACCGACGACGAAGCCGATGGCGCCGAGCGACGCCACCAGGAGGAAGGCGGCGAAACCGCCGAAGTACGCGGCGAAACCCAGGCCCATGCCGGCGATCATGCCGGCCACCGCCATGCTCATCTCGCGCTCCTTGGCACTCTGCGACACGGCCCGCTACTGGAGCGGCGGCCGGTCGTCGTCGTCGAGGTCGGGAAGGTGCACGTCGTCGACGTTGATGTTGACCTCGACGACCTCCAGGCCCGTCATCCGCTCCACCGCGGAGATCACGTTCTCCCGCACCGTACGCGCCACCTCGCCGATGGAGACCCCGTACTCCACCACGATCTGGAGATCGAGGGCGGTCTGGACCTCGCCGACCTCGGCCTTGACGCCGCGGGTCGCGGACTTGCTGGCGCCGGGCACCCGGTCGCGCACCGAGCCGAAGGTGCGGGCCATGCCGCCCCCCATGGCGTGAACGCCGACCACGTCGCGGGCGGCCATGCCGGCGATCTTCGCCACCACGTCGTCGGCGATGGTGGTACGCCCGCGCGTGGCGGGATCGCCCGGCCCCCGGCGGGCCGCGAGGCTCTGAACGGGTGATACCTCGGTCGCGGTCTCCGTCGCCTCCGTGCTGGTGTCGGTCACTTCGCCATCACCTCTTTCCCAGCGACAGGTCGGTGCCCGCCGCTCCCGTGCCACTTCAGTGTGCCCGCGGACACGCCACCGGGCATACGGGATGCTGTTACCCACGCCCCGCCCCTTCACCACGGGGGACGGGCCACGGGGTGTACGGAAGGTGAGGCTCATGGCTGCGGACCCGCTGTTGCGGGAGATGAGGCGGCAGTTGGCGCTCGGAAGGCTGCTGCCGCTAGGACCTCGCGAAGACGGCGCGTGGCTCGCGGAACGCGCCGCCGGCTGGGTGTTGGGCCGATCGGTGGCCGACGCCGTGGCCGACGTCCGGCTGGACCGGCTGCGGGTGGGGCCGGCGGGCGAGGACGCCGGCGCACCGGCCCCGGCCGTGGTGCCGCCCCCGCCCAGCGCGCTGCCGCCGGGTCCGCTGCGGATCGAGGCGACCTGCGCGGCGGGGCTGGAGCGGCCGCTGCCGGAGTGCGCGCACGAGGTGCGAGCCGTGCTGGCCACGGCGGCGAGGGAGCGCATCGGCCTGGAGGTGACCGGGGTCGACGTGCACGTCGCCGGGCTGCTGGAGTCGCCGGGCGACGGGCGGGAGGCGAGCGCCCCGGCGGGCGACCCGCTCGCGCTCGTGCCGCCGCCGCACGGCGACGCGGCGACGGGCGAGGCGACGGGCGAGGCCCGGGTGGCCCGGGCCGTGCTCGCCGTGCCGGGCGTGCTGGGCCTCTCGGGCGCGCTGGGCGGGCCCTCGCAGGCGCTGCGCGTCATCGACGCGCCGGGCGCCGCCACGCCCGGCGGCGACGCACCCCAGGGCGAGGGCCGGGAAACGCCGCCCGAGCGGCTCGTCCGGCTGCAGCTCGCGGTGGCCGCCGAACGCCGGACCGCGGCGGTGGCGCGGCAGGCGCGGGCCGCGGCGGCCGAGGCGGCCCGCGCCGGGGCCCCGGGGCCGGTGGCGGTCACGGTGCTGGTCGCCCAGCTCGCGGACGCCGGCCGTCCGGCGTGACTACTCCCCCACGCCCGCCAGGTCGCGCAGGCGGCGGCCGGAGGCGGCACGCTCGTCGGCGCGCTGCGCGGCGTAGCCCTGGGCCGTGGCGGCCCGCAGCAGCGTCTTGGTCTCGATCAGGGCGTCCCGGGGGGCGGCGAGCAGCGCCGCGGTGAGGTCGTCGACCGCCGCGTCGAGTTCCGCCCGCGGGACGACCACGGTGGCCAGGCCGATGCGCTCGGCCTCGGCCGCGTGCACGGCGCGCCCGGTGGCACAGATCTCCAGCGCGCGGGCGTAGCCCACCAGGTGGACGAGCGGGTGCGTGCCACCCAGGTCGGGCACCAGGCCGAGCGAGGTCTCGCGCATGACGAACTCGGCGTCGTCGGCGCAGACCCGCAGGTCACAGGCGAGGGCCAGCTGGAATCCGGCGCCGATCGCGTGCCCCTGCACGGCGGCGATCGTGACCAGGTCGCCGCGCCGCCACCAGGTGAACGCCTCCTGGTACCCCGCGAGGGTCGCGTTCAGCTCCGCCTCGGGCAGCCTGGCCAGCTCCGCCAGGGAGGGTTCGCCGTCGATTCCCTCGGGGGTGAACATCCGCCGGTCGAGGCCCGCGGAGAAGGAGCGGCCCTCGCCGCGCAGCACGACGATCCGGACGTCGCCGGGAAGCAGCCGGCCGGCCTCGGCCAGCGCCCGCCACAGGGCGGGGGTCTGGGCGTTGCGCCGGTCGGCGCCGGTGAGCGTGACGGCGGCGACGGCGTCGTCGACGGTGACGCGCACGCCGTCCCGGTCAAGCAGGTTCATGTGCCCTCCGCGAACGTTACCCATGGGTACACGTGACAGTACACATGTCCCCCTGAGAAACGGTCCGGTGGGCCGAATCGGATCAGGGTCGAGGCGGCGTCAGGGCGTCGGCGCTGCCTTCTTGCCGCGCGTGGCACCGCCGCGGCCACGCAGGGTCACGTCGGACTCGCTCAGCATGCGGTGCACGAAACCGTACGACCGGCCGGTTTCTTCGGCCAGCGAGCGGATGCTCTGCCCCGCCTCGTACTTCTTCTTCAGGTCTGCCGCGAGCTTCTCGCGCGCGGCGCCGGTCACCCGGCTGCCCTTCTTCAGAGTCTCGGCCACCCGTGCCTCCTCGTGGGAAGTGCGCTCTGGTCTCTCATGATCACCCCTATCCGGTTTCCTGGCCACCCATTCGCCCCAGGTAGGTACGACAAGCGGACTGTCGTGCCGGTGCGGGCGGCACGCACCCCCGGGGCTTCCCGGCCCACCGACCGGGGCACGGGTGCCATGGGCCGGACCGAACATGCAGGTCAGAGCGGCGCCGAGGTCCCGGGACCGCGGGCGGCGCCGCGCGCGGAGGGCCGGTTACGCCGACCGCGTGCGACACGCCGTTGTACGAGCCGCCGTCACACAGATGATGGATCAAGGATCGGCCGAATGATCCAGAGCGAGTGATCACTTCCGCGCGGACGGGCCGACCGGGCTCAGGCGAGGGCGACGAGATCCGCGTAGTCCTCGTTCCACAGGTCCTCGACGCCGTCGGGCAGCAGGATGATCCGCTCGGGCTGCAACGCGTCCACGGCGCCCTCGTCGTGGGTGACGAGGACGACGGCGCCGGCGAAGGTGCGCAGCGCCCCCAGGATCTCCTCGCGGCTGGCCGGGTCGAGGTTGTTCGTGGGCTCGTCCAGCAGCAGCACGTTGGCCGAGGAGACCACCAATGTGGCCAGCGCCAGCCGGGTCTTCTCGCCGCCGGAGAGCACGGACGCCGGCTTCTCCACGTCGTCGCCGGAGAAGAGGAAGGACCCCAGGGTCCTGCGGATCTCCACCATGTCCATGTCGGGAGCGGCGGAGCGCATGTTCTCCAGCACGGTGCGGTCGGGGTCGAGCGTCTCGTGCTCCTGGGCGTAGTACCCGAGCTTCAGGCCGTGGCCGTGGGTGACCTGGCCGGTGTCGGGCTTGTCGATCCCGGCCAGCAGCCGCAGCAGGGTGGTCTTGCCGGCGCCGTTGAGGCCGAGGATGACCACGCGGGAGCCCTTGTCGATGGCGAGGGAGACGTCGGTGAAGATCTCCAGCGAGCCGTAGGACTTCGACAGGCCCTCGGCGGTCAGCGGCGTCCTGCCGCAGGGCGCGGGGTCGGGGAAGCGGAGCCTGGCGACCTTGTCGCGCTGCCGCTCGGCCTCGACGCCCGCGAGGAGCCGCTCGGCGCGGCGGGCCATGTTCTGCGCGGCGGTGGCCTTCGTGGCCTTGTAACGCATCTTGTCGGCCTGGGCGTTGAGGGCGGCCGCCTTCTTCTCGGCGTTGGCGCGCTCCCGGCGGCGCCGCCGCTCGTCGGCCTCGCGCTGCACCTGGTACTGCTTCCAGCCCATGTTGTACTGGTCGATCAGCGCCCGGTTGGCGTCGAGGTAGAAGACCTTGTTGACGACCGTCTCGATGAGGGCGACGTCGTGGGAGATCACCACCAGGCCGCCCCGGTAGGTCCGCAGGAAGTCCCGCAGCCAGACGACCGAGTCGGCGTCGAGGTGGTTCGTGGGCTCGTCCAGCAGCAGCACGTCGGCGTCGGAGAAGAGGATGCGGGCCAGCTCCACGCGGCGCCGCTGGCCGCCGGAGAGGGTGCGCAGCGGCTGCTCCAGCACCCGCTCGGGCAGGCCGAGGCTGGCGGCGATGGTGGCGGACTCGGCCTCGGCGGCGTACCCGCCCTTGGTGAGGAACTCGGTCTCCAGGCGCTCGTACCGGCGCATGGCGCGCTCGCGGGCGGCGGGCTGGCCGCTGGCCATCCGTTCCTCGTTCTCGCGCATGCCGCGCAGCACGGAGTCCAGGCCGCGCGCGGAGAGGATCCGGTCGCGGGCGAGAACGCCGAGGTCGCCGGTGCGCGGATCCTGCGGCAGGTAGCCGACGGCGCCGGAGCGGGTGATGGTGCCGCCGGCCGGGAGGCCCTCGCCGGCCAGGCACTTGGTGAGGGTGGTCTTGCCGGCGCCGTTGCGGCCGACGAGGCCGACGCGGTCGCCGGAGGCGATGCGGAAGGTGGCGGTCTCGAGGAGTACGCGGGCTCCGGCGCGCAGCTCGATGCCGTTGGCGGTGATCACGGACAGACTCCAGGCAGCATGAAGGCAGGGCGTACGGGCAGGTCAGGATGCGGCTGCGCGCCGATCTGGCGCACCGGTACGTCCGCTAATGCACGAGGAGCAGAATGTCCATGCCGGTCATTCTACCGGCGCGGCGCAACCAGTTTTCCGGCTGTTCCGGCCTCAGCTGCCGCCGGTGTGCACCTGGAACGCCGCGCGCCGGATGCGTTTGGCGGTGACCGGGTCCGGGTGCGTGGCGGCGAGGGCGAGCAGCACCTGGACCGTGCGGGGGTGGCCGCAGGTGCGGATCTCGTCGACGAGCTGGGCCACGCTCGGCTGGTGGGCGGAGTCGAGGTGTTCCAGCAGCAGCCGCTCGGCGCCGTGCTCCTGCGCGGCCGAGGCGGTGTCCACCCACAGCCAGGTGGCCTCCTCGGGGGAGAGCACGCCGCTCGGGACGTGCGGGTCCTCGCGCGGCTCTCCGCCGTCGTGGTCGGCGAGCCACAGCAGGGCGTACGGCCGGAGCAGCGGCTCCCCGGCGACGGCCCGGACGGCGGGCAGGGCCGGGGCACCGGCCACGCGCAGCGCCTCGAAGGCGAGCCCGCGGATGAGGGCGTCCTCGCCGCGGGCGGCGTCCAGCAGCTCCGAGACGGCGGGGCCGGAGGGCCGGGCGGCGAGCCAGGCGCGGTACTCGGCGCGGGCCGGGCCGGGCGTGAGGGTGGCGCAGCCGCGCAGCATGTCGACGGCGGACTGCTCGATGTTGCCCGCCGGGCTCTGCGCGGCGATGCAGATGTGCTCCAGCTTGGTCCACATCGCCCAGCCGCCCAGCTCGGTCAGGCGCGCCCGCACCGGGCGGGCGCCGCGCGCGTGGAGGGTGAGGGCGCCGACGGAGGCCAGCGCGTCCAGGGCCCAGCCCAGCAGCCGGACCAGCTCGGCGTGCTCGGCCCGCTCGGTCTCCTGCCGAGGACCGTCCGATACCGGGGCAACAGTGCCCCGGCCCGGCTCCGGGCCGACTGTGACGGGTTCGGGTGCGGCGGGTTCGGGTGCGGCGGGATGGAGTGCGGGCGCAACGCCGGGATCGGCCTCCTCGTCCTCCCCGGGGCGGTCGGCCCGCAGCTCGCCGATGCGCTGCCGCAGCAGGTCGACCAGCCCGGCGGCGGTCACCGGCCCGTCCGACAGCTGCATGACCGACAGCAGCTGCGGCACGGCGGCCACCACGTCCGCCACCGCGCCCGCGTCGGCGTCCGGCGGCGCGGGGCGGGCCAGGGACCAGGCGTCGAAGAGCGCCACCCAGCCGCGCAGCGCCGCCGAGTCGTCCCGCTCCCAGGCGCGCAGCCGCCACCCGGCGCGGACCGTGCCTCCCCCGGCGGCTACGCCCCCGTTGCCGGGAGGACCCCCACTGTCCGAGCCCTCCGCGCCGTACTCGACGAGGCCCGCCAGCCGCGCCCGGCTCCAGTGGTCGCGGATCTGGCTCTGGGTCAGGCCGAGTTCGGCGGCGGCCCGTTCCCAGGCGGCGTCGGGCGAGCGGCCCGTGCGCTGGGCCCAGTGCGCGAGCCGCACCGCCTCGGCGAGCTGGACGCGGGCCTGCCGCGCGAGCCGGGAGCGGGGCACGGCGCCGACGGGGGCCCGCGGGGCCCGTCGCGCGGGCGCGGGGCGGTCGGGGGAAGCGGCGCGCGGAGAGGGCGCTTGGGGGACGAGTCGCAACCGGGGCTCACGCGGAGATCGGGACGTCACGTGAGCAGTTTCACGCCTCCGGGTCCGAAAGCCCAAACTCCCCGCACAGGGCCTCACATGAGAGGGGTGAGGAAGCGGCGCAGCGCCTCCTCGTAACCGTGGGGGTCGGCGTTCCACATGGCGCCGTGCTGGGCCTGGTGGACGGTGTGCAACACGACGCTCTCCGGGTGGCGTTCGGCCAGCGCCCGGGAGGCCGCATAGGGGGCGATCGTGTCGCCGGGGCCGTGGAAGAGGAGGACGGGCAGCCGGGGCTCCCGAGGGCCGGCCGGCAAACCCGGCGGGCCCTCGCCGTCGGGAGAGCGGCCGGCGTCGGCGCCGATCCCGGCGCGGGCCGCGCCCACCGCGAGGGGCACCAGTGGCCCGGGCACGCCGCGGTGCTCGGCCAGCGCCCGCACGGTGGCGGCCGGGTCCAGCACGGGCGAGTCCAGGACGACGCCGGCGACGCGGCCGCGCAGCGGGGAGTGGGAGGCGGCGTACAGGGCCATGGCGGCGCCGGAGGACCAGCCGTGGAGCACCAGGCGGCGGGCGCCGTAGCGGATCGCGAAGCGCAGGGCCGCGTCGGCGTCGTGCCACTCGGCCGCGCCGAGGGAGCTCACGCCGGACCGGGGGCGGGGCGCGCCGAGGTCGCCGCGGTAGCTGGGCAGCAGCACGGGGAGGCGATGCCGGTGCAGGAAGGGCAGCAGGTTCAGCGGGTGCTCGCGGGTGGCGCCCAGGCCGTGGAGGGCGATGACCCAGGTGTCGCGCTCCCCGGGCACGTACCAGGCGGGCAGTGGGCCGCTCTCGGCCGGGATCTCGACGTCGGTGTGGTCGATGCCGAGGGCGGTGCCCGGGTCGCCGGCGTACAGCTGCGGGGTCAGGGCCATGGTGGCGCCCGGGACGAGCTCGCCGCGGATCACGCGCTCCAGGCGGCGCACGACGGCGTCGGGCTCCTCGGCCATCTCCAGCACCGGGCCGACGATGGCGTGCCGGGTGGCGGAGGTGATGCCGTAGGTGCCCGGCCGCAGCGTTTCCAGGGAGCGGGTGAGGGTGACGCGGCCCGCGGCGGTGGCATGCACGGTCAGCCGCGGCCCGGCGAAGCCGGCCGGGCGCGGCGCGCGAGAGCTCACGCCCAGCGCGGCGCCGCGGGCCCACCGGCCCGCGGCGGCCGTGGCCGCGCCCGTGGCCAGCAGGGTGGTGGCGGCCACGGCCGCGGTGGTGCGCCGACGCATGTATCCCAGCATCCCCGCCCCCGGGCGAGGCGGCCAGCCGAGCGAGGGCGCGGAACGGACGCCGCCGGAGCGTCAGCCCGCCGGTCCGAGGCGGCCGATGCGGACGCGGCGTCGATGACGCCCGCGGTCCGCGCCGACCGCTCCCCCCGGCGCCGATTCACGCCGAGCGGCGATCCTGGCGCCGGGGGGAACGCCGTGGTGGAACGCCGTGGTCAGCCCTCGACCGTGCCGGACGCGCGGCGGCGGACGTAGAAGAGCGTGGCGCCGCCGGCGGCGAGGAGGGCCATCGCGCCGCCCACGAGGAACGGGGTGGCGGAGCCGCCGCCGGTGGCGGCGAGGTCGGGGTCGGTGCCTTCCCCGCCGTCGTCCGCACCCGCCCCCGCGGGGTCGCCCGCGTCGGAGTCCTCGTTCGGCAGGGTCTGCGTGCTCGGGCCCGCGTCACCCGAGGACGCCTCGCCCCCGGACTCGCCCCCGGAGCCCGACGCGCCGCCGGACTCGCCGCCGGAGGCCGAATCGCCGCCGCCGCCCGGCCGCTCGCACGCCGCCTCGGCGAGGGTGACCGTGCCGTCCACGGCGGCAACGCCCAGGTCGAGCGGGTCGACGGCCACCGTCAGCTCCAGGGCGGTGGCGGCCGCCGTGGCGCCGGTGGTCTCCTTCGCCGACAGCGCGAGCGTGACCTCCCCGACGCCCGGCGCCTCGACCGTGGTGGTGCCGTCGGCGCGCAGCGTCACGTCCTCGCCCAGCACGCGCACGCGGCCGCCGAGGTTGGACGCGGCCGCCGGGGCCGCGCCCGCGTCGCACACGGCGCTGGCGGTGACCGTCTCCAGCTCGATGAGGGAGAGCGCGCGCAGGCCGGGCAGGTGGACCGTGGCCCGGGCCAGGGCGACCTCGGCCCGCGAGCCGCGGGCGTCCGTGGTGGCCTCGGCGGAGGACACGTCGGCGCGCAGCATCTCGACGGGCCGGCCCCCCTCGACCCCGTCCAGCCGCGCCGTCAGCAGCGTCTCCTCCGCCCTGCCGCGCGGCGAGGGCGCGGCCACGTCGTTGAGCGTGACGTCCAGCGGCTGTTCGACGGCGCCGTCGATCAGGGAAACGGTGAGCCCGGCGCGCAGCACCGCGGCACTCGCCGCGCCTTCCTCGCCCCGGTCTCCCACGGCGGCCTGGGCCGGAGCGGCGGCCCCCAGCAGCGCGGCGGCGGCCAGCAGCGCGGCCGTCCGGGAACAGGCAGGGCGATAGGCGGAATTGAACACGGGTGAAACCCCCACATGCAGACTGATGCCACCGGCGCGGCGCTTTGGGGACACCGCGCGGGCGCCGGCGGCTTGGGACTCCGCCATCCTTGACCGGCCGCCCGCCACCCGTCAGCGATCTTCGCGCAGTTCACTCGAACGTGATCGTTTCGGATGCTTGTACGAGGATCGGGCAAGGGGTCACGGCGGCGGCGCCGCCCGTCTCAGCCGACGACGCGCCCGCGCAGCACGATGCGGTGCGGACGGGCCAGGACCCGCACGTCGCGGCGCGGGTCCTCGGGGTAGACCACGAGGTCGGCCGGGTCCCCCTCCGCCAGCCCCGGCCGGCCGAGCCAGGCGCGGGCGCCCCAGGTGGCCGCCCCCAGCGCCTCCACGGCCGGGATGCCCGCCCGCACCAGCTCGGCGACCTCGAGCGCGATCAGCCCGTGGGGCAGCGAGCCGCCCGCGTCGGTACCGGCGTAGATCGGGATGCCCGCCTCGTGCGCGGCCCGCACGGTGGCGTACCGGCGTTCGTGCAGCCGCCGCATGTGCCCGGCCCAGCGCGGGTACTTCGCCTCCGCGCCCTTGGCGAGCGCCGGGAAGGTGGCGATGTTGACGAGCGTCGGCACGATCGCGACCCCGCGCTCGGCGAAGAGCGGGATGGTCTCCTCCGTCAGCCCGGTGGCGTGCTCGACGCAGTCGATCCCGGCCTCCACCAGGTCCCGCAGCGAGTCCTCGGCGAAGCAGTGCGCGGTGACGCGGGCGCCCTCGGCGTGGGCGGCGGCGATGGCGGGGCCGATCGCCTCACGCGGCCAGCAGGGCGCCAGGTCGCCGCGCCCGCGGTCGATCCAGTCGCCGACGAGCTTCACCCAGCCGTCGGAACGCCGCGCCTCCCGGCGGACGTACGCCGTCAGCTCGGCGGGCTCGATCTCGTGGGCGAAGTTCCGGATGTAACGCCGGGTGCGGGCGATGTGCCGGCCGGCCCGGATGAGGCGCGGCAGGTCCTCGCGCTCGTCCATCCAGCGGGTGTCGGCGGCGGAACCGGCGTCGCGCAGCAGCAGGGCGCCGGCCTCGCGGTCGGTGAGGGCCTGCTTCTCGGCGGTCGCCTCGTCGACCGCGCCCCGAGCGGCGAGCCCCACGTGGCAGTGGGCGTCGACCAGGCCCGGCAGGGCCCATCCGGTGATGGTCGTCAACTCGCGGGCGGCCGCCGGCCGCGCGTAGCTGACACGGCCGCCGACCACCCACAACTCCTCCCGTTCGTCCACCTGGGGGCGCGGGCCGGTCAGAATGCGCCCCCGAATGTGGAGGACTGG
Source organism: Streptomyces sp. 6N223 (assembly GCF_052246635.1). Taxonomy (NCBI): domain Bacteria; kingdom Bacillati; phylum Actinomycetota; class Actinomycetes; order Kitasatosporales; family Streptomycetaceae; genus Streptomyces; species Streptomyces sp. 6N223. The sequence continues at coordinate 10,166 of NZ_JBQQCA010000084.1, read as the reverse complement.
TCCGTCGCTCATCTCGGCAGCGTACAAATCCCCTGCTAGGCTCCACACTCGTTGGGGGTCTACGGAAGGACGAACACCGCACGGCCTGTCGAACGCATTCGATGCGTTTCGGCGGGTCGTCTCCGAGCCGCAGACTTCAGGAGGCCGGCGTGGGCACCCCCACACAAGATTTCCACGCCTTCTTCGAGCAGCATCACGCCGAACTGTCCCGGCTTGCCCATCTGTTGCTGGGCAGCTCCGACGGGCCGGACAGCGCGGACGACCTGGCCGCCGACGCGCTCGTCGCGATCTGGCACCGCTGGGACCGCGTGAGTGCCGCCAACCACCCCCTGGCCTACGCCCGTGGCGTCGTGGCCAACCTCGCCCGCTCCCGCATCCGCAGCAGAACGCGGGAGCGCCGCCGCGTCGCGCTGTTCTGGTCGCGCTACGGCGAGCACACCGACGGGCCGGACGTGCCGGCCGTGCTGGACGTGCGCGCCGCCCTCGACCGGCTGCCGTACCGCAAGCGCGCCTGCGTCGTGCTCCGTCACGCCTTCGACCTCTCCGAGCGGGAGACGGCCCTCGCGCTCGGCATCTCGGTAGGTACCGTGAAGAGTCAGACCTCACGCGGTATCGCCGAGTTGGAGCGGCTCCTGACCCAGGCTCCCGCGCCCGCCCCACAGGGCGAGCGGGGCGCCCCGGAGTCGCTGCGCGTGCTGCGCACCGGGCCCGTGGAACGGAGTAGCTGAATGTCGGACCGCAGCGACGTTCCGGAGTTGCTGCGTGCCGCGGCCGCAGCGCACCAGCCCGAGCGGGAGCGGATGCTGGCACGCGTCGAGGCGGGCGCACGGCGGGCGAGACCGGGGACGGGCCGGCGGACGGCGTTGCGCCGTCCCGGCGGCCTGCCTGGCTGGGTGCGCGTGGCGGGGGCGACGGCGGTCCTGGCGGCGACGCTGGGCGGGGCCGCGGTGGCCACGGCGTGGATCGCAGGGCCGCGGGACCCGGCCGAGGCCGCGGGTCACGGCGGGGAGCACGCGGGTGGGCAGAGCGGAGGGCCGAGCGGAGGGCCGAGCGCCGAGCAGACCGCCGACACCGTGCGCGCCTCGGGCGAGGTGGACGAGGGCGGCAACCCCTACTGGTCGCAGAGCGAGGTCGCGGTGACCACCGAGGGGCGGCTGACCTCGCTCACGGTCGAGCTGCACATCGCCCAGGGCGAGGGCGTGCGGGCAACCGGCGCGTGGCGGACGCTGCCGGACCGCGACTTCGAGCTGGCGGTGGAGGACGAGGGCGGCGAGCTCGTCTTCCGCTGGGAGCTGCACGAGAACGCCGAGATCCCGCCCGGCGAGCACATCTTCGCCGGGCAGTACGACCACGACGCGGGGCCGCGCGACGCCGGGGACGACTGGTTCCGCGTCCGGGGGGACGGGCCGCGCGGCGAGGTGTCGGCGCGCGGCGGCTTCGGCTGACCGATCAGCCGCCGACCGGCCCGCCTGCCGCCGGAATTGGGCGCGCCCCCAAGATCTCTTCCACGACACGTGTGATGTGTATGTGTCTGCTGCATCAACGCCGCATCAACGCGACTTGGCCGTCAATTCACGTGACGTTTCCCAGGCTTATTCGGGCAGAGATATCCGCGCTCGTCTGCCCGCTTTCCCGGCGTCTAAACGCGGTCATTCGTGTGAGGTTGACCGGAGGCCGCCGACGTCGATGGCGTCACATCTTCGTTACAGACATGTGACAAAGTCTCCACGGGCACCCGTTTTGTCCGGTAACTAACGGGCACATCGGGCAAATTTGCACCCCGATCGAACCGTCGCCACGCGCGCGCGATAACACATGTTCCCGCGCTTGTTAACCCCTCCCCGCGATGCGATCCGTCCTTTTGCTCGGTAAATTCGATCCGCATGACCCCCGCACAAGCAGACCATGCACGTGCCCCAAGAGATTTCCTGGAAATGCCCCAGGGGGTGACCCTCGACAGCCCGCGACTTGAGGACGGCGCCGCCCTGTGGCGGATTGCCCGGGACTCGCGGGTGCTGGACCTGAACTCCTGCTACAGCTACCTCCTGTGGTGTCGTGACTACGCCGAGACCTCGATCGTGGCCCGCTCCGGCGACGCGGGCGCGCACGGCGAACCGGGCGCGCCGGTCGGCTTCATCACCGGCTACACCCGCCCGGCCGCCCCGAGCACCCTCCTCGTCTGGCAGGTGGCGGTCGACGAGACCCACCGCGGACGCGGGCTGGCCGCCGCCATGCTGGACGCCCTCACCCTGCGCGCCCGCTCCGAGCGGGGCGTGGACGTGATCGAGACGACCATCACCCCGGACAACGCCGCCTCCCGCCGGCTGTTCACCTCCTTCGCGACGCGGCACGGGGCAGCCGTCTCGCGCGAGGTGCTCTTCGACGCCGCCGCGTTCCCCGAGGACGGCCACGCGCCCGAGGTTCTCTACCGGATCGGGCCGATAGCCCCGTCCCACCCTCACCGCCCTTCCCCCTCCCAGTGACCACACCGTGACCCACCCATGGAACTCATCCACCAGGAGAACGCTGTGACCATCACCCAGCCCGACCTGAGCGTCTTCGAGGCGGTGGAATCGGAGGTGCGCAGCTACTGCCGTGGCTGGCCCACCGTCTTCGACCGCGCCCAGGGCAGCTACATGTACGACGAGGACGGGCACACCTACCTGGACTTCTTCTCCGGCGCCGGCTCCCTCAACTACGGCCACAACAACCCGGTGCTCAAACGAGCCCTGCTGGACTACCTGGAGCGCGACGGCGTCACCCACGGCCTGGACATGTCCACCACCGCCAAGCGGGCGTTCCTGGAGACCTTCCGCGACGTGGTGCTGCGCCCGCGGGGACTGAAGCACAAGGTGATGTTCCCCGGCCCCACCGGCGCCAACTCCGTGGAGGCGGCGCTGAAGCTGGCCCGCAAGGTCAAGGGCCGGGAGTCGATCGTCTCCTTCACCAACGCCTTCCACGGCATGTCGCTGGGGGCGCTGGCGGTCACCGGCAACGCCTTCAAGCGGGCCGGCGCCGGCATCCCGCTCGTCCACGGCACGCCGATGCCGTTCGACGACTACCTCGACGGCCAGACCCCGGACTTCATCTGGTTCGAGCGCCTCCTCGAGGACTCCGGCTCCGGCCTCAACACCCCCGCCGCCGCCATCGTCGAGACGGTGCAGGGCGAGGGCGGCGTCAACGTCGCCCGCCCCGAGTGGCTGCGCGGCCTGGCCGACCTGTGCCGCCGCCACGACATGCTGCTGATCGTGGACGACATCCAGATGGGCTGCGGCCGCACCGGCCCCTTCTTCTCCTTCGAGGAGGCGGGCATCGTCCCCGACATCATCACCGTCTCGAAGTCGATCAGCGGCTACGGCCTGCCCATGTCGCTCACCCTCTTCCGGCCCGAGCTGGACATCTGGGAGCCGGGCGAGCACAACGGCACCTTCCGCGGCCACAACCCGGCGTTCGTCACCGCCGCCGCCGCGCTGGACACCTACTGGACCGACGACCAGATGGAGAAGCAGACCCTCAGCCGGGGCGAGCAGACCGAGGCAGCGCTGCGCGCCCTCGTCGCCGAGCACTCCCACGCCGGGGCCTCCTACCGGGGCCGCGGCATGGTGTGGGGCCTGACCTTCGAGCGGCGCGAGCGGGCCGAGGCCATCTGCCGCCGCGCGTTCGAGCTGGGCCTGCTGCTGGAGACCTCCGGGCCGGAGAGCGAGGTCGTCAAGCTGCTCCCGGCGTTGACCATCACGCCCGAGGAGCTGGACGAGGGCCTGCGCATCCTGACCCGCGCCGTGCGCGAAACCGACTGACGAGGAAAGAAGGAAGAACACCGTGATCGTCCGATCGATCAGCGACATCGAGGGCACCGAGCGGGACGTGCTGTCCGCCTCCGGCACCTGGCGCAGCAAGCGGATCATCCTGGCCAAGGAGGGAGCCGGCTTCTCGCTCCACGAGACGGTGCTCTACGCGGGCACGGAGACCTCGATGTGGTACGCCCACCACGTGGAGGCCGTGTTCTGCGTGGAGGGCGAGGCCGAGCTCACCAACGACGAGACCGGCGAGAAGCACCTGATCACGCCGGGAACCATGTATCTGCTGGACGGCCACGAGAAGCACACGCTGCGGCCGAAGACCGACTTCAGGGCTCTGTGCGTCTTCAACCCCGCGCTGACCGGCCGGGAGGACCACGACGAGAACGGCGTATATCCGCTGCTCACCGAAGCGTCTTAAAGGCAGAGCAGAAAGGAGCACTTATGACCACCGCACCGGAGCGCACCGCCGACCTGTACCCGACCCGTGGACCGGCCGAGGCGCTCACCCCGCGCCAGGACCCCGTGGTGTGGTCCGAGCCGGGAGCGCCCGGGCCGCTCGGGACCCCGGAGCTGGCCGGCTTCGACCGGGACGGCTTCCACGCCGTCGACCGGCTCATCACGGACGAGGAGGTGGAGGTCTACCGCGGCGAGCTGGAGCGGATGATCTCCGACCCCGCCATCCGCGCCGACGAGCGCTCGATCATCGAGCCGCAGTCGCAGGAGATCCGTTCCGTCTTCGAGGTGCACCGGCTCAGCGAGGTCTTCGCCGGCCTGGTGCGTGACCCCCGCGTGGCCGACGTGGCCCGCCAGATCCTCGGCTCGGACGTCTACGTCCACCAGAGCCGGATCAACGTCAAGCCGGGCTTCGGGGCCAGCGGCTTCTACTGGCACTCGGACTTCGAGACCTGGCACGCCGAGGACGGGCTGCCGCGGATGCGGGCGGTCTCGGTGTCGATCGCGCTGACGCGGAACTACGACACCAACGGCGGGCTGATGATCATGCCCGGGTCGCACAAGACGTTCCTCGGCTGCGCCGGGGAGACGCCGAAGGACAACTACAAGCGCTCGCTGCAGATGCAGGAGGCGGGCACGCCGTCGAACGAGGCGCTGACGCGCCTGGCCGGAGATTACGGCATCCGCCTGTTCACGGGGCGGGCCGGCTCGGCGACATGGTTCGACTGCAACTGCATGCACGGCTCCGGCGACAACATCACGCCGTTTCCGCGCAGCAACGTCTTCATCGTCTTCAACAGCGTGGAGAACGCGGCGGTCGAGCCCTTCGCGGCACCGGTGCCGCGTCCCGACTTCATCGGGGCGCGCGACTTCACGCCGGTGAGGTAGCGCGGCAGCGCTCCGCGCGGCTCAAGCGCGCCGGGGTGCGGGGCTGTGGCCCCCGCCCCCCGGCCGTTCGCGCTCGGCACCCGGGGCCGGACCCGCCCCTCCCCCGTCCTGGGGCGCTTCGCCCCGGCGTCCCGCGCGTGATCCAGGGCTGCCAGGCGGCGGCCGGGCCCGGGCCCCAACCGCCGCCGGCCCGGCCCGCCGTCGGGGCCGATCAGCCCCGCCCCGGAGCCGACAGCAGGATGCGTATCAGCGCCGGCCGCCGCGCAGGTTCGTCGGCCAGTGCATGCCGGGCAGGGCGCGGTCCTCGTAGTCGAACCAGGCCTGGTTCTCCCATCCGTTGCCGGAGTTCGGGTCGGCCGGGTCCCAGCCGTTGCCCTCGACGGCGGTCCAGGCGGGCTCCCAGTAGAAGACGCCCAGGCCCCGGCCGTCGGGCACGGCCGCGACGACCGCGCAGATGTCGTTCATCCAGGCGACCTGCCCCTCGGGCGTCGCCGGGTAGCCGGAGACGAGATCCGACTCATCGGCGATGATCTGGCCGTCGCCGTCCTTGCTGTCCAGCCGGAAGGGGTACGCCGTCTCCATGACGACGACGTCCTTGCCGTACCGGGCGGAGACGTCGTCGAGGTTGCCCTGGAGCTCGTCGAGCGTGCCGTGCCAGTAGCCGTAGAACGATGCCGCGATGATGTCGAACTCCACGCCCTGGTCCAGGGCGCTGTCGAACCACCAGCGGTAGAGCTCGTTGTCGCCGCCCTCGGCCAGGTGGAGGGCGATCCGGGTGTCGGGCGAGGCGGCGCGCGACGCCTCGACGCCCGCGTTGAGGAGGCCGCCGAGCGCCGCCCAGTCGTCGGTCGAGCCGTCGGGCCACAGCATGCCGTTGTGGATCTCGTTGCCGAGCTGCACCATGGCGGCCGGGGTGCCCTGGTCGACGAGGCCGCCGAGGATGTCGGTGGTGTGGTCGGCCAGCGCCTGCCGCAGGGCGTCGCCGGTCAGGTCCGCCCAGGCGCCGGGCTTGTTCTGCGTGCCGGGGTCGGCCCAGGAGTCGGAGTAGTGGAAGTCCACCAGCAGGCTCATGCCCTGGTCGGCGACGCGCTGGGCCATGGCGAGGACCTGGTCGCGGCCGTGGTAGCCGTCCGGGGAGTTGACCCAGACCTTGAGGCGGACCCAGTTGGTGCCCGCCTCGCCCAGGATGGTCAGGGGGTCGCCCTCGGTGCCGTCGGCGTAGCGCCAGACCGCGCCGAAGTCCTCCGCCTTGGGGATGGAGGAGAGGTCAGCGCCCCGGATGGACAGGGCTTGCCGGGGCCGGGCGGCGCGGGCGGCGTTCGCGGCCACGGTGGCGTTGGCGGCGCGGGCGGCGTTGGTGGGGAGCGCGCCGAACACGACGGGCGTGGCCAGCGCCGCCGGGCCCAGCCGGAGGATGGTGCGTCGTTGCATCAAGGTCGTCCTTCCACGAGTGACGGTGGGGGGTCGCGGGAAGCGGTTGACGCGGGGTCAGTCCAGGCGCACCACCCGTACGGCGCCGGAGGGGACGGCGAGGCGGCCGTCGGCGCGTTCGGCGGTGAGCAGTTCGGTGCCGGGGCGGGCGAGCGGCACCTTCGCCTCGGCCCCGGTGTGGTTGATGACGAAGACGAAGCTGCCGCTCTCGCCCTCGCGGCGGACCACCTCCACGTCGCGCGGCAGGTCCTCGCGCGGCGCGATGCCGGCGTCGGCGCTCGCGGCGGCCAGCACGGGGTCCAGATCCTCGGCGGACAGGCGGGAGGAGACGTACCAGGCGGTGCCGTCGCCGTGGCGGTGGCGGGTGATGGCGGGGCCGCCCGCTGCGGGCCCGTCGGCGTACGTCCACACGGGCTCGGCGCCGGCCGTGACCAGGGTCTCGGCCCAGACGTCGCCCGTCAGCGGTGAGCCTCCCCCAGGCCCTGACGGCCTGGGAGGTGCCCCCATCGGCGCCTGGAGCCGCACCCGCTGCCCGGACCTCAGCGGCTGGAACTCCTCGACGACCAGGCCCAGCACCTCGCGCAGCGCGCCCGGATGCGGCCCGGGGTGGACGGCGTCGTGCTCGTCGACGATGCCGGAGAAGTACGAGACGAGCAGCGTGCCGCCGTCGGCCACGTAGCGGCGCAGGTTGGCCCCGGCGGCGGCGGTGGTGAGGTAGAGGGCGGGCACCACCAGCAGCGGGTAGCCCGCCAGGCGCTCGCGCTCGGCATCGGGAGGCACGAAGTCCACGGTGACGTGGCGGTCGAAGAGGGCGGCGTAGTACGCCTCGGCGCGCTCGCGCGTGTCGAGGTCCTGGCTGGGGCGCCACTCCAGCCGCTGGGCCCACCAGGACTGCCAGTCGAAGACGATGGCGGCGTCGGCGGCGGTGCGGGTGCCGCGCACGGGCGCCAGCGCCTCGACGTACGCGCCGAGTTCGACCACCTCGCGCCAGATGCGGCTGTCGGTGCCGGCGTGCGGCAGCATCGCGGAGTGGAACTTCTCGGCGCCGGCGCGGGAGGCGCGCCACTGGAAGAACATCGCGCCCTCCGAGCCGCGCGCCACGTGGGCCAGGCTGTTGCGGGCCATCTCGCCGGGTGCCTTGGCGATGCCGCGCGGCTGCCAGTTGACGGCGCTGGTGGCGTGCTCCAGCAGCAGCCAGGGACGGCCGCCGCCGACGGAGCGGGAGAGGTCGGCGGCCATGGCCAGGCCGATGTGGTTCCGGTCGTCCTCGGCCATGGTGTAGTGGTCGTTGGCGACGATGTCGACCTCCTGGCCCCAGCGCCAGTAGTCGATGGTGTCGCACTGGCGGGGCGAGACCATGAAGTTGGTGGTGACGGGAACGCCGGGTGACAGCTCGTGGAGCAGCTCGCGCTCGCGGCGGTAGTTGGCGAGGGCGCTGTCGCCGGCGAAGCGCGCGAAGTCGAGCCGCTGGGCGGGGTTGCAGGCGGTGGGTGTGGCGCGGGGTGGCTGGATCTCCTCCCAGTCGCCGTACGCCTGGCCCCAGAACGCCGTGCCCCAGGCGTCGTTGAGGGCCTTCAGGGCGCCGTAGCGCTCGGCGAGCCAGCTCCGGAAGTGGGCGGCGGAGGTCTCGCAGTAGCACTCCAGCACGGGCACGCCGTACTCGTTGTGGACGTGCCACATCGCCAACGCCGGGTGGTCGCCGTAGCGTTCGCCGAGCGCCCGGGTGATGCGGGCGGCGGCCTCCTGGTACGCGGGCGAGCTGTGACAGATGGCGCCGCGCGAGCCGAACGCCCAGCGCTGGCCCTCACGGCTGACGGGCAGCGCCTCGGGGTGGGCGCGGTAGAACCACGCGGGCGGCACCACGGTCGGGGTGCCGAGGCCGACGCGGATGCCGCCCGCATGGAGCAGCTCGATCACCCGGTCCAGCCAGCCGAAGTCGAGGGAGCCCTCGCGCGGCTCCAGCCGGGCCCAGGAGAAGATCCCGACGCTGACCAGGTTCACCCCGGCCTCGCGCATCAGGGCGACGTCCTCGCGCCACACCTCCTCCGGCCACTGCTCGGGGTTGTAGTCACCGCCGAACGCGAGCCGCTCCATGAACATCCCTCCTGTCCGTACCGTCACAGATTCTGTGAACGTTCCCAGCTTCCGATGGCTGCATGAACCAACATAGCCGCACAGTACAAACCATTGACAAGACTCAGTCCCACCTCACCACTGTGAACGATCACAGCCTTGGCAGGGAGGAACGATCATGAAAGGGGCTGGGCGACCGGCCTGGAGCAGGTCGTCGAGGTGTGGAACGAGAGCCACCCCGCCATCCAGGTCACCTTCAAGGAGCAGGCCGGCGGCGACGAGCCGGTCACCCGGACGATCAACGCCGCCCAGGCGGGCGAGGCCCCCGACCTGATGCAGGCCGAGTACCAGGCCCTGCCCACCCTGGTGAGCAACGAGGTGCTGGCCGACATATCCGAGTACGCCGGTGACATCGAGGGCGAGTTCACTCCGGCGTCTGGCAGCAGGTCACCAGCGGTTCTGGAGCCTTGACCTGCTGTCGGGCGCCGTAAAGTCGTGAGCGTGAGCAACCCTCCAGCACGGCGCAGGCGGCCGACGATCCACGACGTGGCCCGGGAGGCCGGGGTCTCGCGAGGCACGGTCTCCCGGGTGCTCAACGGCGGGCGGTACGTCTCGCCGGAGTCGGCGGAGGCGGTCAACGCCGCGATCCGCCGCACCGGATACGTGGTGAACCGGCACGCCCGCAGCCTGATCACCGGCCGCTCGGGGTCGGTGGCGTTCCTGCTCGCCGAGCCGCACGAGAGGTTCTTCGAGGACCCGAACTTCAACGTGCTGCTCCACGGCTGCACGGCGGCGCTGGCCGCGCACGACATCCCGCTGCTGCTGATGATCGGCGGGACGCGGGCGGAGCAACGCCGCATCACGCGGTATGTCACGGCCGGGCACGTGGACGGCGTGCTGCTGGTCTCCAGCCACACCGGCGACCCCCTCGCCGAGCACCTGGTGCGGGCCGGGATACCGGTCGTGGCCAGCGGCAAGCCCATGGGCCGGCCGGGCGGGGCGGCGGGCCTGGCGTACGTGGCGGCCGACGACCGGGACGGCGCGCGGGAGATGGTGCGCCACCTGGTGGCGTCGGGGCGGCGCCGGATCGGCACGGTCACCGGGCCGCTGGACACGCCGGGCGGGGTGGAGCGGCTGGCCGGATACCGCGAGGTGCTGGCCGAGGCGGGTCTCGCGGCCGACGAGGACCTGGTCGTCACCGGGGACTACAGCCGGGCGAGCGGGGCGGCGGCGGCAGCGCAGCTGCTGGCGCGCCGCCCCGACCTGGACGCGCTGTTCGTGGCCTCGGACCTGATGGCGCGGGGCGCGCTCGCCGCGCTGGAGCGCGCCGGGCGGCGGGTGCCGGACGACGTGGCGGTCGGCGGCTTCGACGACTCGGCGGCGGCGGTGGCGGCACGGCCGGAGCTGACGACCATCCGCCAGCCGTGGGATCGCATCAGCGCGTAGATGGTGCGGGTGCTCCTCGCGAGGATCGAGGGCGACGCCACGTCGGCGGTGATCCTGCCGACGGAGCTGGTACGC
>NZ_JBQQCA010000083.1:0-22448 GCF_052246635.1 Streptomyces sp. 6N223 | reverse complement strand
CGCCCACGCCCTCGCCCACGCCCACACCACCGGCCTGACCATCAACTGGCACCCCTGGTACACCACCACCCCACCCACCACCACCGACCTCCCCACCTACCCCTTCCAACACCAGCGCTACTGGCTGTCGGCCGGCCGCCCGGCCGGCGATGTCAGCGCGGCCGGCCTGCGGCCCGTGGAGCACCCGCAGCTGTCGGCGGCCACGGGCCTCGCCGACGGCGGGCTGCTGCTCACCGGGCGCCTCCCGTCGGCCGGTAACGCGGGCTGGCTGGCCGAGCTGGAGGTCTCCGGCGTTACCCCGCTGCCCGGCACGGCCCTGGTGGAGTGGGCGCTGCGGGGCGCCGACGAGGCCGGCTGCGGCGGCGTCGAGGAGCTGACCCTCCAGGTCCCCCTGCTTCTCTCCCCCACCGCCGAGCTGCGGATCCAGATCGTGGTGGACGCCCCCGACGACGACGGCCGCCGGGGCATACGCATCTGCTCCCAGCCCGCGTCCGGTGCGCCGGAGGGCGGCGAGGAGGAGTGGACCTGCCACGCGACGGGCGCGCTCACACCACCCGGCGCGACGGCCGGGGAGCAGCTTGCGGGCGTGTGGCCCCCGGCCGGCGCCGAGCCCGTGGACCTCACCGAGCTGTACGCGCGCGCCGAGGCCGCCGGTTACCGGCACGGCCCGACGTTCCGGGGCGTTCAGGCGGTGTGGCGGCACGGCGCCGACGTGCTCGCCGAGGTCGCGCTGCCGCAGGAGGCCGAGGAGGGCGCGGACGCCTTCGGCGTTCATCCCGCGCTGCTCGACGCCGTCCTGCATCCGGTGGCGTTCCTCGGCGGGCACGACGACGGCCAGATGTGGCTGCCGCTCGCCTGGAGCGACGTGTCCCTGCACGCCACCGGCGCGACCGCCGTCCGGGTCCGCCTCCGGTCACGGGACCGTGAGGACGCCTCCGGCCGGGAGCTGAACGTCGTCGTCGCGGACACGACCGGCGCCCCGGTGCTCGGCGTGAACGCGGTCGCGATGCGTCCCGTCGGCGACGACGACTGGCTGAAGGCCGCCGAACGGCGTTCCGCCGGCGGCCTGTTCGCCGTGGAGTGGACGCCGCTGCCGCCTGCGGAGCACCTGGCCGAGCCGGCGGGGACCGAGGACGGCTGGGCGACGCTCGGCGACGGAGGGCCCGGGCGTTCCTACGCCGACCTGGGCGCGCTGCTGGCCGCGGCCGACGACGGGCAGCCCGTGCCGTCCGTGGTGCTCGCCACCGTGACGCCCACGGCCGGTGCCGGCGCCGGGGACGACGCCGCGGCGCTGGCCGCGGCCGGGCGCGCGCTGGGGCTCGTGCGGGAGTGGCTTGCGGAGCCGCGGCTGCTGGGGTCCCGGCTGGTGCTGGTCACCTCGGGCGCGGTCTCGGCGGGCGAGGGTGACGCCGCCGCGGATCCGGCCGGCGCGGCCGTGTGGGGCCTGGTCCGGGCGTTCCAGGCCGAGCACCCGGGCCGCTTCACGCTCGTCGACACCGACACCGACACCGACACCGACGAGGGCGCGGACGGTGGCGGCGCGCTGGCCGAGGCCGTCCGCCGGTCCATCGACGCCGACGAACCGCTGATCGCGATCCGCGCGGGCGCCCTGTCGGTCCCCCGCCTGCTGCGCGCCGCCGGCCAGCCGGAGGAGCGCACGGACGCCGACCTCTCCGGCGGCACGGTGGTCGTCTCGGGCGGCACGGGGACGCTGGGCGGCGCGGTCGCCGAGCACCTGGTGCGCGCGCACGGCGCGGAGCGCCTGCTGCTCCTCTCCCGCCCCGGCACCCAGGGTTCCCAGGCCCCCGAGGCGGCCGAACTGGTCGAGCGGCTCACCGGACTGGGCGCCCACGTGGACGTGGCCGCGGCCGACGCCGCCGACCGCCCCGCGCTGGCGGAGGCGCTCGCGGCGATCCCCGACGCCCACCCGCTGGTCGGCGTGGTCCACGCCGACGGCGTGATCGACGACGCCACGGCGGAGTCCGGGGACGCCGAGCGGCCGGCCTGGGCGCCGGGCGCCACCGGCGCGTGGAACCTGCACGACCTCACCCGCGAGACTCCGCTGCGGCTGTTCGTGGCGTTCTCCTCCCCGGCCGACGTCGCGGGCGGCCCCGGCCAGGCGTACGCCGACGCCCTGATCGCCCACCGCCGCGCCGCCGGACGTCCGGGTCTGAGCATGGCCTGGACCCTGTGGGAACACGGCTCAGCCCAACCCGCCCCGAGCGGCCTGCGGCCCCTGACCACGCCCGATGCACTGCGCCTGTTCGACGCGGCGGTCCACGGCACCCGTGCCCTGGTGGTGGCCGCCGATCTCGACGCCACCCGGCTCGGGCCCGACGCCCCCGCCGTGCTGCGCGCCCTGGCCGGGCCCGCCCGCCGCCGCGCCGCGGAACGCCGGCCGGCGGCCCTCGCCCTGGTCTCCCGCCTCGCCGGCCTCGACGCCGCGGGCCAGCGGGAGCTGCTGCTGCAGACGGTGCGTCAGATGGCCGCGGTGGTGCTGGGCCACTCCTCCGACGCGGCGATCCGGCCGGAGACGGCGTTCAAGGATCTGGGCTTCGACTCGCTGATGGCCGTCGGACTGCGCGACCGGCTGTCCACCGCGACGGGGCTGCGCCTGCCCACCACCCTCGTCTTCGACTACCCCGCCCCCCGTGCCCTCGCCGACCACCTCCTCCAGCGCCTGACCTCCGCCACGCCCAGCCCCTCGTCCCCCGTGACGCGGGCACGGACCGGCGGAACGGACGACGACCCCATCGCCGTGGTGGCGATGGCGTGCCGCTTCCCGGGCGACGTGACCACGCCCGAGGGGCTGTGGGACCTGGTCGCGGCGGGGCAGTACGTGCGCGGCCCCTTCCCCACCAACCGCGGCTGGGACCTGGCCGGCCTGTTCCACCCCGACCCCGACCACCCCGGCACCAGCTACGCCTCCGAGGGCGCCTTCATCTACGACGCCGACGGCTTCGACGCCGCGTTCTTCGGCATCAACCCCCGCGAAGCCCTCGCCATGGACCCCCAGCAGCGCATCCTGCTGGAGGTCTCCTGGGAGGCCCTCGAACGCGCCGGCATCAACCCCCACACCCTCAAGGACAGCCTGACGGGCGTCTACGCCGGGGTCATCTATCACGACTACGCCAAGGGCCTGGCCCCCAACGACCCCCGCATGGATGGCTACACGATGATGGCCAGCATCGGCAGCATCCTCTCCGGGCGCGTGGCGTACACCCTCGGCCTCCAGGGGCCCGCCGTCACCGTCGACACCGCCTGCTCCTCTTCCGTGGTCTCCATGCACCTCGCCGCCCAGGCGCTGCGGCAGGGCGAGTGCGACCTGGCGCTCGCGGGCGGCGTGACCGTCATGGCCACCCCCGACGCGTTCACCGGCTTCTCGCGGCAGCGGGGCCTGGCCCCCGACGGGCAGTGCAAGCCGTTCGCCGCGGCCGCCGACGGCACGAGCCTGAGCGAGGGGGCCGGGATCGTCGTGCTCGAACGCCTCTCCGACGCGCGCCGCAACGGCCACGAGGTGCTGGCCGTCATCCGGGGCTCGGCCGTCAACAACGACGGCGCCTCCAACGGCCTGACCGCCCCCAACGGCCCGTCCCAGCAGAGGGTGATCCGCCAGGCCCTGGCCAGCGCCGGCCTCGCCCCGTCCGACATCGACGCGGTGGAGGCGCACGGCACGGGCACGACGCTGGGCGACCCGATCGAGGCGCAGTCCCTGCTGGCCACCTACGGCCAGGACCGCCCCGACGACCGCCCCCTGTGGCTGGGGTCGGTCAAGTCCAACATCGGGCACACGCAGGCCGCCGCCGGCATCGCGGGCGTCATCAAGATGATCATGGCGATGCGGCATGGCCGCCTGCCCGCCACACTCCACGTCGACGCGCCCAGCCCTCACATCGAGTGGGACAGCGGCAACGTCCGGCTCCTCACCGAGCCCGCCGACTGGCCCGAGACCGGCCGGCCCCGCCGCGCCGCCGTCTCCTCCTTCGGCGCCTCCGGCACCAACACCCACCTCATCCTCGAACAGGCCCCCGAGCAGCCCGCGCCGGCGCCGGCGTCCGCCGCCGAGGCCCCCTCCCCCGGGGTGGCGCCGTGGCCGCTGTCGGCGCGTGACGAGCGGGCCCTGCGCGAGCAGGCCTCGGCGCTCGTCGAGCGTCTGCGGGCGGATGACGCCGCCTCGGTCACGGATGTGGGGTGGACGCTGGCCACGACGCGGGCGGTGCTCGAACGCCGGGCCGTCGTCCTCGGCGCGGACCGCGAGGAGATGACCGCCGCCCTGGAGGCACTGGCCGACGGGTCTCCACACCCCGGCCTCGTCACCCCCGGCGGCGCCGCTTCGGACAGGCCCGGGCAGACGGTGTGGCTGTTTTCCGGTCAGGGCAGTCAGCGGCCGGGCATGGGCGCGGAACTGTATGAGCGTTTCCCCGTCTTCGCCGAGGCCTTCGACGAGGTCTGCGCGCTCCTGGACCCCCACCTGGACCAGCCCCTGCGCGACGTCGTCTTCGCCACCGACCCCAAGACCGCCGAACTGATCCACCACACCACCTACACCCAGGCCGGGCTCTTCGCCCTCCACATCTCCCTCGCCCGCCTCCTGATCAGCACCGGCCACACCCCCGACGCGGTGGCCGGACACTCCATCGGCGAAATCAGCGCCGCACACCTCGCCGGCGTCCTCACCCTCAAGGACGCCGCCCACCTCGTCGCCCACCGCGCCACCCTCATGGGCAGCCTCCCCCCCGGCGGCGCCATGGCCACCATCCACGCCACGCCCGAGGAGCTCGCCCCGACCCTGGACGGTCACCCCGAGCTGGCCATCGCCGCGATGAACACACCCACCCACACCGTCATCGCCGGCCCCGCCGACGACGTCGCCGCCGCCACCGCCGCCTGGCGGGAGCAAGGCCGCAGGACGCGCGACCTCCCGGTCTCCCACGCCTTCCACTCCCCCCAGATGGACCCCATCCTCACCCCCTTCACCGACGCCATCGCAAACCTGGCCTACCAACCACCCCGCATCCCCCTCATCAGCAACCTCACCGGGCAGCCTGCGGGCGAGGAGATCGCCACACCCGCCTACTGGGCCCAGCACATCCGCCGGCCCGTCCACTTCCACCAAGCCATCACCCACCTCGCCCCCGACACCGCCGTCTTCCTCGAACTCGGCCCCACCCCCGTACTCACCCACGCCGTCCAGCACACCCTCGGCGACACCACCACCCACACCACCACCCTGGCCACCCTCACCGGGAAGCAGCCCGACGCGCAGGCCCTGGCCCACACCCTGGCCACGCTGCACACCACCGGCACCCCGCTGGACTGGGGGCCCTGGTACTCCACCGAACCGGCCCCCCGGACCGTCGGACTCCCCACCTACCCCTTCCAACACCACCCCTACTGGCTCACACCCCGCGCCTCCGGCGGCACCGCCCCCGGCGGCACCGGCCTGGACCACCCGCTGCTGCACGCGGCGGCGCCCCTCGCCGACGGCGGCATGGTCGTCACCGGGCTCATCCCCGCGGCCGACAACGGCGGCTGGCTGACCGAGCACGTCATCGCCGAGACGGTCATGCTGCCCGGCACCGCCCTGCTCGAACTCGCACTCCACGCCGCCGAGCACACCGAAAGCCCCCACGTCGAGGAGCTGCTCCTCCAGCACCCCCTCATCCTGGACAGCACCACCCCGCTCGACCTGCAGATCGTCATCGGCACGCCCGACGACGCCGCCGGTCGCGCTCTTCGCATCTACACCCGGCCCCAGTCCAGCCCCACGGCCGAGTGGACCCGTCACGCCAGCGTCACGCTCACCAGCGAGCCGCCGAGCCACCCGGCCCCGGCGGAAGGGGAGGCGGCCTGGCCGCCCTCCGGCGCCGAACCCGTCGACATCGCCGGCTTCTACGACAGCGCCGCGTCGAACGGCTACGAATACGGGCCCGCCTTCCAGGGACTCACGGCACTGTGGCGCCACGGCGACGACCTCCTCGCCGACATCACCCTCCCGGACGGCGACGGCGACGGCGACAGCGCCGACGGGACGGACGCGCTCGCGATCCACCCCGCCCTGCTGGACGCCGCGCTCCACCCCCTCATCGCCGTCACGGACGTCTCCGGCGACGAGGTCTGGCTGCCGTTCTCCTGGAACGGCGTCACCCTCCACGCCACCGGCGCCACCCACGCCCGCGTCCGCATCACCTCCCACGGCGACAACGAGCACAGCCTCACCCTCACCGACGCCGCCGGCCAGCTCATCCTCACCGCCGGCACCGTCACCACCCGCCCCGCCCGCCTCGACGCGCCCCGGCAGTCCGTGCCCGACGGCCTGTTCACCCTGGAGTGGACGCCCGCGTCACCCCTCGCCGACCGGCCGGACGCCTCCGCGCAGACGCCGCCGCTGGTCTTCACCACGGCTCCGGCCGCGGACGGCCACGACGGCGAAGGCGAACTGGAGGCCCTCCAGCGGGCGTTGACACTCGTCCAGGAGTGGCTGGCCGAGCCGCGACCCGACGACGCCCGGCTGGTCGTGCTGACCCGCAACGCCGTCGCCCTGGACGAGGAGACGGCCATCGACCCCGTCGCGTCCGCCGTCTGGGGCCTGGTCCGCAGCGCGCAGACGGAGAACCCCGGCCGCCTCGTCCTGCTGGACACGGACGCCGACGGGGACGGGGAGGCCGACCCCGCGTCCGAGGACCGCGTGGCCGAAGCGGTCCGCTGCGCCCTCGACCTGGACGAACCGCAGGTGGCGCTCCGCGGCGGCCGGATTCTCGTCCCCCGGCTGGTCCGCGCGACCGCCGCGTCCACGATCGTTCCGCCCGCCGACGGCGGGGCCTGGCGGCTGGACGCCGGCGGCACGGCGGGCGCCGCGACGATCGACGCGGTGGCGCCGGTGCCGTTCCCCGAGGCGGACGAGCCGCTGGCGCCCGGGTGCGTGCGCATCGAGGTGCGCGCGGCCGGCGTCAACTTCCGCGACGTCCTCATCAGCCTCGGCATGGTGCCCGACCAGACCCGCATCGGCGGCGAGGGCGCGGGCGTCGTGCTGGAGGTGGCCGAGGACGTGACCACCGTGGCGCCGGGCGACCGCGTCATGGGCGTCTTCGACGGCGCGTTCGGCAAGGTCACCGTCGCCGACGCGCGGATGGTGACGTCGATGCCGGAGGGCTGGGACTTCCCGCAGGCGGCGGCCGTCCCCGTGGCGTTCCTGACCGCCTGGTACGGCCTGGTGGAGCTCGGCGGCCTGAAGGCGGGCGAGTCCGTCCTCATCCACGCCGCCACCGGCGGTGTGGGGTCGGCGGCCGTGCAGATCGCCCGCCACCTCGGCGCGGAGATCTACGCCACCGCCAGCCCCGGCAAGCACCACGTGCTGGAGGCCATGGGCATCGACGCCGGCCACCGCGCCTCCTCCCGCGACCTGGACTTCGAGTACGCGTTCCGCGCCGCCACCGGCGGACGCGGCGTCGACCTGGTCCTCAACCAGCTGTCCGACGCCTTCATCGACGCCTCGCTGCGCCTGCTGACCGCGGGGGGCCGCTTCCTGGAGATGGGCAAGACCGACCTCCGCGACCCCGAGCAGGTGGCCAAGGACTTCCCGGGTGTCGACTACCGGGTCTACGACCTGGTCTCGGACGCCGGTCCTGACCGGGTCGAGCGGATGCTGGCGACCCTGGTGGCGCTGTTCGAGGAGGGCGCGCTGACGGCCCCGCCGGTGCAGGCGTGGCCGCTGGCCAGGGCCCGCCAGGCGCTGCGCTACATGAGCCAGGCCAAGCACATCGGCAAGATCGTGCTGACCGTTCCCCCCGCCCTGGACCCCGACGGCACCGTCCTGATCTCCGGCGGCACCGGCACCCTCGGCGCCCTCGTCGCGGAGCATCTCGTCACCACCCACCACGTCAAGCACCTCCACCTCCTCAGCCGCCGCGGCCCCGACGCCCCCGGCGCCGCCGAGCTGACGACCCGTCTCACCGAGCTCGGCGCCACCGTCGACATCACGGCCGCCGACGCGTCGGACCTCCCGGCCCTGCGGCGGGTCGTGGACGCCATCGGCGCCGACCGCCCCCTCACCGGCGTCATCCACGCCGCCGGCATCGTCGACGACGCCGTGATCGCCTCCCAGACCCCCGACACGCTGCGCCGGGTCTGGGCGGCCAAGGCCACGGCCGCCGCCAACCTCCACCACGCCACCCGGCACCTGCCGCTGGCCATGTTCGCCATGTACTCCTCCGTCTCCGGCACCCTCGGCAACCCCGGGCAGGCCAACTACGCCGCCGCCAACGCCTACTGCGACGCCCTCGCCACCCACCGGCAGCACGCCGGCCTCACCGGCGTCTCCATCGCCTGGGGCCTGTGGGCCACCACCAGCGACATCACCGGGCAGCTCAGCGAGGTCGACGTGGCGCGGATGGGCCGCGCCGGCGTCACGGCGCTGGAGGCCGACCGGGCGCTGGCGCTCTTCGACGCGGCGTACCGGCGCGGCGACCCGCAGCTCGTCGCGCTCAACCTCGACGTCAACGCGCTGGCCAGGCAGCCGGCCACCGCCCTCCCGGTCGCGCTGCGCGCCCTGGCCGCCCGCCTGAGCGGGGCCACGCGCCGCGCCGCCGCCGCGGGCGCGCAGCGCCCGGACGACTGGACGCGGCGGCTCGCCGGGCTCCCGGAGGCCGAGCAGCGGCAGCAGCTGCTGACGCTGGTGCGCAGCAGCGCGGCGGCCGTGCTCGGCCACGCCGACCCCGAGAGCGTGCGGGAGGACGCGCCGTTCACCGACCTCGGCTTCGACTCGCTGACCGGCGTCGAGCTGCGCAACCGGCTCTCGGCCGCGACCGGCCTGCGGCTGCCCGCCGCGCTGGTCTTCGACTTCCCCTCCTCCCGGGCGCTCGCCGACCACCTGCGCGGCGAGCTCGTGCCGGACGGGGCCTCGGCCCCGGGCGGCGTGGACCCGGTGCTCGGGGAGCTGGCGAGGCTGGAGAGCACGCTGTCCGCGCTCGACCTGCCCGAGGCCGACGCGCGGGCGGTGACAGATCGGCTTGAGGGCCTGCTGGCCCAATGGAAGGCGGCGTCCGCGCCGCCGGCCGAGGACGACGAGGACAACGCGGCCGACCGGCTCACGCTCGCCACCGCCGACGAGGTGCTCGCATTCATCGACAACGAACTCGGCACATCGTGATGGCTCTGGCTCAGTTGCCCCCTCTGACGCGTACGAAGGTCGTGACTGCACATGTCGGATGAAGAAAGGCTTGTCGACTACCTCAAGCGTGTGGCCACGGAACTGCACGACACAAAGCGGCGGCTGCGCGAGGTGGAGGAGCGGAACCAGGACCCCATCGCGGTCACCGCGATGACGTGCCGCTTCCCCGGCGGGGTGGACTCGCCCGAGGCGCTGTGGGACCTGGTGTCCTCCGGCGGCGACGCCGTCGGGCCGTTCCCCGCCGACCGAGGCTGGGACGTGGAGGGGCTCTACCACCCCGACCCCGACCACCCGGGCACGACGTACACGCGTGAGGGCGGGTTCCTGCGCGAGGTCGACGCGTTCGACGCGGGCTTCTTCGAGATCAGCCCCCGGGAGGCGCTGGCCACCGACCCGCAGCAGCGGGTGCTGCTCGAGGTGGCCTGGGAGCTGTTCGAGCGCGCCGGCGTGGACGCGACCGGCCTGCGGGGCAGTCAGACCGGCGTCTTCGTCGGCGCGGCGACGATCGGCTCCGCCATCTCGGGCTTCCCGATCCGCAAGGAGTCCGAGGGCTACGCGGGCGTGGCCCCCAGCATGCTGTCGGGCCGGCTGTCGTACACCTTCGGCCTCGAGGGTCCCGCGCTGACGGTGGAGACGGCCTGCTCCGCGTCGCTGGTGGCGATGCATCTGGGGATCAACGCCCTGCGGCGGGGCGAGTGCGACCTGGCGGTGGCGGGCGGCGTGACCATCATGTCCACCCCCGCGGTGTTCACCGGCTTCGCCCGCATGCGGGGCCTGGCGCCGAACGGCCGGTGCAAGCCGTTCGCCGCCGGGGCCGACGGCACCGGCTGGGGCGAGGGCGCGGGTCTTGTGCTGCTCGAACGCCTCTCCGACGCCCGCCGCAACGGCCGCCAGGTGCTCGCCGTCATCCGCGGCTCGGCCGTCAACCAGGACGGCGCCAGCAACGGCATCACCGCCCCCAACGGGCCCTCCCAGCAGCGCGTGATCCGGCAGGCGCTCGTCAACGCCCGCCTCTCGTCCGCCGAGGTGGACGCGGTGGAGGCGCACGGCACGGGCACCCGGCTCGGCGACCCGATCGAGGCCGACGCGCTGCACGCGACGTACGGGCGGCAGCGCCCGGCCGGCCGCCCGCTGCTGCTGGGCGCGATCAAGTCGAACATCGGCCACACCCAGGCCGCCGCCGGCGTCGCGGGCGTCATCAAGACGGTGATGGCGATCCGTCACGGCCTGTTCCCCGCGACGCTGAACGTCGACGAGCCGACGCCGCACGTGGACTGGAACGCGGAGGCCGTACGCCTGGTGACCGAGCCGGTCGCCTGGCCGCAGACGGACCACCCGCGCCGGGCCGGGGTGTCGTCGTTCGGCATCTCCGGCACCAACGCGCACGTCATCATCGAGCAGGCGCCCGAGCAGGCGGCCGGGCAGGCCGCCGAACCCGCCGCGGAACCGGCCGAGGGGGAGGCGCGGGAGGCGGCTCCGGCCCGCCCGGCGGCCGTCGTGGCCGGCGGCGTGGTGCCGTGGGTGCTGTCCGCGCGGGGCGAGGCGGCGCTGGCGCAGCAGGCGCGGCGCCTCGCCGAGGCGGCGGAACGCGATCCGGCCGCCGAGGCGGCGGACGTGGCCTGGTCGCTGGCGACGACGCGCGCCCGGTTCGAGAACCGGGCCGTGGTCGTCGGCGAGGACCGGGCGGCGCTGCTCGGCGGCCTGGCCCGGCTCGCCGCCGACGAGCCCGATCCCGCCGTGGTCACCGGAACGGCGGGCCCGATCGGCGCCGGCCCCGTGTTCGTCTTTCCCGGCCAGGGAGCCCAGTGGCCGGGCATGGCGCGCGAACTCCTCGGCTCCTCCCCGGTCTTCGCCGCCCGGATCGACGAGTGCGAGCGGGCCCTGGCCCCGCACGTCGACTGGTCGCTGACCGAGGTGCTGCGCGGCACGGACCGGGAGACGGACCCCAACCGGGACGACGTCGTCCAGCCCGTGCTGTGGGCCATCCACGTCTCGCTGGCCGCCGTCTGGCAGAGCTTCGGCATCACCCCGGCGGCCGTCGTCGGTCACTCCCAGGGCGAGGTCGCCGCCGCGTGCGTCGCCGGAGCCCTCAGCCTCGACGACGCCGCCAAGATCATCGCCCTGCGCGTGAAGGCCCTGGACCCCCTCATCGGGCACGGCGCCATGGCGTCCCTCACCCTTGGCGCCGAGGACACCGAGCGGCTCCTCGCCGACCTCGGCGCCGACGCCGGAGACGTCGCCGTGGCCGCCATCAACGGCCCCCAGGCCACGGTCGTCTCCGGATCCCCCGACCGGGTCGCCGCCGTCCTGGCGGCGGCCGAGGGCCGGGGCGCGCGCACCCGCACCATCGACGTCGCGTACGCCTCCCACGGCCCTCACGTGGACGGCATCCGCGACGACATCCTCTCCGCGCTGCGCGGCGTGTCCCCGGCCGAGTCCGAGATCGCCTTCTACTCCACCGTCAGCGCGGAGCGCGTCAACACGGCGGGCCTCGACGCGGAGTACTGGTTCGACAGCCTCCGCCGGCCGGTCCGCTTCGCCGACGCCGTGGGCCGCCTGCTCGCCGACGGCTACCGGGCGTTCGTCCAGTGCAACCCGCACCCCATCCTGTCCGGGAGCCTGGAGGACATCTTCGCGGAGTCCGGCATCCGCGCCACCGCCCTGGCCACGCTCCGCCGCGACCACGGCGGCGCGCGGCAGCTCGCGCTGGCGCTGGCCCACGCCCACGCCACGGGTCTGGAGGTGGACTGGCGCTCCTGGTTCCCGGCCGGCCCCGCCGGCCCTGCCGGCTCCGCCGGCCGCGCGCCCCGCGCCATCGAGCTGCCCACCTACCCCTTCCAGCGCCAGCGCTACCCGATCCCCTCGGGCGGCGCCGGCACGGGCGACGTGTCCGCCGCCGGTCTGCGCGCGGTCGAGCATCCGCTGCTGGCCGCCGCGGTGAGCCTGCCCGACGGCGGCATGGTGCTGACCGGGCGCCTCCCGGCCGCCGCGGGCGGGAGCTGGACGGGCGACCACGTCGTCGGCGGCACCACGCTGCTGCCCGGGTCGGCCCTGGTCGAGTGGGCGCTGCAGGCCACCCACGAGGCGGGCTGCGCCACGGTCGAGGAGCTGGCCCTCCAGATCCCGCTCGTGCTGCCCGCCTCCGGCGCCCTGCGCATCCGGGTCGCGGTCGGCCCCGCCGACGGGGAGGGCACGCGGACGGTCGACGTGCACTCCCGCCCCGACGAGTTCGACACCGACTCCCCCGACGGATGGGTGTGCCACGCCACCGGCATGCTGGCGCCCGAGACCGGGGACGCCCCGCCGGACGCCACGGCGGCGCCCTGGCCTCCCCCGAACGCCGAACCCCTGGACGTCGCGGACTTCTACGAGCGGGCCGCGGCCGGCGGCTACGGCTACGGCCCCGCGTTCCGCGGCCTCACCGCGGCCTGGCGGGACGGCGCCGAGCTGCTCGCCGAGATCGCGCTGCCCGAGGCGGCCGGCGACGGCGCCGACCGGTTCGGCATCCATCCGGCCCTTCTGGACGCGGCGCTGCACCCGACGATCCTCGACGGCAGCCCTCAGGACGCCTCGGAGGCCGCCGGGTCCGGGCAGGTGTGGCTGCCGTTCGCCTGGAGCGGCGTGTCGCTGTGGGCCACGGGGGCACGACGGGTCCGCGTCCGCGTATCCCCGCTCGACGGCGGGCGGCGCATCTCCCTGACCGACGAGACCGGCGCGCCGGTTCTCGACGCCGAATCGGTCGCCGTGCGCCCCACCAGCCTCGCCGAGCTGCGCGCTGTCGGCGACCGCGCGGTCGAGGGCCTGTTCGCCGTGGACTGGGTGCCCGCGCGGGGCGGGACCGGCGACGCGCCGGCCCCCCCGGACGGCGCCTGGGCGACGCTGGGCGACGAGGGTCCCGGGCAGCGCTACGCCGACCTGGGCGCGCTGCTCGCCGCGGTGGACGACGGCGCGCCGGTGCCGGAGGTCGTCCTCCACGCCGTGCCCGCGACGGCCTCACCGGACGAGGGTCTCGCCGCCGCCGGCGGCGTCCTGACCCTGCTTCAGGAGTGGCTCGCGGAGCAGCGCCTGCAGGACTCCCGGCTGGTGCTGGTCACCTCCGGCGCCGTGCCGGCCGAGGGCCAGGGCCAGGTGAACCCGGGCGGCGCGGCCGTGTGGGGCCTGGTCCGTTCCGTCCAGGCCGAGCACCCGGGCCGGTTCACGCTGGTCGACGCCGGCGCCGACACCGCCGCGGACGGGGACGACGCGCTCGCCGAGGCCGTCCGCGTCTCCCTCGACGCCGACGAGCCGCAGCTGGCCGTGCGCGCGACCGGAACGCTGGTGCCACGACTGGTACGCACCTCTCCCTCGCCCGAGGCCGGCGACGCGCCGGAGCTGTCCGGCGGCACCGTGCTGGTGTCGGGCGGGACGGGGGTGCTGGGCGGCGCGGTCGCCGAGCACCTGGTGCGCGCGCACGGCGTGGAGCGCCTGCTGCTCCTCTCCCGCAGCGGCACCCGGGCCCCCGAGGCGGCCGAACTGGTCGAGCGGCTCACCGGCCTGGGCGCCGAGGTGGACGTGGCGGCGGCCGACGTGGCCGACCGCTCCGCGCTGGCGGAGGCGCTCGCGGCGATCCCCGGCAGCCACCCGCTGGTCGGCGTGGTCCACGCCGCCGGCGTGATCGACGACGCCCTGGTGGAAGCCTGGGACGCCGACCGGCTGGCCCGCGTGTGGACGCCCAAGGCCCACGGCGTGTGGAACCTGCACGACCTCACCCGCGACATGCCGCTGCGGCTGTTCGTGGCGTTCTCCTCCGCCGCCGGCGTCGTGGGCAACCACGGCCAGGCGGGATACGCCGCCGCCAACGCCTACGCCGACGCCCTGATCGCCCACCGCCGCGCCGCCGGGCTGCCCGGCACCTCGATCGCGTGGACCCTGTGGGAACAGACCTCCGCCATGACCGAGCACCTCACCGAGGCCGACCTCTCCCGCCTCGGCGCCCTCGGCATGCGCCCCCTCACCACCACCCGTGGCCTCGGGCTCCTCGACGCGGCGCTCCACGTCACCCACCCCCTGGTGGTGGCCGCCGATCTCGACGCCACCCGGCTCGGACCCGACGCCCCGGCCATGCTGCGCGCCCTGGCCAGGCCGGCCCGTCGCCGCGCCCTGGAGCAGCATGCCGCCGGGCCCGCGCTGGCGGGCCGGCTGGCCGGTCTCGACGACGACGCCCGGCGCGATCTGCTGCTGCAGACGGTGCGTCAGATGGTCACGGTGGTGCTGGCGCACTCCTCCGACGCGGCGATCCGGCCCGAGGCCGCCTTCAAGGAGCTGGGCTTCGACTCCCTCACCGCCGTCGAGCTGCGCAACCGCCTGGCCCGCGCCACCGGCCTGCGGCTGCCCGCCACCCTCGTCTTCGACTACCCCACGCCCCGTACCCTCGCCGACCACCTCCTGGAACGCCTCACCGCCACCGCCACCGGGTCCGCGACGCCGCGCCGGGCCACGCCCTCCAGGGCCGCGAGCTCCGACGAGCCGGTCGCGGTGGTGGCGATGGCGTGCCGCTTCCCGGGCGACGTGACCACGCCCGAGGGGCTGTGGGACCTGGTCGCGGCGGGGCGGCACGTCCTCGGGCCCTTCCCCACCAACCGCGGCTGGGACCTGGCCGGCCTGTTCCACCCCGACCCCGACCACCCCGGCACCAGCTACGCCTCCGAGGGCGCCTTCATCTACGACGCCGACGGCTTCGACGCCGCGTTCTTCGGCATCAACCCCCGCGAAGCCCTCGCCATGGACCCCCAGCAGCGCGTTCTCCTGGAGACCGCCTGGGAGCTCCTCGAACGCGCCGGCATCAACCCCCACACCCTCAAGGACAGCCTGACGGGCGTCTACACGGGCGTCATGTACCACGACTACGGAGCCGGCCTGCCCGCCAGCGACCCCCGCCTCGACGGCTACGGCGGGCTCTCCGGCACCAGCAGCATCATCTCCGGGCGCGTGGCGTACACCCTCGGCCTCCAGGGGCCCGCCGTCACCGTCGACACCGCCTGCTCCTCCTCCCTGGTCACCCTTCACCTGGCGGCCCAGGCGCTGCGGCAGGGCGAGTGCGACCTGGCGCTCGCGGGCGGCGTGACCGTCCTGTCCACGCCCGACGTGTTCACCGGCTTCTCGCGGCAGCGGGGCCTGGCCCCCGACGGGCGGTGCAAGCCGTTCGCCGCGGCCGCCGACGGCACCGGCTTCGGCGAGGGCGCCGGTCTGCTGCTGCTCGAACGCCTCTCCGACGCCCGCCGCAACGGCCACCAGATACTCGCGGTGCTGCGCGGCTCGGCGGTCAACCAGGACGGCGCCTCCAACGGGCTCACCGCCCCCAACGGGCCCTCCCAGCAGCGCGTCATCGCCCAGGCGCTGGCCAGCGCCGGCCTCACGCCCGCCGACGTGGACGCGGTCGAGGCCCACGGCACGGGCACGACGCTGGGCGACCCCATCGAGGCGCAGGCGCTGCTGGCCACCTACGGACAGGAGCGGCCGGAGGACCGGCCGCTGTGGCTCGGCTCCATCAAGTCCAACATCGGCCACACCCAGGCCGCCGCGGGCGTGGCCGGCGTCATCAAGATGATCATGGCGCTGCGCAACGGCCGCCTGCCCGCCAGCCTCCACATCGACGAGCCGACGCCGCACGTGGACTGGGACAGCGGCAACGTCCGGCTCCTCACCGAACCCACCGACTGGCCCGAGACCGGCCAGCCCCGCCGCGCCGCCGTCTCCTCCTTCGGCGCCTCCGGCACCAACGCCCACCTCATCCTCGAACAGGCCCCCGAGCAGCCCGCGCCGGCGTCCGGCGCCGAGGCGCCCTCGCCCGGGGTGGTGCCCTGGCCGCTGTCCGCGCGCAGCGGCGAGGCGCTGCAGGCCCAGGCGGCGTCGCTCGTCGAGCGTCTGCGGGCGGATGACGCCGCCTCGGTCACGGATGTGGGGTGGACGCTGGCCACGACGCGGGCGGTGTTCGAACGCCGGGCCGTCGTCCTCGGCGCGGACCGCGAGGAGATGACCGCCGCCCTGGAGTCACTGGCCGACGGGCTGCCCCACCCGGGCCTGGTCACCGCCGCACCTGCGGTGCCGGGTCGGACGGTGTGGCTGTTCTCGGGTCAGGGCAGCCAGCGGCCGGGAATGGGCTGGGAGTTGTACGCCCGCTTCCCGGTCTTCGCCGAGGCGTTCGACGAGGTCTGCGCGCTGCTCGACCCCCACCTCGACCAACCGCTGAAGGACATCGTCTTCGCCACCGACGAGACCGGTGCGGGGCTGATCGACCACACCACCTACACCCAGGCCGGACTCTTTGCCATCCAGGTCGCGTTGACGCGGCTGCTGTCCGCCCACGGCCTGCGGCCCGACGCGGTCATCGGGCACTCCATCGGCGAGATCGCCGCCGCCCACCTCGCCGGCGTCTTCTCCCTCGATGACGCCTGCCGCCTGGTCGCCGCCCGCGCCACCGCCCTGGGCGCCCTGCCCCCCGGCGGCGCCATGACCGCCCTGGAAGCCACCGCCGACGAAGCGGCCGAGGCCATCGCACCCTACGACGGCAAGGTCGCCATCGCCGCGCTGAACGCCCCCACCAGCACCGTCATCTCGGGCCCCGCCGACCTCGTCACCCAGATCACCACCGCGTGGAAGGAAGGCGGCCGCCGCGCCAAGGCCCTGACCGTCAGCCACGCCTTCCACTCCCCCCTCATGGAACCCGCCCTCGGCGCCTTCCACCAGGCCATCACCGACCTCACTTACCGCCCGCCCGCCATCCCCCTCATCAGCAACCTCACCGGCAAGCCCGCGGGCGACGACATCGCCACCCCCGACTACTGGGTCGCCCACATCCGCCGGCCCGTCCACTTCCACCCCGCCATCACCCACACCGCCCCCGACACCGCCGTCTACCTCGAAATCGGCCCGGACGCCGTGCTGGTGCCCGCCGCCCAGGACACCCTCGACACCCACCACGACCTTCCCCACCAGCCCCTGCTGGTCCCGGCCCTGACGCGGAAGCAGCCCGAGGTCGAGGCCCTGGCCCGCGCCCTGGCCCGCCTCCACACCCACACTGCCGTCGACTTCACCCCCTGGTTGCCGGCCGACCCGGCGCCCGCCACCCTCGACCTCCCCACCTACCCCTTCCAACACCACCCCTACTGGCTCACACCCACCCACACCGGACCGGCCGCCCCCGGCGGCGCCCCGCTCAACCACCCGCTCCT
Organism: Streptomyces sp. 6N223; assembly: GCF_052246635.1. Classification (NCBI taxonomy): domain Bacteria; kingdom Bacillati; phylum Actinomycetota; class Actinomycetes; order Kitasatosporales; family Streptomycetaceae; genus Streptomyces; species Streptomyces sp. 6N223. The sequence goes on along the minus strand of NZ_JBQQCA010000083.1, from coordinate 5,069 downwards.
CGCGGGCACCGCGCCTCTCGCCGACGGCGGCATCCTGCTGACCGGGCAGGTGCCGTCCGCCGACCACACGGGCTGGCTGACCGAGCACACCATCGCGGGCACCACCCTGCTGCCCGCCACGGCCCTGCTCGACCTCGTCCTGCACGCCGCCGGGCACACCGACAGCCCCCACGTCGAGGAGCTGCTCCTCCAGCAGCCCCTCACGCTCGACGCCACCCACCCGCTCGCCCTCCAGGTCATCGTCAGCGCGCCCGACGAGGCCGGACAGCGCACCGCGCACGTGTACACGCGCGCACAGGCCGCCCCGACGGCGGAGTGGACCCATCACGCGACCGCCACCCTGACCGGCGAGCCCGCGGCCGAGCCGCCGGCGCCCGAGGCCGCCTGGCCGCCGCCGGGCGCCGAACTCCTCGACATCTCCGGCTTCTACGACCGGGCCGCGTCGCTGGGCTACCGGTACGGGCCGGCGTTCCAGGGGCTCAAGGCGCTGTGGCGCCACGGCGACGACCTCCTCGCCGACGTCGCCCTTCCGGCCACGAACGCCGCAGACCACGCCGCCGACGACGACGTCACGGTCCACCCGGCTCTGCTCGACGCCGCGCTGCATCCCCTCATCGCGGCCGCCGACAACCCCAACGGCGAGATCTGGCTCCCCTTCAGCTGGAACGGCGTCACCCTCCACGCCACCGGCGCCATCCACGTCCGCGTCCGCATCACCCCGCAGGGCGAGGACGGCTACCGCCTCACCCTCACCGACACCACGGGCGCGCCCGTCCTGACCGCCGAGGCCCTCACCACCCGGCCCCTCGACACCGCGCGCCTGGGCGGCCGCGGGGCGAGCGACGGCCTGTACTGCGTGCGGTGGACCCCGCTGCCGATCCCGGCCGATTCGGCGGCGGCGGCATCCGGGGCGGAGGACTGGGCGGTGCTCGGGGACGGTGCGCTCGCGGAGGCGCTTTCGCCGCTGTCGCCCACCCGCTACCCGGACGTCGCCGCCCTCGTCGCCGCGCTGGACGACGGCGCGCCCGTGCCGCCGGTCGTACTCGCCGACCCGGGACCGGCCGAGGGCGAGACCGCCAACGCCGGCGACGCCGACGCGGTGGCGCGGGCCCTGGCGGCGGCCCAGGCCTGGCTGGCCGAGCCGCGGCTGGCCGAGGCCCGGCTGGTGGTCGTCACCCGCGACGCCGCCGCCGTGGCGGAGGACGCCAACGGCGCCCCCGCCGACGGGCCGGTGGATCCGGCCGCCGCCGGCGTGTGGGGTCTGTTCCGCAGCGCCCAGGCGGAGAACCCCGGCCGGTTCACGCTCCTCGACCTCGACGGACGCGACCCCGGCGACGGCACCCCCGACGCCGTCGCCGTCGTACGCGCGGCCCTCGACGCGGACGAGTGGCAGGTGGCGGTGCGCGACGGCCGGGCGCTGGTGCCGCGCCTGACGGCCTCGGACGCGACGGCCGACATCGCGCTGCCCGTCGGCGCGCCCGCGTGGCAGCTGGTCATGGCGGACGATCAGGCGGGCACGGTCGACGCCCTCGTGCCGCAGGAGTGCCCCGAGGTGCTGGAGCCGCTGGCGCCCGGGCAGGTCCGGATCGCGGTGCGCGCCGCCGGCGTCAACTTCCGCGACGTGATGGTGACCCTGGGCCTCGTCCCCGACCGGCGCGGCCTGGGAGGCGAGGGCGCGGGCGTGGTGCTGGAGGTGGCCGAGGACGTGACCTCGGTGGCCGTCGGCGACCGCGTGCTGGGCCTGTTCGAGGGCGCCTTCGGCCCCATCACGGTCGCCGACGCCCGCTCCCTGGTGTCCATCCCGCCGGGCTGGTCCGACCAGCAGGCCGCGGCCGTGCCCATCGCGTTCCTCACCGCCTGGTACGGGCTGGTGGACCTCGCCGGCCTCACGGCGGGCGAGAAGATCCTCATCCACGCCGCCACCGGCGGCGTGGGCACGGCGGCCGTGCAGATCGCCCGCCACCTCGGCGCGGAGATCTACGCCACCGCCAGCCCCGGCAAGCACCACGTGCTGGAAGCCATGGGCATCGACGCCGACCACCGCGCCTCCTCCCGCGACCTCGCCTTCGAGGAGGCCTTCCCCGCCGTCGACGTCGTCCTCAACAGCCTGGCCAACGAGTTCACCGACGCCTCCCTCCGCCTCCTCGGCGAGGGCGGCCGGTTCATCGAGATGGGCAAGACCGACATCCGCGACCCCGAGCGGGTCGCCGAGGCGCACCCCGGCGTTCGCTACCGGGCGTACGACGTCATCTCCGACGCCGGGTTCGACCGCGTCTCGGAGATGCTGCACAGCATCGCCGAGCTGTTCACCCAGGACGTCCTGGCGCCGCCGCCGGTCCAGGCCTGGCCGCTGGCCAGGACGCGCCAGGCGCTGCGCCACATGAGCCAGGCCAAGCACACCGGCAAGAACGTCCTGACCATCCCGCCCGCCCTCGATCCCGACGGCACCGTCCTGATCACCGGCGGCACCGGCACCCTCGGCGCCCTCGTCGCCGAACACCTCGTCACCACCCACCACATCACCCACCTCCACCTCCTCAGCCGCCGCGGACCCGACGCCCCCGGCGCCACCGAACTCACCGAACGCCTCACCGAACTCGGCGCCACCATCCACATCACCGCCACCGACACCACCGACCCGGCCGCCCTCCGCCAGGCCCTCGACACCATCGACCCCGAGCACCCGCTCACCGGCGTCATCCACGCCGCCGGCATCGTCGACGACGCCGTGATCACCTCCCAGACCCCGGAGACCCTTCACCGGGTCTGGGCGGCGAAGGCCACGGCCGCGGCCCACCTGCACGAGGCGACCAAGGACCTGCCGCTGGCCATGTTCACGATCTTCTCCTCCGCCGCCGGCACCCTCGGCAGCCCCGGACAGGCCAACTACGCCGCCGCCAACGCCTACTGCGACGCCCTCGCCGCACGACGCCGCAACGCGGGCCTGCCCGGCACCTCCATCGCCTGGGGCCTGTGGGCCGACGCAAGCGGCATGACCGGCGGGCTCAGCGAGGTGGACCGCGCGAGGATGAGCCGGTCGGGCCTGGCTCCGCTGTCCACGGACCATGCCCTCGCGCTGTTCGACGCGGCGCACGGGCACGGCGAGGCGCAGGTGCTCGCCGCCCAGCTCGACCTGGCGATGGTCTCCGCCCAGGCCCCCGAGGCGCTGCCGTCACTGGTCCGCTCGCTCGCCGGCGGCGGAAGCCGCGGCGCCCGGGTCGTGCGGCGGAGCGCGGCGGTGCCGGTGGCCGACCTGTCCGGCCGCCTGGCGTCGATGGGCGCCGCCGAGCGGCGGGCGTTCCTCATCGATCTGGTCCGGACGCACGCGGCCACCGTGCTGGGGCACGCGGACGCCGAGTCGGTGTCGATGGACATGCCCTTCAAGGACCTCGGCTTCGACTCGCTGACGGCGGTCGAGCTGCGCAACCGCCTCACCATGGACACGGGGCTGCGGCTGTCCGCCGCGTCGGTGTTCCGCTACCCGACGCTGACCGCCATGGCCGAGTACCTGCTGGGCGAGCTGAGCCCGGCGGAGGCGGACGACGCGGCCTCGCCCGCGCTGCGGGAGCTGGAGCGGCTCGAGGCGGCGCTGGCCGACGGAAGGCCGGAGGGCGAGACCGGCGTCCAGCTCGTCAAGCGGCTCCAGAACCTCTTGTGGCGGCTCGGCGATGACGCCGACGCGGTCGATCACACCGTCGACGGCGAGGCGTTGGAGTCGGCGTCCGACGACGAGATGTTCGCGCTCATCGACCAGCAACTGGGCTCTTAACGGGAGTGAGTGAGGAACGATGTCCACCACCGAAGACAAGCTGCGCCAGTACCTCAAGCGCGTCACCGTTGACCTGGGCGAGGCAAAGCAACGCCTGCGCGAGGTAGAGGAGCGCCATCAGGAGCCCGTCGCGATCACGGCCATGGCGTGCCGCTACCCCGGCGGGGTGTCGTCCCCCGAGGAGCTGTGGCGGCTGGTGGCCGAGGGCACCGACGCCATCGGCCCGTTCCCCACCAACCGCGGCTGGGACCTCGACGGGCTCTACCACCCCGACCCCGACCACCCCGGCACCGCCTACATCCGCGAGGGCGGCTTCCTCCACGACGCCGACGGCTTCGACGCCGCGTTCTTCAACATCGCCCCCCGCGAAGCCCTCGCCATGGACCCCCAGCAGCGGCTGCTGCTGGAGACCGCCTGGGAACTGCTGGAACGCGCCCACATCGACCCCACCACCCTCAAGGGCACCCCCACCGGCGTCTACGCGGGCGTGTCGAGCCAGGACTACCTGTCGCGGATCCCGCGGATTCCCGACGGCTTCGAGGGCTACACCGCCACGGGCGGGCTCACGAGCGTGGTGTCCGGCCGCGTGGCGTACACGCTGGGTCTGGAGGGCCCGGCGGTCACCCTGGACACGGCGTGCTCGTCGTCGCTGGTGGCGATGCACACGGCGGTCCAGGCCCTGCGCAACAGCGAGTGCACCCTGGCCATGGCCGGCGGGGTGACCGTGTTCACCGCGCCAACGGCGTTCGTGGAGTTCTCCAAGCAGCGGGGGTTCGCGTCGGACGCCCGGTGCAAGGCGTTCGCCGCGGCCGCGGACGGGACCGGGTTCTCCGAGGGCGTGGGCCTGGTGCTGCTGGAACGCCTCTCCGACGCCCGCCGCAACGGCCACCAGGTGCTGGCCGTCATCCGCGGCTCGGCCGTCAACCAGGACGGCGCCAGCAACGGGCTTGCCGCGCCCAACGACGCCGCGCAGGAACGCGTCATCCGGCAGGCACTGGCCAACGCCCGGCTCACCGGCGACCAGGTGGACGCGGTGGAGGCGCACGGCACGGGCACGACGCTCGGCGACCCGATCGAGGCGCAGGCGCTCCTGGGAACCTACGGGCAGGAGCGGCCCGAGGACCGGCCGCTGTGGCTCGGCTCCATCAAGTCCAACATCGGGCACACCCAGGCCGCCGCGGGCGTGGCCGGCGTGATCAAGATGGTGATGGCGCTGCGGCACGGCCGGCTGCCCGCCACCCTTCACGTGGACGAGCCGACCTCGCACGTGGACTGGAGCGGCGACGCAGTGCGGCTGCTG
>NZ_JBQQCA010000082.1:0-24877 GCF_052246635.1 Streptomyces sp. 6N223 | reverse complement strand
GGGGGCTTCGCCCCCGGACCCCCGGTTGCCGCCCACGCCCCGGCACCCCACCCGGGGGTGGCTGGGGCGGGTGGGCATGCCCGCGGGACTCAGTCCCAGGGGAGGCCGGTCAGCATGCGGTACGCCTCCGCGTAGCGGTCGCGCGTGCGCTCCACCACCTCGTCGGGGAGCGGGGGCGGCGGGGTGTCGCCGTGGCGGTCCCAGCCGGAGGCCGGGGAGGCGAGCCAGTCGCGGATGAGCTGCTTGTCGTAGGGCTTCTGGCGCCGCCCTGGCTGCCACTCGCTCTTGCGCCAGAACCGCGAGGAGTCCGGGGTGAGGACCTCGTCGGCGAGGATCAGCGGGTCGTCCGGGCCGCCGTCGCCGGCGCGGCCGAACTCGAACTTGGTGTCGGCGAGGATGATGCCCCGGTCCCGGGCGATGTCGCGGGCGCGGGCGTACGCGGCGAGGGTGGCCTGCCGCAGCTGGGCGGCGGTGTCGGGGCCGACGAGGCGGGCGACCTCCTCGTAGCTGACGTTCTCGTCGTGGTCGCCGACGGCGGCCTTGGTGGCCGGGGTGAAGATGGGGGCGGGCAGCTCGGAGCCGTCCTGGAGACCCTCGGGGAGGGCGACGCCGCAGACGGTGCGGTCGCGCTCGTACTCCTCCAGGCCGGAGCCGGTCAGGTACCCGCGGGCGACGGCCTCGACGGGGATCATCCGCAGCGCGCGGACGGTCATGGTGCGCCCCTCCCACGCGGCGGGCGCGCCCGGCGGGAGGTCGGTGGACAGCACGTGGTTGTCGACGAGGTCGGCGAGCTGGTCGAACCACCACAGGGACAGCCTCGTGAGAATCCGGCCCTTGTCGGGAATCTCCGTGGTCAGCACCCAGTCGAACGCGGAGATCCGGTCGCTGGCGACCACCACGAGGTCGCCCGCCTCGGTCCTGTAGAGGTCGCGCACCTTCCCTGTGTGCAGATGCACAAGGCCGGGCACCTCAACGGGCTTGGGCGTCTCGACGAATCCTGGCACAGCGCCTCCTGGCAACGTGAGGGGCAAGTGAGGGTCGGTTCCATTCTCCCGCAGAGAGCCGGCGGCCCGGCGTGCGGGTCAGTCGCGTTTGCAGATGCGGTCGAGGAGATTGGCGGTGGCCCGCTGCACGCGCGGGTCGGTGTGGCCGGGGCGGGACAGGGCCGGGGACCAGGCGAAGGTGCCGGAGGCGAAGACCCAGGCGCCGCTGGGGGCCTGGTAGAGCGAGGTCTCCTGGTGGCGGCGGGCGCCGGAGGCGTCGCGGTAGGGGGAGTGGGCGAGCAGGATGCGGCTGTCGTACGCCGGCAGCGGGGTGCGCGGGTAGTACCGGTCGGCCTCGCCGGTGACGAGGCCGGGCAGCTCGTCGCCCTCGCGGGCGCCGGTGGCCTCCCACAGCCAGTGGCCGGCGTTGCGCACCACCAGGGGGTGGGGGCGCGGCACCCGCCCGGCGTACTGGACGCCGAGGAGCAGTTGTTCGGGCTCGCCCTGCTCGCGCCAGAGGAGGGAGCGGCCGGGGCCCTGGCGCTTGCGGCAGCACAGCAGCCGGTCGGGGTCGCCGGAGGGCAGGGGGGACAGGGTGACGCGCCAGTACATGGTGTTGGCGGAGAGGAAGACCAGGGAGGTGCCGCCGTCGCGGGCGCGCTCGGCGGCGCGGCGCATCGGGGCCGACCAGTACTCGTCGTGGCCGGGGAAGACCAGCCCGCGGTAGTGGGAGGGAATCACGCGGCCGGCGTGCAGGTCGCGGGCGGTGGCGTACGCCAGGTCGTACCCGTACCGCTCGGCCCAGCGGATGAAGTCGTAGGCGTGGCCGGCGTGCAGCGGCAGGCCCGCGCCGGCGAAGGGGCGGTCGAAGCTGAGGGTGCGGGAGGCGTCCGGCTCGTGCAGCAGGCGGCCGTCGGGGTCCCAGGCGTGGTACAGGCTGGCGCCGGCGCGGCCGTCCTCGGGGAAGAGGTTGTACGCCTGCCAGGTGATGTCGGGCAGCAGCAGGAGCAGGTCGGCGGGCCGCTCGTCGCGGACGGTGAACGGCACGTGGGAGCGGAAGCGGCCGTCGGCGGTGGTCAGCACCGCCACGTGCGCGCCGGGCCGCCAGTCGTCGGGGACCTGGAGCCGCCAGGAGAGCCACCAGTGGTGGCAGGAGACGGTGCGCCCGGCGAGCAGCGGCTCGGGCTGGCGGATGCCCATCAGCTTGGGGCTGCGGACCAGCAGCCTGGCGCCGTCGCCGCCGTAGTGACCGACGCGGTAGACGTCGATGGTGAACTCCTGCGGCGGCGAGACCGTGACGCGGAAGTCGATCGGCTCGCCCGGGGCGACCGCGCCCTCGGGGGTGAACCCCTTGATCTGGCAGGCGACGTCGTCGGCTATGCGGGGCCCGGACGGGGGGCGGGTGGCGTCGCGCCGCCCGCGCCGGGCGGGCACGGCGGCGGGCGCGGCCGAGGGGCGCCACGGACCGATCTGGCCGGCGTGGCAGAAGTAGTGCTCGCTGCCGCGCAGCCAGGGCAGCGGGCCCTGGCCGCGGGGGTCGAGGGACGTGTCGGTGAGCGGGCCCGACTCCCAGCGTCCCGCGTGCCCGTGGCCCGGCGTTTCCGGCCGTCCGATCCGCTCCGTGCTCACTCCTCGGCTCCCCTCCCCACGGCGATCTCCCCCATCCAGGACATCACATCTCGCACGTGGTCTGTCACCGTTCGTTGTGAATTGGCTGGACGTGGTGGGTCGTTGGTGCCGCGGACGCGGGACTCAGACCAGGCGGACGGGCTTGTCGCAGCGGACGCCGGCCTCCGCCAGCCAGGCCCGCAGCGGCTCGGGGTCGCCGTCGTCCACCAGGCTGTGGACCGGGCCCGACAGGTCGCTGCGCCGCCGGCCGCCGGTCAGCAGCACCGGGCCGTCGAGCCAGTCGAGGCCGGGCGCCGCGCCGGTGGTGTCGGCGGCGGCGCAGCAGACGGCCGCGGCGACGTGCTCCACGAGCAGGTCGTGCCCGCTGCGCGCCTGCTGGAGCGGCAACGCCATGGGGGCGCCCCCCAGGCCGCCGAGGCCCGGGGAAGGGGCGCCGCCGCCCGCGGCGCCGCCGGTGGGGGCGGCGTGGGCCGTCTCGGCGCGCGCCGCCGCCGCTCCCAGGCGGGCGGTGAGCGCCGCGAGCCCGGCGCCGTCGGCGGCCTCGGCCAGCCGCTGCACCGCGCAGGCCAGGGTCGGCGTCTCCACCGCGTCCAGGGCGGCGAAGAGGCGGGCGGCCCGGTCGCGCCATATCCGGTCGACCACCTCCTCGGGGTACGACGGCCAGTCCACGGGTGCCCAGTCGGCGGCCGGGCCCTCGGGTATGCCGTGGAAGAGGCGGGCGGCCAGCAGGGATATGGCCTCGTCGACCGTGCCGGGCTCCTTCAGCAGGTCGCAGGCGGGCCGCTCGCCGAGGCGGGAGGCGAAGCCCTCGGCGAGCCGGTCGCGTCGGGACAGCTCGGTCAGCGCCGAGACGACGCCGGCGTCCAGGCGGCGCGGCCAGCGGCCGGTGCGCCAGGCCGGCAGCGCCACGCGGGTCAGCAGCCGGTCCCAGCCCGCGTACGCCAGCCCGACCTGCTCCTGGGCGACGATCCGCAGCCCGTAGTCCACGGTCTGGGCGCGGGCCGAGGCGGCGGCGGCGACGGCGCGCTCCATCTCCCCCGCGTGCGCCCCTGCGGCGCGCAGCATCGCGCGGGAGGCCCGGCCGGCGAGGCGCAGCAGCGGGCGGCGGGCGGCGGGCTGGCCGTCGGCGAGCGCCGCGGTGGCGTCCCAGGCGCGGACGGCGCGGCGGGCGGCGGCGATGTCGGGGTGGGCGGAGGGCCCGGTCCCGGCGACGACCGGCGCGAGCAGGGCGCGCAGCTCCGCGACCCGCATCCACCACAGGAACGGCGAGCCGATGACCAGCACAGGGGCGGCCTGGCCCGGCGCGCCCCGGGGGCGGCGGCCCGGCGGCTCCTCCAGCCAGCTGTCGCAGTCGGGGGTGAGCGCCACGCCGCCCGGCGGCGGCACGTCGAGCCGCTCGGCCAGCTCGCGTATCAGCCCGTGCAGGGCGGGGGCGGCGTGCTCCGGCACCGCGACGGTGGGGGTGACCGGCGGGTGGGCGCGGGCGACGACCACGGCGACCGCGGCGGCCAGCGCGAGCGTGAGGACGGCGAGCGCGGCCACCGGCCAGCGCAGCCCGGGGGGCGCGCCGCCGGCGAAGAGCACGACCGCGAGCGCGGCGGGCATCAGGGCGAGCGCCAGCGCGCCGTTGCGCACGCGGAGCACGGCGAGTGCGTGATCCCGCGCGGAGTGTCCGCCGTCGTGCCGGTGCACCATGCCGCTGCCCTCCGCCCTGCCATCGTCGCGAAAGCCACTGCTCACCACTGTGGCACCAGCCACTGACAACGCAACGCGCGCTGGGCCGGCCGCCGTAGCGGAGGGGTGGATGACGCTGCGCCGCACCCTAGTTGGGCGTGCCGGGTCCGTCAGGCTCTCCGCCCATCGATCACCCGATGGAGGGGCTTTGGGGAGAGGTCGGCGGCGTTATTCGGCCACCTGTGGCTGGTCGTCGGCCGCGGCGGCCGCCGCGGCCGCGATGTCGGTGCGGTGGTGGGAGCCGTCGAGGCGGATGCGGGAGACGGCGCGGTAGGCGCGTTTCCTGGCCGCCGCCAGGTCGGGGCCGGTCGCGGTGACCGACAGCACGCGCCCGCCCGCGCTCACCACGCGCCCCTCGGCGTCCCGGCGCGTGCCGGCGTGCAGCACGTAGGCCCGCGGAGCGTCCTCCGCGGCCACCTCCTCCAGGCCCTCGATCGGGTCGCCGGTGCGCGGCGCGGCCGGGTAGCCGTGGGCGGCGACCACCACGGTCACCGCCGCGTCCCGGCTCCACCGCAGCGGCGGGAACGCGGCCAGCCCGCCGGTGGCCGCCGCGTGCAGCAGCCCGGCCAGCGGCGTGCGCAGCCGGGCCAGCACCGCCTGGGTCTCCGGGTCGCCGAAGCGGGCGTTGAACTCCACCACCCGCACGCCCCGCGTCGTCAGCGCCAGCCCGGCGTACAGCAGCCCGGCGAAGGGCGTGCCCCGCCGCCGCATCTCGTCGATGGTGGGCTGCACGACGGTCGCCACCACCTCGTCGGCGAGCTTGGGGTCGGCCCACGGGAGCGGGGAGTACGCCCCCATGCCGCCGGTGTTGGGGCCCCGGTCGCCGTCGTGGGCGCGCTTGAAGTCCTGGGCGGGCTGGAGCGGCACGACGGTCTCGCCGTCGGTGACGGCGAAGAGCGAGACCTCGGGCCCGTCGAGGAACTCCTCGATCACCACCCGGTCGCAGGCCGCGGCGTGCGCGCGGGCGCGGTCCAGGTCCTCGGTGACGACGACGCCCTTGCCCGCCGCCAGGCCGTCGTCCTTCACCACGTACGGCGGGCCGAAGGCGTCGAGCGCGTCCTCGGCCTCCTCCGGCGTGGTGCACAGGTAGGAGCGGCCGGTGGGCACCTGGGCGGCGGCCATCACCTCCTTGGCGAACGCCTTGCTGCCCTCCAGGCGCGCGGCCTCGGCGGAGGGCCCGAAGCAGGGGATGCCCGCCGCGCGCACGGCGTCGGCGACCCCGGCCACGAGCGGCGCCTCCGGGCCGATGACGACGAGCCCGGCCGCGAGCCGGGCGGCGAGCTCGGCGACGGCGGGGCCGTCGGCGGCGTCGACGGGGTGTGGCTGGGCCACGTCGGCGATCCCGGCGTTGCCGGGCGCGCAGTGCAGCGCGGTGACGTCGGGGTCGCGGGAGAGGGCGTGGCACAGGGCGTGTTCGCGGGCGCCGCTGCCGATCACAAGGACTCGCACAGGGGGCAAGACTACTCATCCCGCCCGGGGGCGGGACGCGGGAGACGGCGTCAGCTGAAGACGATCATCGCGCCCTGCGCCAGGCTGCGCGTCGCCGCGGCGTGGAGGCCGAGCCAGACGTGGCGTTCGCGCGCGAAGGGCCCCGCGCCGTACGCGGCCGCCGCGGCGGGCTCCTCCAGGCGCGTGGGGCGGGTCGGCGGCGCGGGGGCGGGCGGCGGGGTGGCGGGGTCGATGCCGAGCACCGGGGCGACGGCCTCCAGCTCGCGCAGCAGGCCGTGGCTGGAGCCGAGCGGCCCGCCGCCGGCCAGCAGCTTCTCGTTGACCAGGGGGTAGGCGAAGTCGAGCGGCACGTAGCAGCCGGCGTGGTCGAAGTGCCAGACCAGGTGGGCCTGTTGTGCGGCCGTCTCGAACATCTCCAGGAGCTGCTGGTAGTCGCCGTCCAGCTCGTCCGCCGGGGTGACGGGCAGGCCGCTGAGCTGGAGGAGGTAGGCGCGGCGCAGCAGGTGCAGGGCCGAGTAGTCGAAGCCGGCGACGGGGGCGACCTGGCCGGACATGCCCGGGATGTAGCCGTGGATCGGGACGGGCGGCAGCCCGGCCTCGGCCAGTGCCTGGTCGTAGGTCGCCAACTCCTCGGCGAAGGGGTTGTCTGGGCTGTGGCAGAGCACGTCGACAAGCGGGACGAGCCACAGGTCACAGGCCACGGAGGGCTCACTCTCGGTGGTAGGGACGCGGTCTCTACGGGAGCAGGGACAGGGTAGAGGCTGTCCTGTCCGGCTCAGGCATCGGAGAGTTCCGCGGCCAGCGCGAGGGAGTGGGCGCGGCGTTCGCGCAGCAGTCGCTCGGTCTCCTCCCGGTCGCGCCGCTCGACGGCTTCGGCCAGCTCCGGGTGGCCCGCCCACAGCCGGCCGGTGAGGCCCTCCCGGCTCAGCCGGCGCAGCTGCGGCACGGTGAACGCCCAGCAGCGCACCCGCAGCCGGTCGAGGAACTCGCTGATGTGGGGGTTGCCGAGCAACGCCTCCAGCTCGCGCCAGAAGCGCAGGTCGTAGGTGATCAGCACGTCGAGGTCGCCGGCGAGCGCCGCCTGGTGCGCGGCGGCGGCGCGGCGGCGTATGGAGGTGAACGCCTCGGGCCGGGCGCCGGGCAGGGTCAGGGCCGGCTCGTGGCGCAGGATGCCCTTGGTGACCAGGGTCTGGGCGTCGACCATGTGACGGAAGTCGATCAGCGTGTACTGCCTGATTCTGAAGCCTCGGTGCTGCTCGATCTCCAGCAGTCCCTGCGCGGAGAGATCCACCAGCGCCTCGCGGACCGGGGTCGCCGAGACGCCGTACTGCTCGGCGATCTCCCGCACGGTGAACTCGCCGCCCGGCGCCAGCCGCCCCGCCAGGATCTCTTCCCGCAGCGCGTCGGCGAGCTGCTCCCGCAGGGTGCTCCGTTGAATCACGGCTGCCAGCCTACATTCACGCGGCAATCTTGACAGCAAGCTGTCGTCGTGACAGGATGCTGTCATGGATGCCAAGCAGACGAAAAACGCAGCAGAAGCAGCAGAAGCGGCACCGACCGCGCCCCGCACCGTCCACCTCGCCGTCTACGACACGCTCGCCGACTGGGAGGCGGGCCACGCCATCGCCACCCTCCGCGACCGGGGCTTCGAGGTCGTCGCCGTCGGCGCGAGCCGCGAGCCCGTCACCACCAAGGGAGGGCTGCGCGTGCTGCCCGGGCTCGCCCTCGACGAGCTGCGCCCCGCCGGCAGCGCGATGCTGATCCTGCCCGGCGCCGACCAGTGGGCGGCCGGCGAGGAGCTGGCGCCCTTCGCCCGCGCCGCGCGGGCGTTCCTCGACGCCTGCGTGCCGGTCGCGGCGATCTGCGGCGCGACGCTCGGGCTGGCCAAGGAGGGACTGCTCGACGACCGCGCCCACACCAGCGCCGTGCCCGAGTACCTGGCGATGAGCGGCTACGCCGGCGGCCACCGCTACCGCGAGGCCGACGCCGTCACCGACCGCGGCGTGATCACGGCAGGGCCGACGGAGCCCGAGGCGTTCGCCCGCGAGATCCTCGCCCGCCTCGGGGCGTACGAGCCCGACGTCCTCGACGCCTGGTTCCGCCTGTACGCCCACTCCGACGTCGCCGCGTACGAGACGGTGGCCGCGGCCGGGCCCGCGCGGTGAGCGAGCGCGGCGAGCAGGCGCTGCTGTCCGGGGCCGCGCTGACCGTCTTCCGGCTCAACGGGCAGTTCCTGTCCGTCGCCGAGGGGCTGGCCGCCCCCGCCGGGCTGACGGCGGCGTGGTGGCAGGTGCTCGGCGCGGTGCTGCGCGAGCCGATGCCGGTGGCCGGGATCGCGCGGGTCATGGGCATCACGCGGCAGAGCGTGCAGCGCGTCGCCGACCTGCTGGTGGAGCGCGGCCTCGCGGCGTACCTGCCGAACCCCGCCCACCGCAGGGCGAAGCTGCTCACACCGACGCCCGACGGGCGCGCCGCGATCGAGCGGATCGACCCCGGGCACCGCGAGTTCGCCGCCCGGCTGAGCCGGGCCCTGGGCGGCGAGCGGGCGTTCGCCGAGGTTCTCGACGCGCTCACGCGCCTGTCGCAGGCGCTGGACGGCCTCGAAAGCCCCGGAGGTCGCGAAGGCCACGAAGGGTTCGACGGGCTCGACGGCTCCCTCACGCGGTAGGCGCTGCGAGCCGTAGCGGACCTGTGACCGTTTCAGGACGCCTTGCCCGCTCCCGATGACCTGCAAGGGGCCACTATTCTGCGAGGGGATGTAACCGGGTGTGACCACATTTCCGGCTGGGGGAGGACACCTCCGATGCAGTCTCTGCGCTCCGAAGACCCACGCTCGATCGGCACGTACCGCTTATTAGGCAGGCTCGGCGGGGGCGGGATGGGCCGGGTGTACGCCGCGCGCTCGGACCGGGGCCGCGTCGTCGCGGTGAAGACCATCCAGCCCGCCCTCGCCAACCAGCCGGACTTCCGGCGGCGTTTCGCCCACGAGATCGAAGCCGCCCGCCGCGTCGGCGGCCGGTGGACCGCCGCCGTCCTCGACGCCGACCCCGAGGCGGAGACGCCCTGGGTCGCCACCGCCTACATCGCCGGGCCCACGCTGCGGCAAGTGGTGGCCGAGGACTACGGGGCGCTGCCCGAGCGCTCGCTGCGCTTCCTGGCCGCGGCGCTGGTCCGGGCCCTGCGCGACATCCACGCGACCGGCCTGATCCACCGCGACCTCAAGCCGTCGAACATCATCCTCGCCACGGACGGCCCCCGCGTCATCGACTTCGGCATCGCCCGCGCCCTGGACGCCGTCACCGGCGAGGGGATCACCAACCCCGGCTCGGCGATCGGCTCGCCCGGCTTCATGTCCCCCGAGCAGGTGCGCGGCCGGGGGACGCGGGAGCCCAGCGACGTCTTCAGCCTGGGCGCGGTGCTGGCCTACGCCGCCACCGGCCAGCTGCCGTTCGGTCACGGCGACAGCGGCGCGCACGCGGTCATGTTCCGGATCCTGGAGGAGGAGCCCGACCTCTCCGCCGCGCCCGACGGGCTGCGCGAGCTGATCGAGGACTGCCTGCGCAAGGACCCCGCTCGCCGCCCGACCGTGGACGAGTTGCTGGAACGCACCCACCCGGACGCTCTCCGCCAGGGCTCCTGGCTGCCCGCCGAGGTGCTGGAGCGGCTGGCCGAGCACGCCATCAGGCTCCTCAACAGCGAGCAGGAGCCGGCCACGCACCAGCCGCCCGCCGGGCCCTCGCGGCCCGCGGCGTCCCCGGCGCCCGCTCCGCCCGGGCCGTACGCCGCCGCGCCCCCGTCGTCCTTCACCGGCGTACCGGCCGTCCCGCCACCGGGCGCACCGGGCGCACCGGGCGCACCGGGCCGGCCGGGCCCACGGCGACGCCCACGCGCCAGGTGGCTCCCCACCGCGCTCGCGTCCGCGGCGGTGCTCGCGGCGATCTCCGTCGTCGCGGCGGTCACCCTCTCCGGCGGAGGCAGAGGCGGAGGCGACGGCGAAGGCGAAGGCCAGACGAGCGGAGGCCCGGGGGGCGACGGCGAGACCGATGACAGGCGGGCCGATCCGACCGAGGACACCACCCCGATCGGCGACGGCTACATCGGCGCCTGGCAGGGCGAGTACGGCGCGGAGCACCAGCCCGAGTGGAGGGCGCTGTGGTTCGAGATCCACCAGGGCCAGGAGGGCGAGAGCGTCGGCACGGCCACCGTGACCTACATCGACACGATGTGCGTCTACGACATCCAACTCGACTCCTTCGACGGCCAGCTGAACTTCACCGAGACCGCCGACCACAGCGTCCCCGAGGAGGAGGTGTCCCGGATCTGCCGCGACGACGACACCGTCCAGTCCCTGAAGCTGACCGACGGCCTCATGCGGTGGACGAACGGGGACCAGCAGGCCACGCTGTCGAGCGCCGAGGGCGGCGACGCCGCCGTGCCCGACACCCTGGCCGGGACGAGCTACACCTTCGAGAGCAACAGCTTCTCGTTCACCCAGGGAGCCGTGGACGACTACGTGGTCACCATCAGCAACACCCAGATCACCTGCAACGGCCGGCTCGCCCAGACCGAGGACGAAAGGATTCTGGTCTCCCCCTTCACCGGCACCAACTGCCCCATTACGGTCAGCTCGTGGTGGTGGTCCGAAGCCGACGGCCTCATGTCCGCGAGCACCGAAGACGGCAGCGTGATCACGGTGCCGTAGCGCCGCTCCACAGCCGCCGCTCCACAGCCGCCGCTCCGGAGCCGCCGCTCCGGAGCCGCCTGCGCCGCTGTGGGAACCGACCCCTATGCTCAGTGCGTCTGCACTCGGACAACGACCGAAACGGGGGAGTACAGCCCATATGGAACCGCTCACGCCCCAGGACCCGCACCGGATAGGCCCGTACCGGCTCCTGGCACGCCTTGGCGAGGGCGGCATGGGCACCGTCTACCTGGCCCGCTCCGACCGGGGCCGCACCGTCGCGGTGAAGACCATCATCGGCGAGCTGGCCCAACAGCCCGACTTCCGGGCCCGCTTCGCGGCGGAGATCACCGCGGCACAGCGGGTCGGCGGCCAATGGACCGCGCCCGTGCTCGACGCCGACACCCAGGCCACCACCCCCTGGTACGCCACCGGTTACATCGCCGGGCCCTCCCTCCACCAGGTCGTCGACCACGACCACGGGCCGCTCCCGGAGCGCAGCGTGCTGCTGCTGGCAGGCGGCCTCGTGCAGGCGCTGAAGGCGATCCACGGCGCCGGGCTGGTCCACCGCGACCTCAAGCCGTCCAACGTCCTGGTCACCATCGACGGCCCGCGCGTCATCGACTTCGGCATCGCCCGCGCCATGGAGACCATGCCGGGAGAGGGCCTGACCCGCACCGGCGCCACCGTCGGCTCGCCCGGTTTCATGTCCCCCGAGCAGGTGCGCGGCCAGCACCTCACCCCCGCCAGCGACGTGTTCTGCCTCGGCTCCGTGCTGGCCTTCGCCGCCACCGGGCGCACGCCGTTCGGCTCGCTCGACTCCGGCATGCACATCCTGATGTTCCGGATCGCGGAGGAGACGCCCGACCTGACGGGCATACCGGACGGGCTGTACCAGCTGATTGCCGCGTGCCTGGCGAAGGAGCCGGAGCAGCGGCCCGGCATCGACCAGCTGCTGAGCTACTACCCGGCGCCCAGCGGCGGCGCGGCCGAGTCGGACGGCGAGCCGTGGCTGCCGGGCGCCGTCGTGGCGCAGCTCGGCCGGGAGGCCGTGTCGCTGCTGGACTCCGAGAGCCCGGAGACCGCGTCCATCCCCCGCGTGAACGCCCCGCTGGCGGGCAACTCGCAACCGGGCACGAACGCCCAGCACTCCCCCCCGCCGCCGTCGTCGCAGCACGGCTCCCCGGCGTACGCCCAGCCCACCGCTCCCTACGGCGCGCCGCAGACCCCGGCGCCCCAGGGGGCGTACGGCTACCCGGGCCCGCAGCAGCAGACGCCGCCCCCCGGACCCGGCGCTCCCGGACCCGGCGGGTACGGCACGCCGGTGCCGCCGCCCGTGCCCTCGCCGTACGCCGCCTCCCCGTCCCCGTCGCCCTACGGCGGCGCGCCCGGCACGCCCGCGCCCACGCCGACGCCCGGCGGCGGCCGGCCCGGGCGCCCCCGCAACAACATGATGGTGCTCGTCGCGGTCGTCGCGGTCATGGCGATCATCGGCGTCGTCGCCGCGGTGGCCCTCTCGGGCGGCGGTGGCGGCGGCGACGGGGACAAGACCGAAGGCGGGGAGACGACCGAGCCCGTGGACACCACCCCGATCGGGGACGGCTACATCGGCGCCTGGCAGGGCGAGTACGGCACCCAGGGCGAGAGCGGCTGGAAGGCGCTGTGGTTCGAGATCCACCAGGGCAAGACGGGCGAGAGCGTCGGCAAGGCGACCGTCACCTACCTGGACTCGATGTGCGTCTACGACGTGCGGCTCGAATCCTTCGATAACCAGCTCAACTTCACCGAGGTCGCCGACCACAGCGTCCCCGAGGACGAGGTCTCGCAGAACTGCCGGGCCGACGGCACCGTGCAGTCGCTGAAGCTGGCAGACGGCAGCCTGCAGTGGACCAGCGGCGACCAGGAGGCGACCCTCTCCTCGGCGGAGGGCGGGGACGCCGCCGTGCCGGACGAGTTCGTCGGCGAGTGGTACGACTCCTACTCCACGGACGAGGTGACGAACGGCCTCGACGAGGTCTCCGTCACCGAAGGCGCGATCGGCGAGAACGTGCTGCGCTGGTCGTGGACCCAGGACGACGTCACCTGCGTCACCGAGAACCAGCTCGCCCACGTGGGCTCGGACCGGATGCTGCTCTCGCCCGACATCCTGGTGACCGCCGAGAGCGACGACACCTGCGAGCCGCTGGGCAGCGTCTGGGTCACCGTCGAGGCCGACGGCAACCTCTACTTCCAGTGGACCAACGACCCGGCCGGGGACAACACGTACGTGGTCCGCGGGCCGCTCTGATCCCGGCGGGGAGGGGTGACCGGCGGGTTCGGGACCCCTCCCCCGACGGCCGTGGTCCCCTGGTTGAGCCGCGTTCTATTCTCGGGACGCGCCGCGGCCCGCAGGGATTCGCGACCTCACGACTCATGACTCGGCAACGCTGAAACCGGGGGGAACCGCTCTCATGGAACCGCTCACGGCTCAAGACCCGCGCCGCATAGGCCCGTACCGGCTGCTGGCACGACTCGGCGCGGGCGGCATGGGCACCGTCTACCTGGCCCGCTCCGACCGCGCCAGGACGGTGGCGGTCAAGACGATCATCCCCGAGCTGGCGCAGGAGGCCGACTTCCGGCGCCGCTTCGCCGCGGAGATCACCGCGGCCCGGCGGGTCGGCGGTGAGTGGACCGCGCCGGTGCTCGACGCCGACACGGAGGCGGAGACTCCCTGGGTGGCCACCGGCTACATCGCCGGGCCCTCGCTCTGGCAGGTCGTGAACGACCACGGCCCGCTGCCCGAGCGCAGCGTGCGGCTGCTGGCGGGCGGCCTGGCGCAGGCGTTGAAGGCGATCCACGAGGCAGGGCTGCTGCACCGCGACCTCAAGCCGTCCAACGTCCTGGTCACCATCGACGGCCCGCGCGTCATCGACTTCGGCATCGCCCGCGCGCTGGAGACCGCGCCCGGCGAGAGCATCACCCGCACCGGCTCCACGGTGGGCTCGCCCGGCTTCATGTCCCCCGAGCAGGTCAGCGGCGAGCGGAACCTCACCCCGGCCAGCGACGTGTTCGGCCTCGGCTCGCTGCTGACCTTCGCCGCGACCGGGCGTACGCCGTTCGGCGCGCTCGACTCCGGGCAGCACGTGCTGACGTACCGGACGGTGGAGGAGGAGCCCGATCTGACGGGCGTTCCCGAGGATTTGCGCGGGCTGGTCAGGAGCTGCCTGGCGAAGGAGCCGGAGCAGCGGATGCCCATGCCGGAGCTGCTGGCGTACCCGGCGCCGGGCGGCGGCGAGGACCGGAATCCGTGGCTGCCCGCGGAGATCGTCGCGCGGCTCGGGCGGGAGGCGATCTCCCTGCTGGAGTCGGAGAACCCCGAGACGCGGGTGGGCGTCAGCGCGGCGACGCAGGCGATGGCCGCGCCGACGCCGCTGCCGGAGCGGGCCCAGGAGTCTTCCCCGGCCTCGCCTCCCGCGCCCGCGCCCGCCACGCCGCAGGCGCAGGCGCACCAGCAACACCCGCAGCCGCAGTCGCCGCAGCCGCAGCCCGCCGCGCCGAGCCCGGCGCCGAGCGGCCCGCCGCCGTACAGCCCGCCCGCCAGCCCGGCGGACCCCGCGCCGCACGCCGCCTCCCCCGCCTCGCCGCTGCCCGGCGGCCCGCCCGCCCCGTACACGCCGCAGACCGGCGGCTCCTTCGGCCCGCCGCCCCCGGGCACGCCGCACTACGGCCCCTCGCCGTACGCCCCCGTCCCGCCGCCCGGCACGCCCTCGCGCTCACGCCGCGGCCTGCTGATCGGGCTGGCCATCGCCGGGGCGCTGGTGGTGCTCGGCGCGGTGACGGCGGTGGTGCTCGCGAGCGGCGGCGACGACGAGGAACGCCCCGACGACCGCGCCGGGGCCTCCGACGAGCCGACCGACCCCGAGGGCGGCCAGAGCGGCCCGCCGCCCGAGGACACCACCCCGGTCGCCGAGGAGTACCTCGGCGCCTGGCAGGGCGAGTACGGCTCGCGGGGCCAGTCCGGCTGGAAGGCGCTCTGGTTCGAGATCAGCCAGGGCCAGGAGGGCGAGAGCATCGGCAAGGCCACCGTGACGTACATGGACTCGATGTGCGTGTACGACGTCCGGCTGTCCTCCTTCGACGACCAGCTCAACTTCACGGAGGTCGCCCAGCACAGCGTGCCCGCGGGCGAGATCGAGGAGAACTGCCGGGCCGACGGCGGCATCCAGAGCCTGACGCTCCAGGAGAGCGGCGCCCTCCAGTGGAACAGCAACGACCAGCAGACGACGCTCGTCTCGGCAGGGGAGGGCGGCGACGCCGTCGTCCCCGAAACGCTGGTGGGCGAGTGGTACGACGCGTACACCACGGACGACGTGGAGAACGGGCTCGACGTGATGACGATCGAGCAGAGCGCGGTGGGCGAGAACATGCTGCGCTGGTCGTGGACCCAGGACGAGACCACCTGCGTCACCGAGAACGAGCTGGCCCAGGTGGACGGGGAGCGGATGCTGATCTCGCCCGACATCCTCGTCGACGCCGAGAGCGACGACACCTGCGAGCCTCTGGGCACCGCCTGGGTCTATGTCGAGAGCGACGGCAACCTCTACATCCAGTGGACCGACGACCCGGCCGGGGAGAACACCTACCTGATCCAGGACGACAACGGCTGATCGCGACGGCCCGACGGCCGTTCGGCAACGATCGGGTTGTCGCCACGTCACAACTCCGCACACGGGTCAACCGGAATGACCCGCTGGGAACCGATTACGGTTCGGCCTCTGTCCTGTCGGGTGTGTACGGGCGCCCGTATTCTCATGAGGCTTACCGGAGCGAAGAGGAGTAACACAGCATGAAACCGCTCGGGCCGACCGATCCCCAACGGATAGGCCAGTACAGGCTGCTGGGGAAGCTGGGCGCCGGCGGGATGGGCAGCGTCTATCTCGCGCGCTCCGACCGGGGCCGGACCGTGGCGGTGAAGCTGGTGCAGCCGGAGCTGGCCCGGCAGCCCGAGTTCCGGCAGCGGTTCAAGCAGGAGGTCGAGGCGGCCCGGCGCATCGGCGGCGAGTTCACCGCGCCGGTGCTGGGCGGCGACACCGAGGCCGAGACCCCGTGGGTCGCCACCGGCTACGTCGCGGGCCCCTCCCTCCACGAGGTGGTCACCTCCACCTACGGCAACCTGCCCGAGCGCACCCTGCGGATCCTCGCCAACGGCCTGGTCAGGGCGTTGCGCGACATCCACGCCGCCGGCCTCGTGCACCGCGACCTCAAGCCCTCGAACGTGCTGGTCACGATCGACGGCCCGCGCGTCATCGACTTCGGCATCGCCCGCGCCCTGGAGACCAACGAGGGCCTGACGCGGACCGGCGCGGCCGTCGGCTCCCCCGGCTTCATGTCGCCCGAGCAGTGCCGGGGCGAGACGGTGACGGCCGCCAGCGACATCTTCTGCCTGGGCTCGGTGATCACCTTCGCCGCGACCGGGCGCACCCCGTTCGGCGACGCCAACAGCCCGATGACGGCGTTGATGCTGGCGATCGTGCAGGACGAGAAGGACCTCACGGGCGTGCCCGAGGGCATCCGCGGGCTGGTGGAGAGCTGCCTGGCGCAGAACCCGGCCCACCGGCCGACGCTGGACCAGCTGCTGCGCTGGACCGAGCCGTCGGCGGAGGTGGCGGAGCGCGCGGACGAGCGCGAGCCGTGGCTGCCCGGCGCGCTGGTGGCGACGCTGGGGCGGCACGCCATCGAGCTGCTGGACTCCGAGGACCCGCTGCAGGCGCCGCCGATGCCGACGATGCAGCCGCCGCCGGCGATGCCCGCCGCGCCGCCGCCGGTCACGCCGCTGCCGCCGTCGGCGCCTCCCCCGGTGACGCCGCCGCAGGGCATGGCGCCGCAGGGCATGGCGCCGCAGGGCATGGCGCCGCATCAGACGCCGACGCAGTTCGCGCCGAGCACGCCGCCGCCCAGCCCCGCCCCGAGCCCGCCGCCACCCGCGCAGACCATGACCTCGGCGGCGCCGCCGCAGGCCGGAGGCTACGGCTACCCGGCCGCCGCCCCGCCCGCCGGCGGCTACGGCTACCCCCAGCCCGCGCCGACGCCGGTGTACGGCGGCACCCCGCCGCCCTCCGTCAACACCCCCTACGGGGTGGGCGCGGTCCCGCCCCCCGGAACCGGCGCCCCCGGCGGCGGCCACGGCGGCCGCCACGGCGACGGGCGGAACAGGAAGCAGGTGTGGGTCATCGTCGCGGCGGCCGTGGTCGCCGTGGCCGTGATCGTGGGCATCACCGTCGTCGCGCTCGGCGGCGGCGGTTCGGAGGACAAGGCCGACGACCCGACCGGCGACCCGGCGACGACGGGCGAGCCCACCGGGGAGCCCACGGGCGAGCCGACGGACGAGCCAACCGCCGACCCGTCAACCGACCCGGCCGCCAGCGTGCCCTTCGAGATGGTCGGCGCCTGGGAGGGCCAGATCACCGACACCGCCGGCACCGAGGCGGGCATATTCCGCCGCATGGAGATCACCGAGGGCGCGGCGGGCAGCACCGTCGCCACCACCTGGAACGTCTACGCCGACGTGATGTGCATGGGCACCGGCGAGCTGGTCTCCGGCGACGCCAGCCAGGTCACCATCAGCAGCGCGATCACCCGCACCGTCCCCTCCGACCAGGAGTGCTCGGCGTACGGCGAGCAGACGCTGGAGCTCCAGGGCGACGGCACGCTGCTGTGGAGCAACCCGGCCGACGGCCTCCAGGCGGTGATGGAGCCGGCGACCGGCGCCGGCGAGGACGCCATGCCCAGCGACCACCTCGGCACCTTCACCGCCACCACCACCGACGGCACCCAGCTGGAGATCGCCACGGAGACCGTCGCCGCCGCGGGCGAGCTGGGCATCACCTACACCAGCGACGCCTGCACCTGGGAAGCGGAGATGGTCTCCGGCACGGTCGACGGCCCGCGCGCGATCTACGCCCCGGCCGAGGTGACCAGCGGCGCATGCGAGCCGCTGCCCGCCTACCGCGTGACCGCCCGTGTCAACGACGAGACCTTCTTCTACGACCTGGACTTCCAGCGGCTGGACGGCACCACGCCCGAATTCACCGCCATCTGGGAGACGCTGTAGTCGCCGGGGCCCCGCCTCTCACAGCAGGGAGTGGATCTCGATCGTCTCCTCGCGGCCCGGGCCGACGCCGATGGCGGAGACCCGGGCCCCGGACAGCTCCTCGACGGCGCGGACGTACGCCCGCGCGTTCTCCGGCAGGTCGCCGAGGGAGCGGGCCTTGGTGATGTCCTCGCTCCAGCCCGGCAGGTACTCGTAGACCGGCTTGGCGTGGTGGAAGTCGCTCTGGCTGTACGGCAGCTCCGTCACGCGGCGGCCCTCGATCTCGTACGCCACGCAGACCGGGAGGCGTTCGAAGCCGGTGAGGATGTCCAGCTTGGTGAGGAAGAAGTCGGTCACGCCGTTGATGCGGGTCGCGTAGCGGGCGATGACCGCGTCGAACCAGCCGCAGCGCCGCTCGCGGCCGGTGGTGACGCCGAACTCGCCGCCGACCTGGCGCAGCCGCTCGCCGTCGGCGTCGTGCAGCTCGGTCGGGAACGGCCCGGCGCCCACGCGCGTGGTGTACGCCTTGAGGATCCCGATCACGCCGGTGATGCGGGTCGGGCCCACGCCCGAGCCGGTGCAGGCGCCGCCCGCCGTGGGGTTGGAGGAGGTCACGAACGGATAGGTGCCGTGGTCGACGTCGAGCAGCGTGCCCTGGCCGCCCTCGAAGACCACCACCTTGCCGTCGTCGATGGCCTGGTTGAGGACCAGCATGGTGTCGGTGACGTACGGCGCGAGGCGGTCGGCGTACGCCAGCAGCTCCTCGACCACCTTCTCCTGGGCGATGGCGCGGCGGTTGTAGAGCTTGGCGAGGACCTGGTTCTTGTAGCCGAGGGCCGCCTCGACCTTCTGCCGCAGGATCGACTCGTCGAACAGGTCCTGGACGCGGATGCCGACGCGGTTGACCTTGTCGGCGTAGGCGGGCCCGATGCCCCGGCCGGTGGTGCCGATCTTGCGCTTGCCGAGGAAGCGCTCGGAGACCTTGTCCAGGGTCTGGTGGTAGGGGGTGATCAGGTGGGCGTTGCCGCTGATCAGGAGGCGGGAGGTGTCGATGCCGCGCGCGGCCAGACCCTCCAGCTCGGCGAAGAGGACCGTCAGGTCGACGACCACGCCGTTGCCGATGACGGGGGTGCATCCGGGGGAGAGGATGCCGGAGGGCAGCAGGTGCAGCGCGTACTTCTCACCGTCGACGACGACGGTGTGGCCGGCGTTGTTGCCGCCCTGGTAGCGGACCACGTAGTCCACGGAGCCGCCGAGCAGATCGGTGGCCTTTCCCTTGCCTTCGTCACCCCACTGAGCGCCAAGCAGCACGAGTGCGGGCACAGGCGTACACCCCTTTCGAGCGGGGAAGCTACGAGTGTGCTGCCCCGGATCGACGAAACCCCTGGCGCAATCGCGACAGGGGCTCTTGCACAGAGAGCTTACGGGACAGGCGACCGGGGAGGCGAACAGGTGCTCATCGTCATCGACCCCATGGCCCGGCGCACGGACGGGGAGTCGGTGCGGATCGCCAGGGACGTGCTGTGCGCGGGCGCGCGGGACGCCGCGGTGTGCGTGCTGGACCAGCCGCAGGCGATCGCGCAGGCCCTGGGGCGGCGGGCCGGGCACGGGCGGCGGGTCGTGATCATCGGGGACGACCGTGCACTGGTGCGGGCGGTGCGGGTGCTGCACCTCCACGGGCGGCTGGGCGCCAGCCCGCTGGCGGTGGTCCCGGTGGGGCCCGGGCCGTCGGTGGCCGTGGCCCGCGCGCTGGGGGTTCCGACGGACGCGGTGGCCGCCTCCCGCGCGGTGCTCAGCGGCACGGACCGGCGCCTGGACCTGCTGACGGACGACACCGGCGGGGTGGTGCTGGGGGCGCTGGGGATCCCGGCGCCGGGCAGGCCGCTGTGGCTGGTGCGCCGGCCGGTGCGGCAGCCGCGGCGGCCGAGGCTGCGGGTGGAGGCGGACGGGCGGCTGCTGGCCGACCTGGACCGGCCGGTCACGGGCGTCTCGGTGCGGGCCGAGGGGGGCCTGGCGGAGGTGGTGGTACGCCCGAGCCCGAACGACGGGGACGTCACCGCGCGCGCCACCTCGGTCACGGTCTCGGGCCCGGCGTTCAGCTATCGCGCCAACGCGGCGACGCAGGGCCCGACGCGCACCCGCACCTGGACGGTGTGCCCGGAGGCGCTACGTCTCACCGTCCCCTGAGGGCACGCCGTCCTCCCGCTGGTCGCGCCAGCGGTCCAGGAGGGAGGTCAGCTCACCGGCCACGTACTCGAGGAAGTCCGCGGTCTCCGCCAGCCGCTCGTACGCCGGGGAGCCGGGGGTGACGACCTGCATGCCGTCCTTCATGGTCTGCCGCCAGCGCTCAAGGAACTCCTCGCGGATGGTGATCGCCTCGTACCAGACGTGGTGGTGCAGCCGGTAGACCTCGCGCCGCGAGCCCGGCTGCCGCTCCCTGCGCAGCAGGCGCGCCATGGAGAGGTAGCGGACCGCGCCGGAGACCGCCGCCGGCGAGACCTGGAGACGCTGGGCAAGCTGGGCTGATGTGAGCCCGGGCTCCTCGGAGATCATCAGGCAGGCGAAGACGCGCGCCGCCATCCGTTGCGTGCCCGCTTCCGTGAGGTCGGCGGCCATGCGTTCGACGAAGGCCGCCGCCTGCGGGGACAGCGCGCCGTGGGGATCCTGTGAGGAGTCGTGAGCTATCACGCTGCCATCCTCCCAGCATTGACACTTTCTTAAGGTTCACGAATTTCTGAAGGTACTGTACGCTCGATACATGACCAAGGCAATCAACGACGCCATCACCATCTCGGGCCTGGTGAAGACCTTCGGCCAGACCCGCGCGCTGGACGGCCTCGACCTGACGGTGGAGACCGGCGAGGTGCACGGCTTCCTGGGGCCCAACGGCGCCGGGAAGTCCACCACCACCCGCGTCCTGCTCGGCCTGCTGCGCGCCGATTCCGGCAGCGTCCGCTTGCTCGGCGGCGACCCCTGGACGGACGCGGTGGAGCTGCACAAGCGGCTCGCGTACGTCCCCGGTGATGTCGAGCTGTGGCCCAACCTCACGGGCGGCGAGGCCATCGACCTGCTCGCCCGGCTGCGCGGCGGCCTGGACCCCGCCCGCCGGGCCGAGCTCATAGAGCGTTTCGACCTCGACCCCAGCAAGAAGGGCCGCACCTACTCCAAGGGCAACCGGCAGAAGGTCGCCATCATCGCGGCCCTCGCCTCCCGGGCGGAGCTCCTGCTGCTGGACGAGCCCACGGCCGGGCTCGACCCGCTCATGGAGGTCGTCTTCCAGGAGTTCATCACCCAGGCCAAGGCCGAGGGCAAGACCGTGCTGCTCTCCAGCCACATCCTGGCGCAGGTCGAGAAGCTCTGCGACCGCATCAGCATCATCCGCCTCGGCCGGGTCGTGGAGTCCGGGACGCTCGACGACATGCGCCACCTGACCCGCACCACCATCGAGGCCGAGACGGATCGGCCGGCCACCGGCCTGGCCGAGCTCAGCGGCGTGCACAACGTGCGCACCGAGCGCGGCAAGGTGCACCTGAGCGTCGACGGCGGGCACCTGGACGCCGCCGTTCGCCACCTGAGCCAGTTCGGCATCCGCGGCCTGATCAGCCACCCGCCGACGCTGGAGGAGCTGATGCTGCGCCACTACGGCGACGAGCTGCAGGGCAACGGGCACCCGGTGAGCCCCGAGGTCGCCGACATCGCCAACGCCGAGCCGTCCAGCGACGCCGGAGCGAAGCGATGACCACCACGACCGCCACCACCAAGGCCCCCGTCGCCTCCGCGCCGGTCGGGGGGAACGGCGGCAACGCCCTGGCCGGGACCGGCACGCTGCTGCGGTTCGCCATCCGCCGTGACCGGATCCGGCTGCCGGCGTGGATCATCCTGCTGTGGCTGTCGACCCTCTCCTCGATCTCGAACTTCGAGTCGACCTACCCGGAGGCCTCCGACCGGGCGGAGCTGGCCGACACCCTGGGGAGCCCGGCGATGCTGGCGATCTCCGGCCCCGAGCGGTACCTGAGCGACTACAACTACGGCTCCATGTCCGCCCACCAGCTCATCGGCTTCTTCGCGATCTTCGTGGGCATGATGAGCATCTTCACCGTGGTGCGGCACACCAGGACCGAGGAGGAGACCGGCCGCGCCGAGCTGCTGCGCTCCAACGTCGTGGGCCGGTACGCCCACCTCACCGCCGCGCTGACGCTGGCCGTGATCGCCAACCTGCTGCTGGTCGTGCTGATGGCGGGCAGCCTCGGCAGCCTCGGCCTGGAGGGCATGACCACCGGCGGCAACTGGCTGTTCAGCGCCGGCCTCGGCGCCATCGGCATCCTCTTCGCGGGCGTGGCCGCCGTGACCGTGCAGATCACGCCGTTCTCCCGCGGGTCGAGCGGCGCGGCCATGGCCGTCGTCGGCACGGCGTACGTGCTGCGGGCGGCGGGCGACGCGGGCAGCGACGTGCTCGCCTGGCTCTCGCCGATCGGCTGGACCCAGCGCACCTACGCCTACGTCGACAACCGCTGGTGGCCGCTGCTGCTCGTCCTCGGTATGGCGGTCGTCGCCGTGGCCGTGGCGTTCGCGCTCAGCGGCCGCCGGGACGTGGGCGCCGGCCTGCGGCCGCCCCGGCCCGGCAGCCCCACCGCCTCCGAAGCGCTCCCCCGCCCGCTGGGCTTCGCGCTCCGCCTCCAGCGCGGCACGCTGTTCGGCTTCGGCGCGGGCCTGTTCGTCTTCGGCATGATGTACGGCTCAATCCTCGGCGACGCCGAGGAGATGATCGAGGACAACGAGCAGCTGCGGGAGACCATCGCGGAGCTGGGCAGCGGCTCGGTCTCCGAGTCGTTCGGATCGGCGCTGATGAGCTTCCTCGCCATCATCACCTCGGCGTTCGTGGTGCTGGCCGTGCTGCGGGCCCGCGCGGAGGAGACCGGCGGCCGGGCCGAGCCGGTGCTGGCGACCGGGCTCTCCCGCGACCGCTGGGTCGGCAGCCACCTGACCATGTCGCTGGCCGGCGGCACCCTGGTGGCGCTGCTGGCCGGGCTCGGCTTCGGCCTCGCGGGCGCGCTCTCCGCCAGCGAGGGCGAGCTGTTCTGGAAGCTGACGGGCTCCTCGCTGGCCTACGCGCCCGCGCTGTGGGTCACCGGGGCCATCGCGCTGGTGCTCTTCGGCTGGCTGCCCCGGTTCGCCGCCGCGGCCTGGGCCATCCCGGCGTACTCCTTCTTCGTGGTCTACCTGGGCACGCTGATCGAGATGCCGGACGCGCTGGCCAACTTCTCCCCCTTCGGCCACGTGCCGCAGGTCCCGGCCGCGGACATGGAGTGGACGCCGCTGGTCGTCATGACCGCGGTGGCGGCGGCCCTGACCTGGCTGGGGCTGGCCGGGTTCCGCCGGCGCGACCTGGACTGCAAGTAACGGGTCACGGCTCCCTGGACCCCCGGCCGCCGCCGTTCCCCCGGGCGGCGGCCGGGCTCACCCGCGGGGACGCACTCCGGGTGCGCGTTTGATGACGCGCTGTTGGCATGGGTGACAACCCGTCACGCCTCACGGCGTGCCGCCGACGACCCGGAGGTCATCCGTCCCATGAAGTCCCCGCGCACCTCGCGTACCCCCCTTCACCGCACGGCCGTGGCCGCTGCCACCGCCCTGCTCGCCCTGGGCCTTGCCACCCCCGCGGCCGCCGCCCAGCTCCCCGTGGCCAAGCCGGACCGCTCCCTGCCCGCCGACGCGGCCACGCCGCTGCAGACCGCCTCCCCGATCACCGTCACCCCGAGCTCGGGCGGCGCCGGCACCTCGGTGACCGTCCGCGTCAGCTGCCAGCCCGCCACCCCGGCCCGGTCGGACGCGTTCGAGGCGAGCATCGCCCTCAGCGCGCGCGGCGACGGGACGTGGGTCGGCACCGGCACCATCAGGAGCGGCCTGGAGGTCGGCCGCGCCTACCCCGTCACCGTCACCTGCGCCAACGACAACGACACCGTCCTGTCGACCAACTTCACCTTCACCTCGGCCACCCCGACCGGCGGCGCCTCCGCGGGCTTCGGCGGCCAGACCACGGCCGGCGGCGAGAGCGACTCGCAGGCCACGGCGCTGGCCGTGGGCGGCGGCGTGGCGATCGCGGGCGCGGTCGGGTACGCCTTCCTCGCCCGGCGCCGCCGCTCCGCCGGCCAGCACTACTAAGAGGGGCTCAAGCGTGTCTGAGGAGACTCGGCGACGCGGGAAACGCCGCCTGCGCCGGGCGGCCCGCGCGGCCCTGAAGGGCCTCGCGGCGTTCTTCGCCCGGCTCAACCCGGTGCCCCCTCTCCGGCGCCTGATCCTGGCCCTGGTGCGGCCGCCGGTCCGCCTGGTCAGGGCGGTCGTCGCCGCGGTGGCCCGGGCGGTGCGGACGGTGCGGCGGGCCATCCGGGCCGTGAGGCGGGCGGCGGTGCGGTCGGCGGTGCGTGCGGGCCGCGCCGTGCGGCGGTGCGCCGCCACCTGCCGCCGTCACGCCGTCGCGCCGTTCCAGCCCCTCAGTCACGCCCCGAACGGCGCCTCGCCCAGCTCGCGGAACCGGCAGCAGCGGATGGCCGTCCGCAGCCGCCGCCTGGAGGTGGCGGCCGTGCTGGCGGCCGCCACCGTGGGCCTGCTCGCCGCGATCTACGGGCCCGGCGGCCAGGACGGCGTACGCGAGGCGCGCGCCTCCAGCAGCATCGCGGAGGGCGTCTCGCGCCCCGGCGCGGTGGACGCCCCCGCCGCCGCACCCAACTCCGGGTCCACTGCGGGCCTCGACCCGATATCCGCAGGGCAGCCGCCGTCGGTGGTCGCCGCGCCCCTGTCGCGCTCGGTTCCGGTGCGCATCCGCATCCCGCAGCTGGGCACCGACGCCGAGGTCATCGGCGCCGACCTCTCCCCCGACGGCGGGCCGCCCACCCCTTCGGAGGCGGACGCCATGCGCGCCGCCTGGTACGCGGGCGGCGTCTCGCCGGGCGAGAGCGGCGCCGCGATCCTCGTCGGCCACCTCGACACCTACGACGGCCCGGCGGCGTTCTCGGGCCTGGGCCAGCTCCGGCCGGGCGAGACGATCGAGATCGACCGGGTGGACGGCACCACCGCCGTCTTCGCCGTGGACTCCGTCGAGCAGTACCCGAAGACGGACTTCCCCGACCTGCGGGTCTACGGCGCGGTCGACACCCCGCAGCTACGCCTCATCACCTGCGGCGGCGCGTGGACCGCCGACGGCGGCTACGACTCCAACATCGTCGCGTACGCCCACCTCACGCCTCGCGGCACGTAGGCCACGCGACCGCCACCCCCACCCCCGCCCTACTCAACCCCGGGTGGGGTGCCGGGGTGTGGGCGGCCGGGGGTCCG
>NZ_JBQQCA010000081.1:0-26242 GCF_052246635.1 Streptomyces sp. 6N223 | reverse complement strand
TGGGTGGGCTACAACCCCTCCGCCAGGACCTCCGCGACGTGGCGGGACTCGTAGCCGCCGAGCTGCGCCAGCTGCGTGCGGCAGGAGTACCCGTCGGCCAGCAGCACCGCGTCCCCCGGCGCGGAGCGCACCGCCGGCAGCAGCACATCCTCCGCGCACGCCACCGACACCTCGTAGTGGCCGCGCTCATACCCGAAGTTGCCCGCCAGTCCGCAGCACCCCGCCGACAGCTCGCCCACCAGCCCGGCCCGCTCCCGCAGACGCCGGTCCGCCGCGACGCCGAGGACCGCGTTCTGGTGGCAGTGGGTCTGCCCGGCCACGGGACGGTCGATGCGGGGCGGCGTCCAGTCGGGGGCGTACTCCTCGATCGTCTCGGCGAAGGTGCGGACCGCCGCGGCGAGGCGGTGGGCGCGCGGGTCGTCGGGCAGCAGCTCGGGCAGGTCGGTGCGGAGCGCGGCGGCGCAGGGGGGTTCCAGGACGGTGACCGGCAGCCCGGAGCCCGCGCCCTCACCCGCGACGGGATCGAGCGCGTCCAGCGTGCGCCGCAACGTCGCGCGCGCGTGGTCGAGCTGTCCGGTGCTGGTGTACGTCAGGCCGCAGCACACACGCCCGGCGGGCAGCGTGGGCCGCAGCCCGGCGGCGTTCAGGACGCGCCAGGCGGCCTCGCCCGCCTCCGGGGAGAGGTAGGTGGTGAAGGTGTCGGGGAAGAGGAGGACGTCCGCGTCCGGGACATCCGTATCGCCCGCCGCCAGGCGGCGCGTCAGCGGCGTACGCGGCAGCCGCGGGATGGGGCGTTCGGGCGCGATGCCCGCCACGCGCTTGGCGAGCGCGGCCAGCGGCGGGACGCGGCTGGCGAGGTTCGCCGCCGGGGCCAGCCGCAGGCGGGCCAGCAGGCGCAGCCACTGCGGCAGGCGGCCCAGCGCGTAGTGGGAGGCGGGGCGGCGGCGCCCGGCGTAGTGGTGGTGCAGGAACTCCGCCTTGTACGTGGCCATGTCGACGTTCACCGGGCAGTCGCCGCGGCAGCCCTTGCACGACAGGCACAGGTCCAGCGCCTCGGCCACCTCCGGCGAACGCCACCCGTCCGTGATCACCTCGCCGATCAGCATCTCGTGCAGCAGCCGGGCGCGGCCCCGCGTGGAGTGCTGCTCGGCGCCCGTCGCGCGGTAGGAGGGGCACATCACGGCCCCGTCGGCCGCGTCGTTGCGGCACTTGGCGACGCCGACGCAGCGGCGTACGGCCGCCGAGAAGTCGCCGCCGTCGTCCGGGTAGGCGAAGGCGACCGGGACGGCGCCGGGCCCGGGCAGGCCCGCGAAGCGGATGTCGTCGGTCTCGGCGGCGCGGCGCGGGGCGATCACGCCGGGGTTGAGGCGCTCGTCCGGATCCCACAGCCGCTTGAAGTCGTCGAAGACGCCGACGAGTTCCGGCCCGTACATGCGCGGCAGCAGCCGCGAGCGCGCCAGGCCGTCGCCGTGCTCGCCCGACAGCGAGCCGCCGTGCCGGACGACGAGCTCGGCGGTGTCCTCGGAGAACGCCGCGAAGCGGGCCAGCCCCTCCGCGCCCAGCAGGTCGAAGTCGATGCGGACGTGGATGCAGCCGTCGCCGAAGTGGCCGTACGGCACGCCCGTCAGCCCGTACTCGCCCAGCAGCGCGCGGAAGTCCCGCAGGTACGCCCCGAGCCGGGCGGGCGGCACCGCGCAGTCCTCCCAGCCGGGCCACGCCTCGCCGCCGTCCGGGCGGCGGGTGGCGGTGCCGGAGGCGTCCTCGCGGATGCGCCACAGCGTCCGCAGGGCGGCGGGGTCGGCGACCACCGTGTGGTCCACCCGGTCCGTCGCCGCGCGGCCGATCGCCTCGGCGCGGGCCTGCGCCTCGGCCGGGCTCTCGCCGCCGGTCTCGACGAACAGCCAGGCGCCGCCGCGCGGCAGGGCGGACCGGGCGGCCTCGTCCCTGATCAGGTCGGCGGCCATGCCCTCCACGGTCAGCGGGCCGTGCGGCAGCAGCCCGGCCGCGGCCTCGGCGGCGGCGGACTCGTCGGCGTATCCCAGCACGGCGAGCGCCCGCGCGGGCGGCGCCTGCACCAGGCTCACGGTCGCCTCCGTGAGGATCCCGAGCGTGCCCTCGCTGCCGGTGAACGCCCGCGCCCAGTCCCGGCCGCGCTCGGGCAGCAGCGCGTCAAGGGCGTAGCCGGAGATGCGGCGCGGCAGCTCGGGGAAGCCGGTGCGCAGCAACGCCAGGTGACGGGCGGTGAGCTCGTCGGCGGCGGCGCGCAGCGGGCCGGGCACCCCGGCGCCGCCGCGCGCGAGCCGGGCACGCTCGCCCCGGTAGGTGAGGGCCGTCAGCTCCTGCACGGTGTCGGCGGTGGTGCCCCAGGCCACGGAGTGGGCGCCGCAGGAGTTGTTGCCGATCATGCCGCCGAGCGTGCAGCGGCTGTGCGTTGACGGGTCGGGGCCGAAGGTCAGCCCGTGCCGGCCCGCGGCGGCGCGCAGCGTGTCGCAGACGACGCCGGGCTGCACGGTGGCGGTGCGGGCGGCCGGGTCGAGGGCCAGGACGCGGTTCATGTGGCGGGTGAAGTCCAGCACCACGCCGGCGCCGGTGGCGTTCCCCGCGATGCTGGTGCCGCCGCCGCGCGCCACCACCGGCACGTCGTGCTCGCGGCAGACCGCCAGCGCCGCCGCCACGTCGGCCGCGTCGCGCGGGGACACCACGCCCAGCGGCACCCGGCGGTAGTTGGAGGCGTCCTGCGTCGTCAGCGCCCGGCTGCCCGCGTCGAACGCCACCTCGCCCCGGACGGCCCCCCGCAGCCTCGCCGCGAGTTCTCCCGCGATAGCTCCGGTCGCGTCATCTCCGATGCCTGCCATGCCTGCCATGCGTGCCATGCGTGCCGTGCGTGCCGTGCGTGCGATGCGTGCCATGAGGACAAGCGTGCACACACAAGCGCACTCCCATCACCCGCAACACGGCCCCACGCGGCCGGAACTCTCCTATAGTGTTTCCCGATTATTGCTGGTCCATTACGGGCCGTCAGGTCCCCACCCGTATATGAGGACTCCGATCATGACAGCGCAGAGCCCCCCGGCGCGCCGCAAGACGGAGCGCGCCCCCCTCCGGCCTGTCCTGCTGGCCCTGCTCATCTCGGTCTCCGTCACCGGGGCCGCGTGGCTGGGCGCGGTGTACGCCGCGCCCGAGTCGTTCGAGGGCGAGCTGGCCTGGGGCGCCGGGGTCGCCGCCGCCGTCGTCTGCGCCGCCGTGGTGACCGCGGCGATCGGCGTCGTGCGCGCGCGCTGGCTGCGCGCCCGGCTCCGCGCCGCGGAGGCGGACGCCGCGCACTTCGCCGAGGAGACGGTGCCCGCCCTGGTCGCGCGGCTGCGCGAGGGCTCCTCGGCCCCCACCGCGCTCGCCGCCGCCGAGCAGCCCGCCGACCCCGCCCACCAGACGGTGCTGCGCACCGTGGCGGAGGAGATCGGGCGGGGCGAGACGGCCAAGTCCGCGGCGATGGCGGCCTGCGCCAACGCCGCCGGGCGGATGCAGGCGTTGGCCACCGGGATGCTCGCCGACCTCCGCGAGATGGAGCACCGGCACGGGGACGAGGCGGTCCTGGCCGACCTGCTGCACCTGGACCACCGCACCGCTCAGGCCGGGCGGCTGGCCGACAGCATCGCCGTGCTCACCGGGGCCCGCTCGGGACGCCGGTGGGCCAAGCCGATCGTCATGGAGAGCATCCTGCGCGGCGCGATGGGCCGCATCGGCGGCTACCAGCGGGTGCGGCTGCACTGCGCCGTGAACGTCGCGATCGCCGGGCACGCCGCCGAGGGCGTGATGCACGCGCTCGCCGAACTCCTCGACAACGCCGCCAACTTCTCGCCGCCCACCGCCGAGGTCCACGTCTACGTGGAGGAGGTGCCGGCCGGGGTCATCATGACCGTCGAGGACAGCGGCCTGGTGATGAGCGACGTCGCGCTGCGCCGCGCCGAGCGGGCCGTCTCCCGCGACCACCCGCTGGACCTGACCTCGCTGTCGGGCACCCGTCTCGGGCTTGCCGTGGTGGGCGTCCTGGCCCGCAAGCACGGGCTGTCGGTGTCCTTCCGGCCCTCGGCGCGCGGCGGCACGGGGGCGTTGATGATGATCCCGCACGACCTGATCAGCCGCCCCAGCGCCGACGGCGACCAGCCGGCCGCGCGGCCGCGCACGGCGCCGACGGGCCCGCCCGCCGCCGCGGCGGGGGCCGCCGCCGCGCCGGCCCCCGCACTCGTCGCCGCCGGGCCGATCGCCACGGCCGACCACGCGCCCATGGACGCCATGGACGACGACGCGGTCGCCGGCACGGGCGCCGGCCCCGTCGTGACCGAGGAGGACGTGGCGTACAGCACGAACGGCCTGCCGAAGCGGCGGCGCGGTCGCACGCTGGCCAACGCCCACCCCGACGGCGTCCCCGGGGCCGCCGCCCGCGCGCGCCGCGCGGAGCCCGCCGAGCGCCGCCACTCCCCCGAGCGCTCCGCCGCCCGGCTGGTCGCCTTCCGCCAGGCGGTGCGCGGCACGCAGGAGTCCCAGGAGATACCGGTCGCCACCAACACCGGCAGGACCAGCAACACCGCGAACACCGCGAACGCCGCCAACGCCGCAGGCGCGGCCCGTGCGGACGGCGGCCGCGCCGCAGATCCGGCCACCGCGCCTCCCGAGACGCCCGCCACCCACACCGCATCCGCTACGCCCGCTACGCCCGCCGCCAGCTCTGCCGCCCACCCGGAGGACGACGACGCATGACAGCACCATCGACCGGGATGCAGAGAACGGGCGTCGGCGCGGCCGCCGACCTGACGTGGCTGCTGGAGAACCTGCTGGGCCGCACGCCCGGCGCCCGCCACGCGCTGGTGCTGTCGCGCGACGGACTGCGGCTGTGCCACACGCCGGAGCTGACCGACGACCAGGCCGATCAGCTCGCCGCGATCTCCGCCGGCATACAGAGCCTGTCGCAGGGCGCGTCGATGGAGTTCGGCGACGGCACGGGCGGCGTGCGGCAGTCGATGACCGAGTTCTACGGCGGCATCCTGTTCATCGTGGAGGCCGGGGACGGCGCCCACCTGGCGATCGTCGCCGCCGAGGACGCAGACGCCGGCCTCGTCGGCCACAACATGAACGAGCTCGTCGAGCAGCTCGGCGACTACCTCAGCGCCCCACCGCGCCGGCCCATCGACGACAGCGGCGGCGGACCCGCATGAGCCGACCGGCGCGCGACGAGGACCCGGACCGGCTGTACACCCTCACCGGTGGCCGCAGCCGGGCCGGCTCGAACGTCTTCGACCTCGTCACGCTGGTGGTGAGCGAGAGCGAGCCGGCTCCCGGCATGCAGTCGGAGCACGCCAGGATCCTGCGGTTGTGCCGCTACCCGACGGCGGTGGTGGAGGTCGCCGCCGAGCTGAGGCTGCCCGTCAGCATCACGAAGATCCTGCTGAGCGACCTGCTCGACAGCGGCCGCATCACCGCCCGGCACCCGAACACCACCCGCGGCACCGGCAGGGCGACCACGCTCGGCGCCGCGGCGGCCGACCTACCCGACCCACAACTCCTCGAACAGGTGCTCGTTGGACTCCGCAACCTCTGACCCGAAAGCCCCGGCCCCCGCGGCGGCCGCCTCGGCGGCGGTGCGCTCCCGGCCCCGGCTGCACAGCACCGCCAGCAACGGCCTGAAGATCGTCATCGTCGGCGGCTTCGGCGTCGGCAAGACCACCATGGTCCGCTCCGTCAGCGACATCCGCCCGCTGAACACCGAAGAGGTCATGACCCAGGCCGGGCAGGGTGTCGACGACCTGTCGGCGGTGCGGGGCAAGACGGCCACCACCGTGGCGTTCGACTTCGGGCGCATCAGCCTGAACGCCGAGACCGTGCTGTACCTCTTCGGCGCCCCGGGTCAGGAGCGGTTCTGGTTCCTGTGGGACCGGCTGTTCACCGGCACGCTCGGCGCGGTGGTGCTGGTCGACACGCGGCGGCTGGCCGACTGCTGGTACGCCATCGACCGGCTGGAGCACCACGGCACGCCGTTCATCGTGGCCCGCAACGACTTCGGCGGCCCGGCCCACACCACCGAGGAGATCCGCGACGCCCTCGACCTGTCCGACGGCGTTCCCCTCATCGACTGCGACGCCAGGTCCCGCGCGTCCAGCAAGCAGGTGCTCATCACGCTCGTCGAACACCTCCGCGCACGCGTCAAGGCACTGGAGACCTCGGAGACCCCCTCGTGACCGACCAGCAGACGTCCCCCCGCACCTGGGCCGCCGACGGCGACGACCCCGCGCCGCCCGTGCCGCTGAGCGGGCCCCGCTTCCACACCGATCCCGCCCTGCTGTACGCCGAGATGCGGCGGCTCCACGGGCCGGTGGTGCCGGTGGTGCTGCCCGGCGACGTGCCCGCCTGGCTGGTGATCGGCTACCGGGAGCTGCACCGCGTCACCGCCGACCCCGAGCTGTTCACGCGGGACATGGGCCTGTGGAACCAGTGGCCGCGCATCCCCGACGACTGGCCGCTGCTGCCGATGGTCAACAAGCCGCAGCCGTCGATCTACTACACCGTCGGCGCCGAACACCAGCGCCACGTGGACGTGGTGGTGCCCGCGCTCCAGGCGACCGACCCGTTCGAGCTGCGCCGCCACGCCGAGGAGCTGGCCGACAGCCTGATCGACGGCTTCTGCGGCCGGGGCGAGGCCGAGCTGATCGGCGAGTACGCCAAGATGCTGCCGATCCTGGTGCTGGCCCGCGTCGTGGGCTTCCCCGACGAGGAGGGCCCGGAGCTGGCCAGGGCGATCAACGCGCTGGCGGACGGCGGCGAGGACGCCGTCAGCGGCTTCGAGTTCCTGGGCGCCTCGATGACGCGGCTGCTGGCGGCCAAGCGCCGCGCCCCCGGTCCCGACGTGGCCTCCCGGCTGCTGGCCCACCCCATCGCGCTGACCGACGAGGAACTGGTCCTGGACGTCCAGTCGATCACCGCGGCCGGGCACCTGCCCACCGCCGACTGGATCGGCAACTCGCTGCGGCTGATGCTCACCGACGACCGGTTCGCCGCCTCGCTCTCCGGCGGGCGCAGCAGCGTCGGCGAGGCCATGAACGAGGTGCTGTGGGAGGACACCCCCACCCAGATCCTCGCCGGGCGGTGGCTGGCCCGCGACACGCGGCTGGGCGGGCGGCACCTCCACGCCGGGGACATGCTGCTGCTGGGCCTGGCCGGCGCCAACGCCGACCCGGACGTGCACCCGGAGGGCGCGGTCCACCGGGGCGGCAACGGCGCGCACTTCTCCTTCGGCCACGGCGACTACCGCTGTCCCTTCCCGGCGCAGGAGATCGCCGAGGTCATCGCCCGCACCGGCATCGAGGTGCTGCTCGACCGCCTCCCCGACATCGAGCTGGCCACCTCCC
This sequence comes from Streptomyces sp. 6N223, assembly GCF_052246635.1. Classification (NCBI taxonomy): domain Bacteria; kingdom Bacillati; phylum Actinomycetota; class Actinomycetes; order Kitasatosporales; family Streptomycetaceae; genus Streptomyces; species Streptomyces sp. 6N223. Next base: position 18,842 of record NZ_JBQQCA010000081.1, on the reverse strand, counting down.
CGGAATCCCTGGTCCGGCGGCCCTCCCCGTTCCTGCGGGGGATGCGGGAGCTGCCGGTCCGCTTCAGCTCGACCCCCGCGCGCTATCCCGGGGGCTGACCCCTACCGTTTCCTGTTGGAGGCACCCGTGAGCTGCCCCGTAACTCCTGGCGTACCTGGCGCACCCGGCGTATCCCTCGTCCTCGACCCGCTCGTGCGCGACCTGCCGGGCGAGACCCGCCGGCTGCGCGCGGCCGGACCCCTCACCCGCATCCAACTGCCCGGCGGCGTCACCGCCTGGACGGTCACCACCCACGCCGAGGCCCGCCGGCTGCTGACCGACCCCCGGCTGGTGAAGGACATCAACCAGTGGGTGGACTGGCGCAGCGGCCGGGTCACCCGCGAGTGGCCGCTCATCGGCATGGTCGACCCCGGCCGCAGCATGTTCACGGTGGACGGCGCCGAACACCGGCGGTTACGCGCGAAGACCGCCCAGGCCATCACCGCGCGCCGGGTGGAGGCGCAGCGGCCCGCCATCGAGGAGCTGACGGCCGGCCTGCTGGACGAGCTGGCGGCGGCCGGCTCCCGGGCCGGGGGCGGCCCGGTGGACCTGAAGGCGCTCTTCGCGCTGCCGCTGCCGATGGCCGTCATCAGCAGGCTGATGGGCGTCGACCCGGCCGAGCACCCGCGGCTGCACCGGCTGTTCAAGGCGTTCTTCAGCGGGCTGACCCCGCAGGACGAGCGGCTGGCGGTGATCGAGGAGCTGGAGGCGTTCTTCGCCCGCATGGTCGCCGAGAAGAAGGAGCTGGTGGCGCGGGGCGAGCCCGCCGACGACCTGACGTGCGCGCTGATCGCCGCCGAGGACGGCGGCGAGCCGCTGACGGACGAGGAGGTGACCGGCAACCTCCAGGCGATGGTCGGCGCCGGGCACGAGACCACGATCAGCCTGATCGTCAACGCGGTGCGGGCGCTGTGCACCCACCCCGAGCAGCGGGAGCTGGTGCGGCGCGGCGAGATCGGGTGGGACGTGGTGGTGGAGGAGACCCTCCGCTGGAACACCCCCACCCCCCACCTGCTGATGCGCTTCGCGACGGAGGACGTGGAGATCGCGGGCACGGTGATCCGCCGGGGCGAGGGCCTCGTGATCTCCTACCACGCCATCGGCTGGGACGAGGCACAGCACGGCCCCGACGCCGACCGATTCGACATCACCCGCCCGACCCCGATCCGCCACATGACCTTCGGCCACGGCCCGCACATCTGCCCCGGCGCCGCCCTGTCCCGCCTGGAGGGGGGCATCGCGCTCCCCGCGCTCTTCGCCCGCTTCCCCCGCCTGCGGCTGGCCGTGCCGGAGTCGGAGCTGCGCAACCTCCCGATCGTGACCCAGAACGACCTCGCGGAGCTCCCGGTCCTGCTGGCGTAGTCGCCAGGGGCTCCGCCCCCGCGCCCCCGGCCGCCCTCACCCCGGCGCCGCACCCCGGGGTGAGGGCCGTCGTCCACGGGGTGACGCGTGGCGTCTCAGCGGCCGGACCGCGTGCGGGGCGCCGCCGTGGACGGACTACGCTCCGACTCGTGGCCGATATTCAGATTCCCGCTGACATCAAGCCCGCCGACGGCCGGTTCGGATCGGGTCCCTCCAAGGTGCGCACCGAGGCGCTCGGCGCCCTGGCCGCGACCGGTTCCTCCCTGCTCGGCACCTCCCACCGCCAGGCACCCGTGAAGAACCTGGTCGGCCGGGTCCGCGCGGGCGTGCGCCAGCTGTTCTCGCTGCCCGAGGACTACGAGGTGGTGCTCGGCAACGGCGGGTCCACCGCGTTCTGGGACATCGCGACGCACGGGCTCATCGAGGCGAAGTCGCAGCACCTGTCGTTCGGGGAGTTCTCCTCGAAGTTCACCAAGGCCGCCAGCAAGGCCCCGTGGCTGGACGAGCCGACGATCATCACCGCCGACCCCGGCTCGCACCCGCTGCCGCGCGCGCAGCGCGGCGTCGACTCCTACGCCCTCACGCACAACGAGACCTCGACGGGCGTGGCCATGCCGATCCAGCGCGTGGCCGGTGCCGACGAGGGCTCGCTGGTGCTGGTCGACGCCACCTCCGGCGCGGGCGGCCTGCCGGTGGACATCGCCGAGACCGACGTCTACTACTTCGCCCCGCAGAAGTCCTTCGCCTCCGACGGCGGCCTGTGGCTGGGGGCCTTCTCCCCCGCCGCCCTGGACCGCGCGGCGCGGATCCACGCCTCGGGGCGGCACGTCCCGGAGTTCTTCTCGCTGCCGACCGCGATCGACAACTCGCGCAAGAACCAGACGTACAACACGCCGGCGCTGGCCACGCTCTTCCTGCTGGCCGAGCAGCTCGACTGGCTCAACGGGAACGGCGGCCTGGGGTGGGCCACGCGGCGGACGGCGGACTCCGCGGCGCGGCTGTACGGGTGGGCGGAGAAGCACGACCGGGCCACGCCGTTCGTGACGGAGCCGGCGCAGCGCTCGCAGGTCGTCGGCACGATCGACTTCGACGAGGCGACGGACGCGACGGCGATCGCGGCCGCGCTGCGGGCGAACGGCATCGTCGACACGGAGCCCTACCGCAAGCTGGGCCGCAACCAGCTCCGCGTCGCCATGTACCCGGCCATTGACCCGGCCGACGTCGAGGCTCTGACCGCCTGCATCGACTACGTCATCGAACGCCTCTGACCCCCGCCCGTCCGCCCCTCGGGGCTCTGCCCCCTGACCCTCGTTTTTCCCCGCCCGCCCCCCTTCGGAGCGGGCGGGGAGGGGGAATCCCCTAGCGGGACAGGCGCTGGTAGCGGCGGACCGCCAGCGGCATGGCGATCGCCGTGATGATCAGCGGCCACAGCGCCGCGGCCAGGATCGCGTTCTCCTCGACCCAGCTGTCCCCGGTCGGCATCGGGTTGCCGAACAGCTCGCGCACCGCGTTGGCCGACGCCGACACCGGGTTCCACGTCGCGATCACGCCCAGCCAGTCCGGCATGAGCGAGGGCGAGGTGAAGACGCTGGAGATCATGCCGAAGGGGAAGGCCACCGCGAAGAGGCTCCCCGCCGCCTGCTCGTTCGGCATCAGCAGGCCGAGGTAGACGCCGACCCAGATCAGCGCGAAGCGCAGCAGGAGCAGCAGCAGGAAGGCGCACAGCGTCTCCCACAGCGTGCCGTCGGAACGCCAGCCGACGACGAGCGCGATGCTCGCCATGATGGCCAGGTCGAGCGAGGCGTGCAGCAGGTCGGAGACCCCGCGCCCGGTCACGACGGCCGACGGCGTCATCGGCATGGACCGGAAGCGGTCGGTGATCCCCTTCTCCTTCTCGATCGTGACGGTCATCGCGGTGTTCATGAAGCCGAAGGCCATCGTCATGGCGAACATGCCCGGCATGGCGAAGTCCTTGTAGTCCACGCCCTCGCCCACGTCCATGGCGCTGCCGAAGACGTACACGTACAGCAGCACGGAGACGATCGGGAAGCCGAGCTGCCAGGCGACGATCGAGGGCTGCTTGACGAGGTGCGTCAGGTCGCGCCGGACGATGGTCGCGCAGTCGGCGAACATCCAGTACAGGCGGCGGTCGTCGGTGAAGGTGAGGGTGCTGGGGCTGTTGCCGGGGCTCGTGCCCGCGCTCGTGCTGGTGGTGGTGCTCACGCGACGCTCTCCTTCTCCTCCGTCGTCTTCTCCTCCGTCGTCTCCGTCTCCGTCTCCGTCTCCGTCTCCGTCTCCGTCGTCTCCGTCTCGGACGTCGACTCCGTCTCCGCCGCTCCGCCGGTGAGGCGGAGGAACACCTCGTCGAGGGTGGGCCGCCGCAGGCCGAGGTCGGCCACCCGGGTCCCCGCCTCCTGGAGCGTGCGGGCCACCTCGGTCAGCGCGGCAACGCCCTCCCGCACGGGGGCGTGCACCCGCAGCCGCTCCTCGTCGGTCTGCGGGGCGACGCCGTGCGCGACCCGGGCCACCGCCCCGGCGGCCAACGGCAGGTCGGCCGCGTCCTCCAGCACCACCTCGACGCGGTCGCCGCCCACCGCCCGCTTCAGCCCGGCCGGGGTGTCCTCGATGATCTTCCGGCCCTGGTCGACGACGGCGATGTGGTCGGAGAGCTGGTCGGCCTCGTCCAGGTAGTGGGTGGTGAGGAGGACCGTGGTCCCCGCCGCCGTGAGCTGGCGGACGGACTGCCACACCTCGCTGCGCCCGCGCGGGTCGAGGCCGGTGGTGGGCTCGTCGAGGAAGAGCACCTCGGGGGCGAGGATCATGCTGGCGGCCAGGTCCAGGCGGCGGCGCATCCCGCCGCTGAAGCCCTTGACCTGCTTGTCGGCGGCCTCCCGCAGGCTGAACCGGTCGAGCAGCTCCTCCGTGCGCTGCCGTGCCTGCTCCTTGCCGAGGTGGAAGAGGCGGCCGAACATGCGCAGGTTCTGGCGGGCGGTGAGGATCTCGTCCACGGCCGGGTGCTGCCCGGTCAGCCCTATGCGGCGGCGTACGGCGCGGGGTTCGCGCACCACGTCGTGGCCGCCGACCTCGGCCCGGCCGCCGTCGGGGCGGATGAGGGTGGTGAGGATGCGGACCGTGGTGGTCTTGCCCGCGCCGTTCGGGCCGAGCAGCCCCATCACCGTGCCGCGCCGGACGGCGAGGTCGAACCCGTCCAGCGCCGTCTTGTCGCCGTAGCGCTTGCACAGCCCCTCGGCGACGACCGAGTAGTTGTCTGACATAAGCCCCGTCCCGTCCTCGGATGCCTCAAATAAACTGGGTACGTCGTACTCACTATAGCCTGACAGCGTACGCCGTACCCAGAAATTATTTCCGGCCCCACGGGAGCACCACGATGACGACGGCACACAGCGGAAGCGGCGACCTCAACCGCAGCCTCCAGCTCCTGTGGCAGGGGCGGGAGCAGCCCAGCCGGGGCCCGAAGCCGGGGCTGACGCTGGAGGGCATCGTCACCGCCGCCGTCGCGCTCGCCGACCGGGAGGGGCTGGCCGCGCTCTCCATGCGCAAGGTCGCGGCCGAGCTGGGCGTGGGCACGATGTCGCTCTACCGCTACGTCCCGGGCAAGGGAGAGCTGCTCGACCTCATGCTCGACCACGTCAACGCCCTCGACGACGAGGAGCTGGCGGCGTACGAGGGCAAGGACTGGCGGGAGACGCTGGAGAAGGTGGGCCTGGGCACCTTCCACCTCTACGAGCGGCACCCCTGGCTCCTCCAGGTCAACCAGACCCGCCCGCTCCTCGGCCCCAACTCCCTGCTCAGCTTCGACTTCGCCCTCTCCTCGCTGGAGGGCCTGGGCCTGAACGGCCAGGAGAAGGTCGCCGTGATCACGGCCCTGGACTCCTACATCACCGGCATCGCCCGCTCGCACATCCTCCAGCAGCAGGCGGCGGAGCAGTCCGGCATCTCGGACGAGGAGTTCTGGGAGGCGCAGAAGCCGATCCTGGAGGTGGCGATGGAGAGCGGCTGTTATCCGCACGTCTTCGGGCTCGACGAGGACGCCTTCGGCATCAGCCAGGAGGCCATCATGCGCTTCGGCCTGGCCCGGCTTCTCGACGGCCTCGCGTCGTTTATCGAAGCCAAATAGTTTGATAGTGAAATCAGTGTTTTTCAGTCAGCCTTGTCCGGCGTGCCTTTCTGACCTTGGCGTGGATCGGGAATCCCCACGTGAGGGAGCGTTAGGCATGGGAAAGAGCATCACGAATACCTTGCGGGATCTCGTCGGCGACGTCGCCGACGACCTGAAGGAGGCGTTCGACGAGACCTGGAGCACGACAAGCACCACCGCGGGCCGCGTCACCACCACCACGGCCCGGACTGGGACGACCGCTGGGACCGCGACTGGCACCGGGGCCCCCACGGGGGCCGCGGCCCGCACCACCGCGACCCGCACGACCGCTGGGACCGGGACAGGCACCGGGACTGCGACCGGGACCGTGACCGGGACCGTGACCGGGACTGCGACCGGCCGTTCGACCAGCTGGCGGAGCGGATGGACTCGCTGATCGGTCTCCTCCGGGACGGCCGCGACGGCGACGCCCCGGGAGACGGCGCGCGCGGGACCACCAGCTGGTAGACGTTGCCTCCGCTGCTGGGTGAGGCGGCCACACGTTGAGCGGTGCTCGTCTCCGTGTGGTCGTGCGAGTCCTCGGCGATCTCCTGGCCGGCGAGGTGCGGCGCGCGGTCCTCCGGGGCCGCCGCAGCTCGCCGGCCGGGGACGCCGATCGTGCCCAGGGCATACGACGTGCCCTGGAACGGCTCGGCCCCTTCTACATCAAGGTCGGCCAGATCCTGTCCACCCGCCCCGACATCGTCCCCGACCACATGATCCCGGAGTTCGAGAAGCTGCACGACAGCGCCGACCTCCTCCCCTTCTCGCGGCTCGAGCCCGTGCTCCGCCAGGAGTTCGGGCCCCAGTGGACACGCCTCTTCCAGGACATCGACACCGACGCCCCCGTCGGCGCCGCCTCCCTCGCCCAGGTGCACCGGGCGACGCTGCGCGGCGGCCGGCCGGTCGTCGTGAAGATCCAGCGGCCGGGGGTGCGCGAGGTCGTCCTGGACGACATGGCGCTGCTGCGCAGGGCGGCCCGGATCGTGGGCAGGGCGGCGCCCCGTTTCAGCTCGGTGATCGACGTCGACGCCATGCTCGGCGTCATCTTCGACGCCATGCAGCCGGAGCTCGACTTCACCCTGGAGGCCCGCAACATGAAGCGGGCCAAAGGCCTGGTCGCGAGGTTCGAACGCCTCGCCGTCCCGGACGCGCTGGTCACCGCGCCCCGGGTGCTGGTGCAGAGCCTGGCCCCGGGGACCTCCGTCCGGTACGCCGACCGCGACGCGTTCGACGCGGACGAGCGGCTGGAGATCGGCCGCGAGCTGCTGGCGTTCTGCTACCGGGGCTTCTTCGTCGACCGCTTCTTCCACGCCGACCCCCACCCCGGGAACATCTTCGTCGCCCCCGGCGAGCCGGCGACGCTGATCGACTGGGGCATGGTCGGCCGCACCGACCGGCGCACCGGGATGCTGCTGATGCTCATCCTGCTGACGCTCGCCCAGAACGACGGCCACGGCCTGGCGGAGGCGTGGTGCGAGCTCGGCGAGACCATGCCGTGGGCGCAGCCGGGGGCGTTCATGGCCGACATGGCGACGCTGGTGTCCAAGATCGCCGACGCCTCGCTGGAGGAACTCGACTTCGGCGTCACGCTGACCCGCATCCTGACCTGCTCCACCCGGCGCGGCATCCGCACCAATCCGGCGATCTCGATCCTCGGGAAGTCCTTCGGCAACATCGAGGGCTCGGTGCGGTGCCTGTCGCCGGAGCTGTCGCTGGTCGACGTCTTCGAGGAGCAGATGGTGAGCGTGCTGCGGTCCCTGGCCGCCGAGACCGCGTCCAAGGGGCAGGTGGCCCGCACGATGATGGAGGTGATGCTCGGCATCGGCGCGGTGGCCGGTCAGCTGCGCGGGCTGATGCGGGACCTGTCGAGCGGGGAGCTGTCGATCCGCACGGACGCGCGGCCGGCGTAGCGCGGGACCGGGACGGGGCGGGGCGGGCGGTCACAGGACGCGGTTCACGACGAACTCGCAGAGGGCGCCGAGCTCCTGCCTGGGTCGCGGCCTGAGCGGAACGCCGTCGAGCGCGGCGTGCGCGCGGACCACGGCGCGGCGGCCCTCGGCGAGCACCAGGCGCCGCCCGCCCGCCCGCTCCACGAGGCGGGCGGCCAGCCCCACCTTCTCGTCCCGGCTCATGTCCGCCTCCTCCAGCAGGTCCGCCAGCCGCTCGGCCACCCCGCCCCCGCCCGCCAGGGCGGCGACCATCGGCAGCGTCTTCTTGCCGCGCCTGAGGTCGCTGCCGACGGGCTTGCCGGTGACGCGCGGGTCGCCCCAGATGCCGAGCAGGTCGTCGACGGACTGGAAGGCGATGCCGAAGTGGCGCCCGGCGGCGTCGAAGGCGGCGACGGCGCGGGCGTCGCCGCCCGCGAGGAGGGTGCCGAGCGCGGCGGAGCAGCCGAAGAGGGCGCCGGTCTTGTTCGCCGCCATGGCGCGGTACTCCTCCGGCTTGACGGCGCCCGGACCGCACCAGGGCCGCCGCTCGAAGTGCATGTCCTCGGCCTGGCCCCGCATCAGCCCCATCAGCGCCGCGCACAGCAGCGCCATGGCGTTGCGGCACCTGCCGCCGTCCTCGCCCGCGGAGCGGCGGGTCACGTCCACGGCGAGGGCGAGCAGCGCGTCGCCGGCCAGGACGGCCGGGCCGGTGCCGAACGCCTTCCAGAGGGAGGGCCGGTGACGGCGCCGGGCGTCGTTGTCCATGATGTCGTCGTGCACCAGGCTGAAGGCGTGGACCAGCTCGGCGGCGACGGCCGCGGGCACGGCCGCCTCCGCGTCGCTGCCCACCGCCTCGGCGGCGAGGATCGCGAACGCCTGCCGCACGCCCTTGCCGCCCCCCGCCGCGCCGCCGGGGTCCGGGGCCGGCGTTCCGTCGGCCGCGCACCAGCCGAAGGAGTACGCCGCGAGGCGCCGGATGTCCGGGTGGAGGCGCTCCAGGGCCGCGACCAGGGCGGGGCGGACCAGGTCGCGGCATCGGTCCAGCGCCTGCGGCGGCGACGCGGTCGTCGGCATCGCGCTCCCTCCCCGGCCGTGGCTCGCCCAGTGATTCGATGGAAAGACGGCGGCGCGGTCGTGCACAAGACGAGAATCACGGGTTCACCCGAACGGGTCTCCCCGAGGCGCTTTTGCTCCCCGAGTTCCGGGGGCCGGCGAACGACAATGCTTTCGGGGGAATTCGCCGGGTCCGCCGCATCTCCTCCCCGGTGCGGATCAGGATTTCGATGGTAAAGAACGCCGAACTCGCCGAACTCGCCGAACGCGCCGGACTCGCCGAACGCGCGGAGCTCGCGAAAATGGCAAGGCTCGCGGAGCTCGTCGACCTGCCGCCGATCTACTGCCCTTTTCCCTCCGCGGTCCACCCCCGCGCCGAGCCGGTCCACGGCCGGGCCGTCGACTGGATCCAGAAGTCCGGGATGTGCGGGACCGACGAGGCACGCGCGTGGTCCGTCGCCTCGCACAGCGCGGACTTCTTCGGCCGCTTCGTGCCCGAGGCCGAGGACGAGCGGCTGTTCGCCACCTCGCTGTGGGTCTACTGGGCCTTCACCTTCGACGACGCCCGGTGCGACCACGGGCCGCTCGCCACGCGCCCCGGCGAGTTCGCCGGGCTGGCGGTGCGCGTGCAGCGCGCCGTGGAGGCGCCCTCCAACCCCGACGCGACCGACAGGTTCATCCCGCCGCTCCAGGACGTCGCCCGGCGGCTGCGCGCCATCGGCACCCCGACGACGACGCGGCGCTTCGCCGTGGCCCACCGCGCCTGGCGGTCCGGCGTCACGTGGCAGATCGGCAACCGGGCGCGCGGGCACATGCCCGACCTGGACGAGTACCTGGCGATGCGGCTGCTCTCCGCCGGCGGCGAGCCGACGTTCGCGCTGCTCGAACTGGCCACGGGGGGTGAGATCCCGGGCGGCGAGTTCGACCGGCCGGTGGTGCGCGCGCTCACCGAGCTGGCCATCGCCGTGGCGGGGCTGGACAACGACTGGCACTCCGCAGGCCGGGAGGCGCTGCGGGGCCACTCCGAGCAGAACATCTACACCGTGCTCATGCGCCACCGGAGCCTGGCGCCCGCCGACGCGGTCGCCGAGGCCACCGCGATCAGGGACCGCCTGCTCAACCGCTTCCGCCAGCTCCTCGACCGCGTGCTGCCCCGGGCCGGCGCCGAGCTGCGCACCTACCTGGCGGGGCTGTGCCACGGCATCCGCGGCAACGCCGAGTGGGGCCTGCGCGTGCCGCGCTACCTCAGCACGGGGCGGCTGCCGGACGGCTTCAGCGAGGCGCCCGTCGAGTGGGCCGACTCACCGGCCGACTCCCGGGCCGGGCCGCCGCCGACGCCGACGGTGTCGTGGTGGTGGGACGACGACCTGGCCTAGGGCTGGCCGTCATGCGCCGTTCGAGCCCCTGCGGAACAGCAGGCGGCGCAGGGCGAGGATGACGACCGCGCCCGCGACGAGGGTGGCGGCCGTGCCGACCGAGATGCCGCCGTCGTCGCCGGCGTCACTGGCGTCGCCGGACTCACCGCCCGCCTGCGCGCCGCCGTCGTCGTCTTCCTCCGCCTCGTCCTCCTCCGCCGCCTGGGCGCTCTCCGGCAGGAGCTGGCCCGCGAGCTCCACGGGCTCGACCGGGCTGGCCTCGCCCTCCGAGCCGAGCATCAGCGTGGCGCCGTCGGGAGTGAAGGTGGCGGACTCGCCCTGCTCCTGAAGCGGGATCATCACCTCCCGGTCGATGGGCTCCGGCGGGCCGTCCGGCCCCGGCCAGGCGTACATCTGGGAGGTGAAGTAGCCGCGCAGGAACAGCCGCGTGCCGTCCGGGGAGAAGGCGCCGTCCGTCACCCACAGGCCGATGTCGGCGATCCGTTCGAAGGTGGTGACCCCGGTCTCCGAGAGCCCGGCCCCGGGCGAGGCGTAGAGGGCGGCGCCGCCGTTGTCCTTCTTGCTGGCGATGTAGACGCGGCCCGTCTCCGGATGGACCATCAGCGCCTCGGCGTCGCGCGGGCCGTCCTCGTACTGGACGGCGTGGACGGCGGGCGTCACCGTGGCGTCGGCCAGCCGCTCCGGCTCGGGGAGGCGGTAGATCCACACCTCCTCCCAGCCGCCGTCGTAGTTGTCGCCGATGTCGCCGACGTACAGGGCGCCGTCGGGCCCGATCGAGATCGCCTCGACGTCGCGGCCGGCGACTCCGTCGCCCGCCAGTGTGATGGTGGCGAGGGTCCGTCCCGTCTCGCCGTCGACGGCGTAGAGGTGCGGCGCGGGGCTGCCGTCCGAGGAGCTGTCGTTGTGCGTCCAGTACACGCCCGGGTGGCGGCTGCTGGCGGCCAGCCCGCTGGACTCCGTGATCGCCGGATCCTGGATGGTGAAGGCGGAGGGCGGCGTCACCGCGGCCATCAGGAGGGCGGCGGCGGCCAGGATCGGCGTCGGCGTCGGCATGGGGACAAGCCTGCCACCTCCCTGGCCATGTGAATGAATCTTGCTGGACCGAAGAACTTACGGGAAATTTATAGGCGCCAATGCTGACATAACAGACAGTTGTATTGCGGCGTCACACTGGTCAACCTAAGTTCCCTCCCCATGAGTGGATATGGTTCAAACGCCCCGGGGTATGTCGCCCCGCCCCCGGCCACCGGTCCCGCGACCGGTGGGCCGCCCAAGCTGCTGATAGCCGGCATCGTCGGCTCGGCCCTCGCCTTCATCGGCTCCTTCCTCGCCTGGACCTCGGTCGACTTCGACGGCCAGAGCGAGACCATCCGCGCCACCGAGGGCGACGGCATCTTCACGGCCGTCACCTCGGCCGCGGCCATCGCGCTGTTCGTGGTCGGCCTGGTGCGCAGGAACGACAAGATCGCGGCGATCTCCGTGCTTCCCACGCTGATCACGCTCGTGTTCGGCCTGCTCAACCTCCTCGACTCCGAGCGCCTGGCCCGCGCGGACATCGAGAGTGACCCGGAGTTCGAAGGTATCTCCGGCGATGAGCTCGACATGCTCCTCAAGGAGTTCGACTTCAGCCCCGGCGTGGGTCTGTACGTCGTGCTGCTGGGCGCCGTGGTGGCCGTGGTCGCGGGGGTCATGGCCGGTCTGAAGGCGCGCCAGAGCCAGTAGGACAAAAGCAGAACGCACCATCGAAGGGGCGGCCGTCACGCGCGTGACGGCCGCCCCATGGCGTTGCACGCCGATCCGAGCCCCGGCTCACCAGGCGAACGCCTCCGGCGAGGGGCCGGGGCCGGGGAAGACCTCGTCGAGGGAGGCCAGCAGCTCCACGCTCAGGTCGAGGTCCGCCGCGCGCAGCGCGCTCTCCAGCTGCTCCAGGGTGCGCGGGCCCACTATCGGGCCGGTGACGCCGGGCTGGGCGAGCAGCCAGGCCAGCGCCGCCTCGCCCGGCTGGAGGCCGTGCTTGTCGAGGAGGTCCTCGTACGCCTGGATCTGCGCGCGGGCCGCCGGGTCGCTGAGCGCGTCGGCGGCCCGGCCCGTGGCGCGGCGGCCGGTCTCGGCCTGCTTCTTGAGAATGCCGCCGAGCAGGCCGCCGTGGAGCGGGGACCAGGGAATGACCCCGAGCCCGTAGTCCTGCGCGGCCGGGATCACCTCCATCTCGGCGCGGCGCTCCGCGAGGTTGTACAGGCACTGCTCGCTGACGAGGCCGACCATGCCGCGGTGGGCGGCGACCTCGTTGGCCTGGGCGATCTTGTAGCCGGGGAAGTTGGAGGACCCGGCGTAGAGGATCTTGCCCTGCTGGATCAGGACGTCTATCGCCTGCCAGATCTCGTCGAAGGGGGTGTCCCGGTCGATGTGGTGGAACTGGTACAGGTCGATGAAGTCGGTCTGGAGCCGCTTCAGGCTCGCGTCCACCGCCCGCCGGATGTTGACGGCGGACAGCTTGTTGTGGTTGGGCCAGGGCGTGACGTCGTCCGGGCCCATGAAGCCGTTGACCTTGGTGGCGAGGACCGTCCGGTCGCGGCGGTCGCCCCCCTTGGCGAACCAGTTGCCGATGATCTCCTCGGTCCGGCCCTTGTTCGCGCCCCAGCCATAGACGTTCGCCGTGTCGAAGAAGTTCAGGCCGGCGTCGAGTGCGGCGTCCATGATCACGTGACTCTCGGCCTCGTCCGTGAACGGGCCGAAGTTCATCGTGCCCAGCACGATGCGGCTGACCTTAAGTCCCGTGCGTCCCAGCTGCGTGTATTTCATGGCCATAAGACAACGCCTTCGAGCGCGCTCGAGGCAAGGCCGTTCGCGGGCCGGACGCTCTCAGCCGCCGCCGAGGGCTGCGGCGACCGCGACGATGACGAGGAGGAGGACGAGGGCGGCGCTGACGATCCGCGTGCGCGTCTTGACGTTCACCCCGCCCACGGTAGTACCGCCGCCGTCGCGTAGCGGCCGGAGGTGGGGCCCTCGCTGCTCATGAGGGCGAGCCCGCCGACGCGCCAGGCGCGGCCGGCGAAGGGGCGCAGGGCCGCCACGTACGGGGCGAACGGCACGCTGTCGCCGTCGCCGTCGCCGCGGACGTTGCGGGCGAGGGTGAGGTGGGGGCGGTAGGTGCCGTACTGGTCGGCGTGGGGGCGCAGCCCCGCCGCCTCGGCGGCGAGGGCGGTCAACTCGGCCCGGTCGCCCGCGACCCCGGTGCCCAGGGCCCACTCGCTCAGCGACTCGCCGCCCGCCAGGCACAGCTCGAACGCCGCGCGCCGCCGGGCGACGGCGGCCAGGGCCTCGCGGAGGGCGGGCACCTGCTCGGTGGGCGTCTCGCCGTAGTAGGCGACGGTGATGTGCCAGCCGGCGCGCTCGGTCCACCGGAGGCGCTGGGCGCCGGGCAGCGGGGCCAGGTCCCGCCGCACGACGCCGGCCAGCTCCTCGGCCACGGCGGCGGGCGGCAGTATCGCGGCGAACAGTCGCATGCGGGGGTCCTCCCCCGGCCCGCCCCTCCCCGAAACCGGGGCTCCGTCCCGGGCCCCCGGGTGGGGTGCCGGGGCGTGGGCGGCCAGAGGTCCGGGGCGAAGTAGGGCCGCCGCTGGCGGCCACTGGCGCGGCCTAGCATCGGCGCATGAGGATCCGGCAGGGCGACGAGCGCGACATCCCCGCCATACTCGGCATGCTCGACCGCGCCGTCGCCTGGCTCGTCGCGCGGGGCCGCACCGGCCAGTGGGGCACCCAGCCCTGGTCGGCCCGGCCGAAGGGCGTGGAGCAGGTGACCGAGATCGTCCGGAGCGGCACGCCGTGGCTGGCCGAGATCGACGGCGAGGCCGTCGGGGCGATGACCCTCACGGCGCAGCCGCCCCCGTACGTGCCCCCGGCCGAGGAGCCCGAGGTCTACGTGCACCTGCTGGTGAGCGACCGCCGCTTCGCCGGCCGCGGCATCGGCGGCGCGCTGCTGTCGCACGCCGTCGCCGAGGCCCGGCGGCAGGGCGTCGGGCTGCTGCGCGTGGACTGCTACGCCGGGGGCGACGGCCGCCTGGTCGAGTTCTACCGCGGCCGGGGATTCCAGCCGGTCGCGTCCTTCACCGTGGGCGACTGGCCGGGCCGGCTCCTGGCCCGGCGCGTGTAGCCGCGTCGCCGTGCGACCGCGTCGCCACGCAACGGCGGCCGCTCGGCGGCGTTACGCCGTCGCCGTCAGCTCCTCTGGGTCCCGGGCGTTCCGCGGCACCAGCATCACGCCCCGCTGGCCGGCGCGCAGGCTGATCCTCACGCGCAGGCCGGCGATCCGGGCGAGGATCACCGCCACGCCCGCCGTCGCCAGCACGCACACCCCGCCGCCGGTCAGCATGGCCACGCGCGGGCCGAAGGCGTCCGAGAGCCAGCCGAGCAGCGGGCTGCCGATCGGCGTGCCGCCCATGAAGACCATCATGAACAGGCTGATCACCCGCCCGCGCATGGCCGGGTCGCTCGCCACCTGCAGGCCGGTGTTGGCGGTCACGACGAACGTCATGCTCACCAGGCCGATCGGCAGCAGCAGCACCGCGAACACCACGAAGTTCGGGGCGAGCGCGGCGGCGATCAGCAGCACGCCGAGCAGCGCGCCCGTGGCGACCGTGAAACGCATGCGCCGCTGGCCGCGCCGGGCGGCGAGCAGCGCGCCCGCCACCGAGCCCGCCGCCATCAGGGAGTTGAGCAGGCCGTAGGTGTCGGCGTCGGCGTGGAAGACCCCGTTGGTGAAGGCGATGAGGAAGACGGGGAAGTTGAAGGCGAAGGCGCCGACGAAGGCGATCAGGACGATGGGCCACAGCAGGTCGGGGCGGCCCCGCACGTACGCCAGGCCCTCGCGGAGCTGGCCCTTGCGGCGCGGGGCGCGCTCGGCGGGGGTGAGCTCCTCGGTGCGCATCAGCAGCAGCGCGGAAACGGGCGCGATGAAGGACAGCCCGTTGAAGAGGAACGCCCAGCCGCTGCCGACGCTCGTGATGAGGACGCCCGCGATGGCCGGGCCGACGAGGCGGGCGGACTGGAAGTTGGCCGAGTTCAGGGAGACGGCGTTGCGCAGCAGGCGGGGGCCGACGACGTCGGAGACGAAGGTCTGGCGGGTCGGGGAGTCCACGACCGTGACCAGGCCGAGGACCAGCGCCAGCGCGTAGACATGCCATTCGTTGACGACGCCGCCGAGGGTGAGGGCGGCGAGCGCCAGGCCGGTGACGCCGAGGGCGGACTGGGTGCCGATCAGAAGCTTGCGCTTGTCGTACCGGTCGGCGATGACGCCGCCGTAGAGGCCGAGGACCAGCATCGGGAGGAACTGGAGGGCCGCGGCGACGCCGACGGCGGCGGCCGAACCGGTGAGGGTGTGCACCAGCCAGCCCTGGGCTATTCGCTGCATCCACGTCCCGGTGTTGGACACGGCGGCGCTCAGGAAGAAGATCCGGTAGTTCCGGACCTTGAGGGAGTCGAAGGTGGTGATCTCGTTGGCGGCTGTCGCTGTCGCGTGGTGGTCGTCGGGTCGTCCGTCAGGTGCGGGGGCGGAGTCTGCTCCGTGTCCCGAACTCAAGAGGAACACTCCTTCCCTGTGCGTGTGCTAAAGGTGCGCGAGCTTGTGCAGGACGGGGGCGGCGTCGCGCAGCCGGGCCCACTCGTCCTCGTCGAGCTGGGCGGCCAGCTCGCTCAGCCATTCGTTCCGCTGCTTCTGGTTGGCCTGGAGGATGGCCTTGGCCTGGTCGGTGGCTGCGACCAGCTTCTGGCGCCGGTCCTGCGGATGCGGCTCCAGCCGAACGAGGCCGCGGTCCTGGAGCACCGCGGTGATGCGCGTCATCGAGGGCGGCTGCACGTGCTCCTGGCGGGCCAGCTCCCCCAGCGTCATGGCGCCGCAGCGGACGAGCGTGCCGATGGCCGACATCTCGGCCAGGCTCAGGGTGCGGTCCACCCGCAGATGGCGCAGGCGCCGGGCGAGCCGCAGCACGCCCATGCGCAGCGCCTGCACGGCGGCGAGGTCCTCGGCGCTGTCCAGGTCCAGCATCGCGTTCGGCATGGTGACAGCCTAGCTCATTAGCTTCGCTAACGAAATATATGGCGTTGCACTGCCGCTGTCGGTGCCCCGGCGTAAGCTTCCCGACAGGCAGGGACGTCGCAGGCCAGGGCGGCAGAGAGGCGGGGTGCCCGATGCGGGTGGGTGAGTGGACGAGCGGCAAGCGGGAGGCGCCCGAGCCCCTGGAGGGGAATGTGGTGGCCACCGTCGCGGTGGGCACCGCCGTGTGGGCCGTGCTCTTCCTCGTGCAGCTCCCGTTCTACGGCTGGCACCGCGAGCACGACCACGAGTGGTGGGTGTGGACGTGCCTGGCCGGGGTCGGCGGCGGCCTGGTCGGGCTGTGGTATGTGCGGCGGCGCGAGGCCGCCATCCGGGCGAGCCGGGAGGGGCGGGCGCGGGACGACGGCGATCGGCCCGGGCCGTGAGCGCGTCCATGCGCGGATGGCCGTACGGTCGAAGACATGGCTGCCGGTGAGGCCGCGAGCCGCGTGCGCGGGCTGACCGAGGCGGAGGTCGCCGAGCGCGTCCGGCGAGGCGAGGTCAACGACGTGCCCGTCCGGTCCTCCCGCTCCGCCGGGGAGATCGTGCGGGCCAACGTCTTCACGCTGTTCAACGCGATCATGGGCACGCTCTTCGCGATCATCCTGGTCGTCGGCCCGCTCCAGGACGGCCTCTTCGGCTTCGTCGTGCTCTTCAACGCGCTGATCGGCATCGTCCAGGAGCTGCGCGCCAAGCGCACGCTGGACAACCTGGCCGTCATCGGCGAGGCCCGGCCGACCGTGCGGCGGGACGGGGCCGCGCGGGAGGTCGCCACCTCCGACATCGTGCTGGGGGACGTGATCGAGCTCGGCCCCGGCGACAAGATCGTCGTGGACGGGGAGGTGGTGGAGGCCGACGGCCTGGAGATCGACGAGTCGCTGCTGACCGGTGAGGCCGACCCGGTGGTGAAGGAGCCGGGCGGCGTGGTGATGTCCGGCAGCTTCGTGGTCGCGGGCGGCGGGGCGTTCACCGCCACCCGCGTCGGCCGGGAGGCGTACGCCGCGCAGCTCGCCGAGGAGGCCTCCCGCTTCACCCTGGTCAACTCCGAGCTGCGCAACGGGATCGGCCGGATCCTGCGGATCTGCGTCTCGCTGATGATCCCGGCCGCGATCGGGCTCGTGGTCAGCCAGCTCGTGGTGGAGGACTCCGACACCTTCGAGGCGGTCCGCCGCATGGTGGCGGGCATCGTCGTGATGGTGCCGGAGGGGCTGGTGCTGATCACCTCGGTGGCGTTCGCGATCGGGGTGATCCGGCTCGGGCGGCAGCAGTGCCTGGTGCAGGAGCTGCCCGCGATCGAGGGCCTGGCCAGGGTCGACGTGGTGTGCCTGGACAAGACCGGCACCCTCACCGAGGGCGGCATGGACGTGTCCGAGCTGCGGGTGCTGGACGCCGACCAGGCCGACGACGCGCGGGCGCGGCGGGTGCTGGGGGCCCTCGGGGCCAGCGATCCCCGGCCCAACGCCAGCCTCCAGGCGGTCATCGAGGCGTACCCGGGGCCGGACGGCTGGCGGGCCACGGCGACGCTGCCGTTCTCCTCGGCCCGCAAGTACAGCGGGGCGGCGTTCACCGAGCCGGACGGGGCGCGCAGCGCGTGGCTGCTGGGCGCGCCGGACGTGCTGCTGCCCGCCGACGACCGGCGGCTGGCGGCGGTGGACGAGCTGAACGCCCGCGGCCTGCGGGTGCTGCTGCTGGCGCGCACGGAGGGGGAGCTGGACGCGCCCGCGGCGGCGGAGGACGTCTCCCCGGCGGCGCTGGTGGTGCTGGAGCAGCGGATGCGGCCCGAGGCGCCCGACACGCTGCGCTATTTCGCGGAGCAGTCCGTGGACGCCAAGGTCATCTCCGGCGACAACGCGGTCTCGGTGGGCGCCGTCGCGGGCCGGCTGGGGATTCCCGGGGCCGAGGCGCCGGTCGACGCCCGCCGGCTGCCGGCCGCGCAGCGGGAGATGGGCGAGGCCGTGGAGGGCGGCGCGGTCTTCGGGCGGGTCACGCCGCAGCAGAAGCGGGAGATGGTCGGCGCGCTCCAGTCCCGGGGCCACACGGTGGCGATGACCGGCGACGGGGTCAACGACGTGCTGGCGCTGAAGGACGCCGACATCGGCGTGTCCATGGGCAGCGGCTCGGAGGCGACGCGGGCGGTCGCGCAGATCGTGCTGCTGAACAACAGCTTCGCCACCCTGCCGTCGGTGGTCGCCGAGGGCCGCCGCGTCATCGGCAACATCGAGCGGGTGGCGAACCTCTTCCTGACGAAGACGGTCTACTCGGTCTTCATGGCCTTCGCGGTCATCGTCACCGCCGTGCCGTATCCGTTCCTGCCCCGGCACATGACGCTGCTGTCCACGCTGACGATCGGCACCCCGGCGTTCTTCCTGGCGCTGGCGCCGAACCGGGAGCGGGCCCGGCCGCACTTCGTGCGGCGGGTGCTGCGGCTGGCCGTGCCGTTCGGGCTGATAGCGGGGGCGGCGACGTTCGCGGTGTACGTGGTGGCCCGCGCGCACTACGGCGGGACGGGCGCGACGCGGGAGGCGGAGACCTCGGCGGCGACGCTGACGCTCTTCCTGATCGCGCTGTGGGTGCTGGTCATCGTGGCGAGGCCGCTGACGTGGTGGCGGGTGCTGCTGATCGCGACGATGGCGGCGGGATTCGTGCTCGCCATGACCCTGCCCGCCGCCCAGGAGTTCTTCGAGCTGCACCTGAGGGGCCGCCAGATGCCCCTGACGGCGCTGGGGGTGGCGGCGGTGGCGTGCGTGCTGCTGGAGGTCGCCTGGCGGCTGATGCTCCGGCACGTGCCGGACGTGCCGTAGGGGGTGGGGGGGGGGGGACACAAAAAACAC
>NZ_JBQQCA010000080.1:0-26921 GCF_052246635.1 Streptomyces sp. 6N223 | reverse complement strand
GCATACTCAAAACAGAGACCATCCACGCGAGACAATCCTCGCAATGAATCTCGAAAAAATCTGGCATTGACAAGCATGACACGCTGTTGAGTTCTCAAGGAACGGACACCCACCGGGCGTTGCCTCGCTCTTTATCCATTCTAGCCGACTTCTCCGCGAGGTCCTAACCCGCTTCCCGGGGGTCCGCTTTACGGCGTACCGAAGGGCCCCTCGGAAGGGAAGTCATGGCTGAGATGGTGGCCACTCTCCGGGCACCTCCTCGCCGTCTTTCGACCGCTTCTTGGAGCGTGCCGCCCGGAGGCGACCCGACCAACGTTACGACCTCGCCACCCGGGCGTCAAGCCGGGTCCTGGGCCGGTGCGGCCGGTAGGGGCTGACCGTCGGATCGCCGTGGATCCAGAAACGCCAGGGCGGGACTGCCCCGTCCCCGGCGACCCCGGTCCGCGGGCCGGTCCTGACCTGCTCCTTCCCCACGGGGGTGCCCCGCAGAAGGCGCAAGCCCTGCTCCTCCTCGCCGCAGAGGTCCGCACCATCGAGCGTACGGTCGACGTCAAGCGCCGTCGCCAGCCGGGCGGGGCCCCGGGCCAGCTCGGCGTCGCGTCGCGCGGACGGCCGCCGCCGCCGCGCCAGCTCGGTGCCGCTCAGCACCTCCCCGGCGCGCAGGAGCACGGCTCCCGCCACCCCCGGGGGGCAGCACACCAGGTTCATGCAGTGCCACATGCCGTAGGTGAAGTAGACGTACACGTGACCGGGCGGGCCGTACATGGTGGCGTTCCGTGGCGTGCGGCCACGGAACGCGTGCGAGGCGGGGTCGAGCTCGCCGGCGTACGCCTCCACCTCGGTCAGGCGGACGGCGATGTCGCCCTCGGCGGAGGTCCGCACCAGGGTCCGGCCCAGCAGGTCGGGGGCCAGCTCCAGCGCGGGCCGGTCGAAGAAGTCCCGTGGCAGCGCCGGTGTCATCCCACGACCATACGCCGGCCGCCGGGCCCGGCCCCCGGGCGGCTGGCGCGGTGGCTAGGCTGACCCGGGCAGTGATCCACTCCCCTGATGATCCTGATCCACGATCCCCTGGCCTTCTGGAGGTTCCGACATGCCCGAGCCGCAGCGGCGCCCGCTCCCCCACGACTTTCATCCGCCGGTGGCGTCCTTCTCGGTGCACAGCGACGACGTGCAGGACGGGCAGCGGCTGAAGGATGACCAGGTGTACGCGGGCGGCAACGTCTCGCCGCATGTTCGCTGGTCCGGGTTCCCCGAGGGCACGCGTAGCTTCGCGGTCACCTGCTTCGACCCGGACGCGCCCACGGGCAGCGGCTTCTGGCACTGGGTGCTCTTCGACATCCCCGCGAACGTCACCGAGCTGCCGCTCGGCGCCGGAAGCGGTGACATGGCCGGGCTGCCGGAGGGCGCGGTGCACGTCCGCAACGACTACGGGACGCGCGACTTCGGCGGTGCCGCGCCGCCGCCCGGGGACGGCCCGCACCGCTATGTCTTCACGGTCTACGCCGTGGACACCGAGAAGCTGGGGCCGGACGCGGACGCCTCGCCGGCGTACGTCGGGTTCAACCTCCGGTTCCACGCGATCGGCCGCGCCCACGTGATCGGGGAGTACGAGAACCCCGCCGAGGGCTGAGGCCGCCTCCCGCCCGCCACTGCCCGTCACCGTCCGTTCCCGGGAAATTGCATTGTCGGCCGGGCCGGCCGGCGGCACAGTGGTGCCATCCCGCCGCGGGGGCGGGCCGGGACCGGGAGGTGGGCGGGATGCGTCAGACCCTTGTGCTGAATGCGAGCTACGAGCCGCTGTCGACGGTGCCGCTGCGCCGTGCCGTCGTCCTGGTCATCCAGCACAAGGCGGTCGTCGAGCACGCCCACCCCGGGCTGCGCGTGCGCGCTGCGGCGGTGGACCTGCCGGTGCCGCAGGTGATCCGGCTGCGGCGCTTCGTGAGGGTGCCGTTCCGACAACGGGCGCCGTGGTCGCGGCGCGGGGTGCTGGTCCGGGACCGGCACCGGTGCGCGTACTGCGGCCGCCGGGCGACCACCATCGACCACATCGTGCCGCGCTCGCAGGGCGGCGGCGACACGTGGCTGAACACGGTGGCGGCGTGCGCGGAGGACAACCACCGCAAGGCGGACCGTACGCCGGCGCAGGCGGGGATGCGGCTGCTGATCACGCCGTTCGAGCCGACACCGGGCGCGGCGCTGGTGCTCGCGGTGGGGGCGCGGGAGGGCGACGCGCCGCTGCCGGACTGGCTGCGGGTGCCACAGGCCGCGGCGTAGCCCGCGGCAGGACTCCCGCTACTCGATGCGCGGCTGCTGGCGCGGGGGCGGGGGCTTCTCCAGGGAGGAGGGGGTGGTGGTCTCGCCGCCTCCTCCGCCCGCTCCCTCGCCGCCGCCTCCGCCGTTGCCGTTGGCCAGCCTGCTGAGGTTGCCGCCGAGCCCCTTGAGCGCCTCGCCGATCTCGCTGGGGACGATCCAGAGCTTGTTGGAGTCGCCCTCGGCGATCTTCGGCAGCATCTGGACGTACTGGTAGGACAGCAGCTTCTGGTCGGCGTCCCCGGCGTGGATCGCCTCGAAGACGGTGCGGATGGCCTGTGCCTCGCCCTCGGCGCGCAGCGCGGAGGCGCGGGCGTCACCCTCGGCGCGCAGGATCTCGGCCTGCTTGGCGCCCTCGGCCTGGAGGATCTCGGACTGCCTCACACCCTCGGCCTGGAGGATCGCGGCGCGCTTGTCGCGGTCGGCGCGCATCTGCTTCTCCATCGAGTCCTGGATGGAGGTCGGCGGCTCGATCGCCTTGAGCTCGACGCGGTTGACGCGGATGCCCCACTTGCCGGTCGCCTCGTCCAGCACCCCGCGCAGCGCGGCGTTGATCTCCTCGCGGGAGGTGAGGGTGCGCTCCAGGTCCATGCCGCCGATGATGTTCCGCAGGGTGGTGACGGTGAGCTGCTCGATGGCCTGGATGTAGTTGGACACCTCGTAGGTGGCGGCGCGGGCGTCGGTCACCTGGTAGTAGATGACGGTGTCGATGTTCACCACGAGGTTGTCCTGGGTGATCACCGGCTGCGGCGGGAAGGGCACGACCTGCTCGCGGAGGTCGATGCGGTTGCGGATGCGGTCGATGAACGGGACGACGATGTTGAGGCCGGCGTTGAGCGTGCGGGTGTAGCGGCCGAACCGCTCCACGATGGCGGCGCTGGCCTGCTGGATCACCTGGATCGTCTGGACCAGCGCGATGACCACCAGCACCACCAGGATCACCAGCACGATGATGATGGCGTCCATCGTGTAATCCCCCTGCGACTAGGTGAGTTGGAACGATTGTCGGTGTGAGACGAGGTATCCATCACATCACGACAGCGGTGGCCCCGTCGATTTCGACGACGCTGACCTGACTGCCGGGCTCGAAGGTGTCCTCCTCGCTCAGCGCGCGTGCCGACCAGGTCTCCCCGGCGAGCCTGATGCGTCCGCTGGTGCCGTCGACCCGCTCCAGCACGACGGCGGACTTGCCCAAGAGCGCGTCCACGCCCGAACTCAGCGGCGGCGGCCCGGTGCGGGCGCGCCGGGCCACGGGCTGGACGACGATGATGAGGGCGGTGGACACGATGGCGAAGACGACGACCTGGAGTATCAGGTTGTCCGTCAGCCCGGCGGTGATCGCGCCCGCCACGGCGCCGGCCGCCAGCATGCCGAGCTCCGGCATGGCGGTGAGGACGAGCACGATGGCGAATCCTCCGGCGGCTACGAGCCACCACACCCAGAAGTCCACCAACTCATGGTAAGCCCGCCGGTTCGGCACCAACAGGGTTTGCGCCAACGCCGGCTGGGGCGCGGGGCCGGGCTCGCGCCGGGGCGCCGGGCGCGCCGGGTGGTCAGGCCAGCGGCAGCCCTTGGGCGGTCCAGCGGTCGCCCTGCCGCTCGACGACCAGCGGGAGGCCGAAGCAGCGGGAGAGGTTGGCCGAGGTGAGCGTGGTCTCCATCGGCCCGGCGGCCAGCACCTTGCCCTGGCTGATGAGGAGCACGTGGGTGAAGCCGGGGGCGATCTCCTCGACGTGGTGGGTCACCATGACCATGGCGGGGGCGTACGGGTCGCGGGCGAGGCGGCCCAGGCGGCGTACGAGGTCCTCGCGGCCGCCGAGGTCGAGGCCGGCGGCGGGCTCGTCGAGGAGCAGGAGTTCGGGGTCGGTCATCATGGCGCGGGCGATCTGGGTTCGCTTGCGCTCGCCCTCGGAGAGGGTGCCGAAGCGGCGGTCGAGGAGGTCGTTCATGCCCAGCCGGTCGAGGAACGCGCGGGCGCGGCGCTCGTCGACCTCGTCGTACTGCTCCTGCCAGCCGGCGGTCATGCCGTACGCGGCGGTGAGGACGGTCTGCAGCACGGTCTGTCTGCGGGGCAGCTTCTCGGCCAGCGCGCTCGACGCCATGCCGATGCGGGGGCGGAGTTCGAAGACGTCCACGCTGCCGAGCTTCTCGCCCAGGATCTGGGCGGTGCCGGTGGTGGGAAACAGGTAGCTGGAGGCGACGTTCAGCAGGGTGGTCTTGCCGGCGCCGTTGGGGCCGAGGATGACCCAGCGCTCGCCCTCCGCGACGGACCAGGAGACGTGGTCCACCAGAGCCCTGCCGCCGCGGACCACGGATACGTCCACCAGCTCCAGTACATCGCTCATGCGCGCGTTCTCTCCCCTTGCGTCGCCGGTCGTTCCAAGGACAAAAGCTCAAGGACAAACGCTACGGCACTCCAGTCCCGCGCCGGTCGTCAGGAGGTCAGCGGCCGCCTGGCGCGCTTCCCTAAGGTAGAGGCATGTTGGATGAACCTCGTGCGGGGCGGCTGGCCGCCTGGGGGAATGCCCTCTTCGCCGGGCTTGTCTCGCCGGATGACGCGGCGCTGCGCGTGGTGGGCCCCGATGCGGTCCACCGGGTCGCGGAGTTGCCGGACGAGCCGGACCCGGTGGGGCTGACGCTGGCGCTGGGGCGGCTGCGCTCGCTGGGGGTGACGGGGCTGCGGATCGCGCTGCCGGCGCCCGGGCACCCGCTGGGGCTGTGCGGTCCGCCGGAGTTCAACATGGTGGCCATGGCGGCCGGGGAGGCGGTGCTGACCTCCGCGCCGGCGGACGGGCCCGGGGCGGCGCCCGCGCTGGGCCTGGTGCCGGAGGTGAGCCAGGCGGGCCCGGCGGGGGACGTGCTGACGGAGGTGGTCTGGCGTTGCCTGCCGGTGCGTCAGGCGCCGCCGGCGGACGTGCCGACGCTGGGCGAGGCGGAGCGGGAGCTTGCGGAGGTGCTGCGGGAGGCGACGGAGGCGCTGACGGCGCTGGACGTGGCGGGGGCGGGCCCGGTGGCGCTGGCGCGGCTGGAGGCGTACCGGGCGAGGTCCGGCCCGAGGCGGCTGCTGGCGCCGGGCTATCCGCCGCGGGCGGTGCGGGTGCTGGAGCTCGCGCAGCGGGTGGGGGCGCTGGTGGAGATCGCCGAGGAGTCGGTGGAGGGGACGGGGGCGGTGAGTGCGGCGCAGATCGCGGAACGGGACCGGCTGCTGCGGCCGGTGGAGCGGGCGGCGCGGCGGGCGCGGGTGGCGGCGTACAACGCCTACGCCGAGGAGCTGGAGCGGCGGCGCGGCTGAGGCGGAGAAGCGGAGAACGGGTCAGGGCTCCCGGGCCGTTGGGGGCGGGAGCCCTGACGGGTGGTGCGCGCGCCGCACGCCGCGGAGGGGCCTCAGAGGTTGGCCGCGGTGTTGCCGAACGCCGAGTTGAGGAATCCGACGATGTTCACCGAGTTGCCGCTCAGCTGGATCGGGATGTCCAGCGGGATCTGCAGGATGTTGCCGCTGATCAGCCCCGGCGACTTCGCCGCGAATCCCTTGGCCGTGGCGCCGCTCGGGCCGTGTCCCCCGAAGGCGGAGGCGGTACCGGCGGCGCCCGAGACGGCCGCACCCGTGGCCACCAGCAGAATGGCGGCCCTCTTGGCAGTGTTCATGGTGTTGCGTTCCTCCTGGATGGGACTGTGCCGGGACCCCGGGTCGCGGGGTCGCACGTTGCACAACGCGCGCGTGGTGCCGATGGCACGGCGGCCCCGCGCGTTACCCACCATTCGGCGCAACCGGCGGCGCGCGCCCGTGAGAGCACTCAGAGAGTGGTGCCGGTGTTGCCGAAGGCGGGGTTGAGGACGCCCACGACGTTCACGGAGTTGCCGGTGATGTTGACGGGGATGTGGACGGGCGCCTGCACGGTGTTGCCGGAGCCGACGCCCGGGGAGGTGGTCGCCGAGCCGTGGGCGACGGACTCGGCGGAGGCCGCCCCGGCTCCGGCGACGACGATCCCGCCGGCCATGAGGGTGATCGCGGCGGCCTTCTTCAGGTTGTTCACTTGGTTCGACCTTCCTTGCACTGCACTTGGGCGTGCCGCGAGAAGTCCGTCGCGGCACGCCATGCAGAACGCCCGGCGGGCCGGGAGGATACGCCGTCCGGGCGACATACACCCGACGGTATGAATCTCGGTCAGGCATATGACGTGACCGCGCGCGGCGTTCAGTCGGAGACGCCGTGCCGTACGGCCCACAGCGCCGCCTGGGTCCGGTCGGCGAGGTCCAGCTTCATCAGGATGTTGGAGACGTGGGTCTTGACGGTCTTCTCGGACAGGACGAGCGCGCGGGCGATCTCGCGATTGGAACGCCCGCGGGCGATCAACGCCAGCACCTCGCGTTCGCGGTCGGTGAGGCTGCCGCCGCGGCCGCCGCCGGACACCTCCTCCGCCAGCAGCGCCCCGGCCACCTCCGGCTGGAGCAGCACGTGCCCGGCGTGCACCGAGCGGATCGCGCCGGCGAGGGCGTCGGGGTCGATGTCCTTGTGCACGTAGCCGGCGGCGCCGGCGCGCAGGGCGGGCACCACGGTGCGGCGTTCGGTGAAGCTGGTGACGATCAGCACGCGGGCGGGGTTGCCGGCGTCGCGCAGCCTGCGCAGCGCCTCCACGCCGTCGGTGCCGGGCATCTTGACGTCCATGAGGATCACGTCGGGCCGCAGCTCCTCGGCCCGTGCCACGCCCTCGGCTCCCTCGGCCGCCTCCCCCACGACCTCGATGTCGTCCTGGACCTCCAGGAACGTGCGCAGGCCGCGCCGCACCACCTGGTGGTCGTCCACGAGCAGCACGCGGATGACGTCAGCCACCGGGCACCTCCATCTCGATCACGGTGCCCTTGCCGGGCTCCGACTCCACGGTCAGGGCGCCGCCGACGGCCGCGGCGCGGTCGCGCATCGACACCAGGCCCAGGTGGCGGCCGGCGGCGCGGACGGCGTTCGGGTCGAAGCCGACGCCGTCGTCCGCGACGCGCAGCACGGTGGCGACGCCGCGCCGGAGGAGCGTGACCTCGACGCGGGTGGGGGCGGCGTGGCGCAGGGCGTTGTGCAGCGCCTCCTGGGCCACGCGGAGCATCGCCGCCTCCTGGGGGGCGGGCATCGCCCTCACGCCCTGGCTGTCGAAGGTGACGCCGGCCGGGTGGGCGCGGTCGAGGACCTGGGTCTGGGCGCGGAGGGTGGCGACGAGGCCGTCCTCGTCGAGCGCGGCGGGGCGCAGCTCGATGACGGCGGCGCGCAGCTCGTCGGCGGCCTCGGCGGCGAGCTGCGCGACCTGGCGCAGCTCCTGGCGGGCGCGGCCAGGGTCGCGGGTGACGAGGGCGGCGGCGGCCTGGGCGGTGAGCCGCAGGGAGAACAGCTTCTGGGCGACGGCGTCGTGCAGCTCGTGGGCGAGGCGGGCGCGTTCCTCGGCGATGGTGAGCTCGCGGCTGCGCTCGTAGAGGCGGGCGTTGGTCAGGGCGATGGCGGCGTGCTCGGCGAGCAGGCGCAGCAGCTCCTCGTCCTCGGCGGTGAAGGCGCAGCCGTCGTGGGGGTCCCGCCTGGGCTGCCGGCCGGGCGGGCAGCGCTTGTTGGCGAGGAAGAGGGCGCCGAGTACCTCCTCGCCGTCGGCGATGGGCATGCCGAGGAAGTCGGTGAGCTCGGGGTGGGCGGCGGGCCAGCCCTCGAAGTCGGGGTGGCGGCGCACGTCGGCGAGGCGTACGGGGGTGGCGTCGTGGAGCATGGCGGCGAGCACGCCGTGCTGGCGGGGCAGCGGGCCGATGGCCTGCCACTGGCGGTCGCTGACGCCGTCGACGATGAACTGGGCGAAGCCGCCGTGGCCGTCGGGTACGCCGAGGGCGGCGTAGCGGGCGGCGAGCAGCTCGCGGGCGGAGCCGACGATGGTCTGCAGCACGTCGCGCACCTCCAGGGTGCGGTTCATGGCGAGCAGCGCGGCGCTGACGGCGGCGAGCCCGGTTCTGGGGGCCATGAACAGCACGGTAACGCGCGGGGGTGGGCGGCGGATCGGGCCGCCGCTGGGGGACGGTGCGGCGGGGGTCGTAGGTCCCGGGGCGGAGGGCCCGCGGGCGCGGGCACGGCGGGTGACGGCGTTGGCACGCTGCGGCGTGGGCGGGGGCGGTGGGTGTGAGGCGCGGCATAGGACGGAAGTCCCGCTACGAAGCCGGGTAGTGGCGGGGGGTGGGCGCGGTGACCGGCCCGGATGGGGGTTCGGGGAGGTCCCGGGACGGTCCCGGCGGGGTCGGGATCGCACGGGGCCCCGTAGTAATTGCCCCCTTTGACCTGGTTTTTCGGCCTCGCTAAGACTGGCTCGCGACCCCCCGAATCAACAGGCCGCACCGCGACGACGGAGTGATGCGCTGCGGCCGGAAGCTGAGGTTTGAAACTCGATGTCTCTTCGTACCGCGCTGCGACAGAACCGCTCCCGTGCCCGCCGGCTGGTGGCCGCCGGGCTCCTCACCGCAACGGCCACGACCATCGGTGTGACCGGGCTGTCCGGCTCCGCCAGCGCCGCGGACGCCTCCGACATCAGCCACAACCGGGCCCTGGCCCGGCAGATGATCAGCGACGACGAGCAGTTCTCCTGCTTCCGGTGGATCGTCAACCACGAGAGTGACTGGGATCACACCGCGACCAACCCCACCAGCGGCGCCTACGGCCTGGTCCAGGCGCTGCCGGCGAAGCGCATGTCGACGGTGGACGACGACTGGAAGACGAACCCCGCCACCCAGATCGAGTGGGGCCTGAAGTACATGAAGGGCCGCTACGGCAGCCCGTGCGAGGCCAAGAACTTCTGGGAGGTCAACGGCTGGTACTGACCGGCCGGAGCCGTCACAGGCGAAGCGGCGGGCACCCTCACGGGGTGCCCGCCGCTTCCGACGTATGCGGTCGTAGGCGGTCGTAGGCGGTCAGGCGCGCATGACCTCGGGCTCGTGCCGGCGCAGGAACTTCATGACGAAGAAGCCGCAGACGACGGCGATCAGGCCGAGCATGGCGACGTCGAGCAGCCACGCCCCGGCCTCGTGCTTCCACAGCGGGTCCTCGCTGGAGTCGGCCGTGCGCGACAGCGTGTTCAGGTCCGTCGTGGTGCCGACGCCCGCCAGCGCCCAGCGCGAGGGCATCAGCCAGGCGATCTGCTCCACGCCCAGGGTGCCGTGCACCTCGAAGAGCGCGCCGGTGAAGACGAGCTGCACGACCGAGATCATCACCAGCAGCGGCATCGTCATCTCGGAGGTCTTCACCAGCGAGGAGATGACCAGGCCGATCATCATCGAGGTGCAGCCCAGCGCCATGATGACCAGGGTCATCTCCATGTACGGCGAGGCGATCACGCCCTCCTCGGGTTCGTCGCGCGGGAAGAAGCCGATCAGGCAGAGGATGGCGCCCTGGAGCACGGTGACGATGCCGAGGACGAAGACCTTGGACATCAGGTACGCGGAGCGTGAGAGGCCGACGGCGCGTTCTCGCTCGTAGATGACGCGCTCCTTGATGAGCTCTCTCACGGCGTTGGCCGCGCCGGTGAAGCACATGCCGACGACGATGACGAGCAGGATGATGCTGGCGTCGCCGTTGCGGCCGCCGACGTCCGGCGGGCCGTGGGCCAGACCGTAGTCGGACGGGATGATCGCGCTGACCAGGCCGAGGACCACGGGCAGGGCGATCGTCAGGCCCAGGAAGCCCTTGTCGGCCAGGATGACGGCGGCGTAGCGCTTCATCAGCGTCACCACCTGGGAGCCCCAGCTCTGGGCCTTGTGCTGCATGGCGGCCATGGCCATGGGCTGGTAGTACCCGGGCTGTGCCTGCTGCGGCTGCACGGCGTCCAGGTCGGCGGCGTACATCTGGTAGTGCTGCGAGCCGCGCCAGCGGCTCATCCAGTCGAAGTCGCGGTAGTTCTCGAAGGCGGAGAAGACGTCCGCCCAGCTGTCGTAGCCGAAGAAGTTCAGCGCCTCGTCGGGCGGGCCGAAGTACGCCACGCCGCCGCCGGGGGCCATCACCAGGACGCGGTCGCAGAGGTTGAGCTCGGCCACGGAGTGGGTGACGACGAGCACGGTGCGGCCGTCGTCGGCCAGGCCGCGCAGCAGCTGCATCACGTCGCGGTCCATGCCCGGGTCCAGGCCCGAGGTCGGCTCGTCGAGGAAGATCAGCGAGGGCTTGGTCAGCAGCTCCAGCGCGACCGAGACGCGCTTGCGCTGACCGCCGGAGAGGGAGGAGATGCGCTTGGTGGCGTGCGGGGAGAGCTTGAGCTCGGCCAGCACCTCCTCGACGCGGTTGTTGCGCTCGGCCTCGGCGACGTCGCCGGGGAAGCGGAGCTGGGCGGCCAGCCGCAGCGCCTGCCGCACGGGCAGGGCGGTGTGGAGGATGTCGTCCTGCGGCACCAGGCCTATGCGGTGGCGCAGCTCGGCGAAGTGGGTGTAGAGGTTCCGGTGGTCGTAGAGCACCTCGCCGTAGGTGGCCGGGCGGTAGCCGGTCAGCGCGCGCAGCAGGGTCGACTTGCCGGAGCCGGAGGGGCCGATGACGCCGACCAGCGACTTCTCGGGCACGCCGAAGGAGACGTCGTTGAGGATCGTCAGCTGGCCGTTGTTGACCTGCACCGTGAGGTGGCGGGCGGAGAAGGTGACGGCACCGGTGTCGATGTCCTCCTGGAGCTGGTTGCCGACCAGGCGGAAGGTGGAGTGGCCGATGGCGACGGTGTCGTTCTGGCCGAGGTAGCGGCGGCCGTTCTTCGGCAGCTGCTGGCCGTTGACGTAGGTGCCGTTGTGGCTGCCGAGGTCGTGGATCTCGAAGCGGCCGTCGGCGTGCGCCAGGAACTCGGCGTGGAAGCGGGAGACCTGCAGGTCGGAGACGACCAGCTCGTTCTCCAGGGCGCGGCCGATGCGGGTCACCTTGCCCACGGTGAGGTGGTGGAAGGTGGTGTTGGCGGCCCGGTCGCCGCCGGGCGCTGCGCCGCCGGGGCCCGCGGGCCCGCCGGGAACGCCGGCGCCGCCGGGGGCGGGGCCCTGCGGCGGGAAGCCGTAGCCGTGCTGCTGCTGGGGCATCCCCGGGGGCGGGCCACCGGCCATGGCGCCCGCGGGGGCCTCCATCGGAGGCTGCATCGGAGCCTGCATCGGGGCCTGCTGCTGCATCGGCGGCTGCATGGGGGCCTGCTGCGGCGCGGCCTGCTGCTGACGGGGCGCGGGCGCGGTGGAGGAGAAGGTGATGCGCGGGCCGTCGGCGGCGTTGCCCAGGTGGATGACGCTCCCCGGGGCGAGCGGCATCTGCTGGATGCGCTGGCCCTGGGCGTAGGTCCCGTTGGTGCTGCCGTGGTCCTCCACCACCCAGCTCTGACCGCCCCAGCGGAGCGTGGCGTGGCGCCAGGACACCCGCGAGTCGGTCAGCACGAGATCGCCCTGCGGATCCCTGCCCACGGTGTAGGTCCGCGTCGGGTCCAACGTCCAGGTTTGCCCGTTGAGTTCTAGTACGAGTTCCGGCACTCCATGCCCCACAAACAAAAGTTGTCCCCCGAAGAGACCTCAGCGTCAGAGGTCTAGGGATGGTTTGAACATCGTTGGGGAACTATTCCAGGCTCGGCCCGCTCGCGTGAAGTCGCCCCCCAGAAGTCACCGAGCTGGTGCAGAGCGTCAGCAACATCGTGACGTTCATCTCTCCGTGGCGTCCAGGGGCCGGACATGACATGTCGCTCTCGCCTGGTGCGACTACCGTGGTGGGCATCATGATGCCGGACGCGCCCACCCTGCTGGTGAAGATCTTCGGACGAGACAAACCGGGGCTCACCGCCGGACTCTTCGCCCAACTCGCCTCGTACGGGGTCGACGTCGTCGACATCGAGCAGGTCGTCACGCGCGGCCGGATCACGCTGTGCGCACTGGTGACCGCGCCGCGTGCCGGATCCGGAGGCGGGGGCGGGGCGAGCGAGGGCGAGCTGCGGGCCACGCTGCACGGCTGGGCCGAGGCGGCCGGGCTGCAGGCCGAGATCATCTCCGGCACCGGAGACAACCCCGCGCGCGGGGCCGGGCGTTCCCACGCCACGGTGCTCGGCAGCCCGCTGACCGCCGAGGCGACGGCGGCGATCGCCGCCCGCATCGCCGACACCGGCGGCAACATCGACCGCATCTTCCGGCTGGCGAAGTATCCGGTGACCGCCGTGGAGTTCGAGGTCTCCGGGGTGGCCACCGAGCGGCTGCGGACCGAGCTGGCCACCGAGGCCGCCGCGCGGGCGGTGGACGTGGCCGTCGTCGCCTCGGGGCTGGCGCGGCGGGCGCCGCGGCTGGTGGTGATGGACGTGGACTCCACGCTCATCCAGGACGAGGTGATCGAGCTGTTCGCGGCGCACGCCGGCTGCGAGGCGGAGGTCGCCAAGGTCACCGACGCGGCGATGCGCGGCGAGCTGGACTTCGTGGAGTCGCTCCACGCGCGGGTGGCGCTGCTGGCCGGGCTCGACGAGTCCGTGATCGACAAGGTCCGCGCCCGGGTCCGGCTGACGCCCGGGGCGCGCACCCTGATACGCACTCTCAAGCGGCTCGGCTGCCAGGTCGGGGTGGTCTCCGGCGGGTTCACGCAGGTCACCGACGCGCTGCAGGAGCATCTGGACCTGGACTTCGCCGCGGCGAACACCCTGGAGGTGGTGGGCGGCCGCCTCACCGGCCGGGTCACCGGGGAGATCGTGGACCGGGCCGGGAAGGCGCGGCTGCTGCGGCGCTTCGCGGCCGAGGCGGGCGTGCCGCTGTCGCGGACCGTGGCGATCGGCGACGGGGCGAACGACCTGGACATGCTGAACGCCGCCGGGCTCGGCGTCGCCTTCAACGCGAAGCCGCTGGTGGCGCAGGCGGCGCACACCGCGGTGAACGTGCCGTTCCTCGACACGGTCCTGTACCTGCTGGGGATCACCCGGGAAGAGGTGGAGGCGGCGGACGCTTCGGCCCTGCCGGGCCGGGGCTGACACGAACGCCCGGCACGAAGGGCCTGCTCGGACGCCCGGGCCTCGCAGGGCCGGGACGGGTCATTCGTGCGGGGTCCAGAACGCGACGAGGCGGGCCGAGCCGTGTTCCACGGACTTCCAGTCCCCGGTCAGGCTCAGCACGGCCATGGCCGAGGTGGGGAAGCCGGAGCGGTTCATGCGTGCGAGCGCGTCGCCCTCGCCCTCGCCGCTGAGGGCGTCGGCGAGCGCCTGGATGCCGGGGTTGTGGCCGACGAGCATCAGGTCCCTGATGGCGTCGTCCACCCCGTTGATCACGGCGATCAGCTCGCCCAGCGAGGCCTCGTAGAGCCTGTCGTCGTACACGGTCTTCGGTCGCCGCGACAGCTCGGGGGCGGTGAGCTTCCAGGTCTCGCGGCAGCGGGTCGCGGTCGAGCAGAGGGTCAGTTCGGGGCTGACTCCGGCCCCGGCCAGCCAGCGTCCGGCCACCGGGGCGTCCTTCCGGCCCCGGTCGGCGAGCGGCCGGTCGTGGTCGGAGACCTGAGGCCAGTCGGCCTTGGCGTGTCGGAGGAGAACGATCCTGCGGGGAACATCGACGCTCATGCGCCCCAGCTTCGCACGAAACGTGCCCCAGGTCTCGGGGGGTTGAGGATCTTCCCGGCCGCGGCCAGGGCACCGGTCATCAGGGGAAGAAAGCCTGCCGCACCTGGTCGACCAGCCCGGTCACCGGCTGGGTGACGGGCTGCCGCTGGCCGACCGCCCCGGCGTTGGCGTTGGTGCCGGCGACCAGCAGCGTCAGCAGGGCCGCGAAGACCGCGGCGGGGAGGAGCACGGCCCACCAGCGGAGCCGGATCTCGGTCATGGCGCTCGCCTCCGTCCTGTCGTCTGGGGCCCCTCCCGGGAACCACTCAGCACGCTACGGAACCGCCGGCGAGGCGCCCATCCGGCAACCCACCCAGTCGCCCCTGAACCTGGCCCCCTAAGGGATGGTGGTGCTAGCCCCACCCACGGGACTACGGGCCTAGGGGGAGGCGATGGTGGCGATGACGCCGATGACGACGCTGATGGCGAGCATGGCACCCAGGATCAGCAGCAGGGTCCGCTGGCCGCCGGTGGGGTTGGGGTCGAGCGCTGGCATGGGCCCAGTCTCCCACTCAGCCGCCGTCCTCCACGTGCCGGTCCCGGCCGGCCAGCCAGCCGACCGCGATCTGCGCGACCATCAGCACGATCAGGAGGGCCAGCGGCAGGTCCCAGCCGCCGGTGGCCTCGTAGATCGTGCCCACCAGCAGCGGGCCGGGGATGCAGATCAGGTAGCCGATGCTCTGGGTGAACGCCGAGAGCCGGGCGACGCCCTGGCTGGTGCGGGACCTGAGGCCGATCATGGTCAGCGCCACGGGGAAGGCGCAGTTCGATATGCCGAGCAGCACGACCCACAACCAGGCGCCCTGGGCCGGCACCGCCCACAGCCCGGCGTATCCGGCCAGCCCGAAGGCGCCGAGCACGGCGACGAGCGGGCCCTGGTGGGGCATCCGGGAGGCCAGGCGCGGCAGGACGAAGCCGAGCGGGGCGCCCAGGCCCATGATCACGGCGGTCAGCAGGCCGGCGGTGGAGGCCGGGACGCCCGCGTCGCGGAAGATCTGCGGCGCCCAGCCGGCGAGGGTGTAGGCGGAGATGGCCTGGACGCCGACGAACACGGCCAGCGCCCAGGCGACGCGGGAGCGGGCCAGGGACGGAGGCCGCGTCTCCCGGCGCTCCGGCGCGCGGCTCACGGCGTACGCCGTACCGCCCGGCGTGGGGTGGGCAGGCGCCGGCTCGGCGGGCGGCGGGTCCGCGGGCACCGGATCCTGGGGACGGAGGAGGACGAGGAGCCAGGGCAGGGTGGCCAGGGCCGCGACGGCGGCCCACAGGCCCAGGCCCGCGCGCCAGCTGTCGCCCGCCGCCCGCGCCAGCGGGAAGGTGAGGGCCGCGCCGGTCCCGCCGCCGAGGGTGAGCGCCATCGAGTACAGGCCGGTCATGGCGCCGACCCGGTCCGGGTAGTAGCGCTTGACGAGCACCGGCATCAGCACGTTCCCGATCGCCGTGCCGGCCAGCGCGAGGGCGCTGGTGACCAGGAACGGGACCGTGGAGCCGGTGAGGGAGCGCAGCGCCAGGCCCGCGGCGGTGGCGGTCAGCCCGGCCAGCGTCACGGCCGCCGGGCCGTGGCGGCGGGCCAGCCGGGGGGCGGCGACGCCGAAGACGGCGAAGCACAGCGCGGGCATGGAGGTCAGCAGGCCCGCCACGGTGCCGTTCATGCCCAGGTCCCTGCGTATCTCCGGGAGCACCGGGCCGAGGCCCGTGACGGCCACGCGGAGGTTGAACGCCGTCAGCACCAGGCCGACGGTGACAAGCCAGAGGGAGGAGGGCCGCCGCAAGCCGCGCGGCACGGATGCGCGGACGCCCTCCCGCGGAGTACGGTCACCCTTCACCAGGCCCATGGAGTCGCATCATAGAATCATGGGATGTATTCCTGGGGATCAGGATCCGGACATCCACATCTTGGACACATCTGGGACGGCCCATGCCACTGACCTCGCCCCGTCGATCCGCCCTCGCCGACCAGGTGATCGCCCAGCTCCGGGAGCAGATCGCCTCCGGCGAGTGGCCGGTCGGCTCGCGCATCCCGACCGAGCCGGAGCTCGTCGAGCGGCTCGGGGTGGCCAGGAACACCGTGCGGGAGGCGATCCGCGCCCTGGCCCACAACGGGCTGCTCGACATCCGGCAGGGCTCGGGCACCTACGTGGCGGCCACCAGCGAGCTCGCCGGCGTGATGCACCGCCGCTTCGCCGACGCCTCGCCCGACAGCGTGGCCGAGCTGCGCAGCGCGCTGGAGGCGGCGGGGGCCCGGCTGGCGGCGCGGCGGCGTACCGAGCGGGACCTGGCGCAGCTCGACGCGCTGCTGGGCCGGCGCGAGGCCGCCTGGGCCACCGGCGAGATCGAGCGCTTCGTGGCGGCGGACGCGGCGTTCCACCTGGCGGTGGTGCGGGCCTCGCACAACGAGGTGCTCGCCGCCGTCTACGCCGACCTCGGCACGGTGGTGCGCACCCTGCTCCGCCACGACGTCGACGACGCGATGCGGCCCGAGGACCACGTCGACCACGCCCGCCTGGTGGCGGCGATCCGCGCGGCCGACGAGGAGACGGCGGAGCGGGAGGCGGGCTCGTACGCCATGCTCTGCCGTACCACGGCCGTCGCCCAGCGCTAGGCCCGCCCCGTGCCGCCCCGCGCGCCGGGGGTCACGCCCCGGCTCACGCCCCCATCATGTGAACGCCGCCGTCCACGTGGACGATCTCGCCCGTGGTCTTCGGGAACCAGTCCGACAGCAGCGCCACCACGCCCCGCGCGGCCGGCTCGGGGTCGGCCAGGTCCCAGCCGAGGGGCGCCCGGGTGCCCCACACGTCCGCCAGCTCCTCGAAGCCGGGGATCGACTTGGCCGCCATCGACTTGATCGGGCCCGCCGAGACGAGGTTGAAGCGGAGGTTCCGCTCCCCGAGGTCGCGCGCGAGGTACCGCGTGGTCGCCTCCAGCGCCGCCTTGGCCACGCCCATCCAGTCGTACTTCGGCCAGGCGACCTGCGCGTCGAGGTCCATGCCGACGACCGAGCCGCCGCGCCGCTCCAGCAGCGGAAGCAGCGCCATGGTCAGCGACTTCAGGGAGAAGGCGGAGACCTCGACGGCGGTGGCGACCGAGGGCCAGTCGGCGTTCAGGAAGTCGAACGCCTCCTGAGGCGCGAAGGCGATCGAGTGCACCACGCCGTCCAGGCCGACGCCCTCGCCGAGCTCCCGGCCGACCAGCTCCGCCAGACGCTCCAGGTGCTCGGCGTTCTGCACGTCCAGTTCGATCACCGGCGCGGGCTTCGGCAGCCGCTTGGCGATGCGCTGCACGAGGGTGAGCCGCCCGTATCCGGTGAGCACCACCTCGGCGCCCTCCTCCTGCGCCAGCCTGGCGACGTGGAAGGCGATCGACGCCTCGGTCAGCACGCCCGTGACCAGGATGCGCTTTCCGGCGAGAAGTCCGCTCATGTTCAGTGCCCCATGCCCAATCCGCCGTCAACCGGGATGACGGCTCCAGTGATGTACGCCGCGTCCTCGGAGACGAGGAAGCGCACCGTGGCGGCGACCTCCTCGGGCTGGGCGTAGCGGCCCAGCGGCACCTGGCTCACGATCTCCGTCCGCCGGTTCTCCGTCAGCTCGCGCGTCATGTCGGTCTCCACGAAGCCGGGCGCGACGACGTTGCAGGTGATGCCGCGCGAGCCGAGCTCGCGGGCCACCGAGCGGGCGAAGCCGACCAGCGCCGCCTTGGAGGCGGCGTAGTTGGACTGCCCGGCCGACCCCAGCAGGCCGACGACCGAGGAGATCAGCACGATGCGTCCCGAGCGGGCCCGCAGCATCCCGCGGGCGGCGCGCTTGACGACGCGGAAGGTGCCGGTGAGGTTGGTGTCCAGGACCGCGGCGAAGTCCTCCTCGGACATCCGCAGCAGCAACTGGTCCCGCGCGATACCGGCGTTGGCCACCAGCACCTGCACGGGGCCGTGGGCGGCCTCCACCTCTTTGTAAGCCTGCTCCACCTGTTCCGGATCGGTGATGTCGCACTTCACCGCCAGGCAGCCGCGTTCGGTGAG
Source organism: Streptomyces sp. 6N223 (assembly GCF_052246635.1). Taxonomy (NCBI): domain Bacteria; kingdom Bacillati; phylum Actinomycetota; class Actinomycetes; order Kitasatosporales; family Streptomycetaceae; genus Streptomyces; species Streptomyces sp. 6N223. Next base: position 9,029 of record NZ_JBQQCA010000080.1, on the reverse strand, counting down.
CTCCGCCGGCGGTTCCCCCGAGCGGTAGGTGACGGCGACCTTGTCGCCGCCGTCGGCGAGGGCGCGGGCGATGGACAGGCCAATGCCGCGATTACCTCCCGTGACGAGCACCGAGTGGCTCAACGGGGACACCCCTTCTCTCTCTGGTTCCCACTGGTCGTGCGGGTCGTGCGCGCGTCTTCCGATCACACGCTATCCGCCCGGCCGGACGGAGTGGGGATCGGTGCGCGACAGGGGCATCGACCGGGCACTGTGGGATTCCTACAGCGCGGAACGGCCCGATAATGCTTGGGCGCCTGGCGAACAGAAGGGCATGATCGATGCGGGGCGCTCCCCCACCGCCCCCCGCCCACCGCAGAAGGCAACGGACAGGAGAGACCGTGCCAGGCACCACACCCGGTTCCGCATCCGGATCCACACCCGGTTCGCCATCGCGATCCATTGACGAAACCTTCCTCGCGCTCCCGCTGCGCCCCTTGGCCGACGCCGCCCTGGCCCGGGCCAGGGCCCTGGGCGCCGACCACGCCGACTTCCGGCTTGAGCGCATCCGCAGCGCCAACTGGCTGCTGCGCGACGGCCGTCCCGCCGGCACGCAGGACACCACCGACACCGGGTACGGCGTTCGCGTCGTGCACGGCGGCAGCTGGGGCTTCGCCGCCGGGGTGGAGATGACGCCGGACGGTGCCGCGCGCGTGGCCGCGCAGGCGGTGGCGATGGCGAAGCTGTCCGCCAAGGTCATCGCGGCGGCCGGCTCCGACGAGCGGGTCGAGCTGGCGCCCGAGCCCTCCTACGGCGAGCAGAGCTGGGTCTCGGCGTACGAGGTCAACCCCTTCGACGTGCCCGAGGCCGACAAGACCGGGCTGCTGGCCGACTGGAGCGGGAGGCTGCTGGCGGCCGACGCCGTCACGCACGTGGACGCCCGGCTCTGGGCGGTGCAGGAGAACAAGTTCTACGCCGACACCGCGGGCACCGTCACCACGCAGCAGCGGATCCGGCTGGCCCCCGAGCTGACCGCCACCGCCGTCGACTCCGACAGCGGCGTCTTCGACACCATGCGCACCCTCGCTCCGCCCGCCGGGCGGGGGTGGGAGTACGTGACCGGCACCGGCTGGGACTGGGACGCCGAGCTGGCCGAGATGCCCGAGCTGCTGGCGGCGAAGATGGCCGCGCCCTCGGTCGAGCCCGGCCGGTACGACCTGGTCATCGACCCCTCCAACCTCTTCCTCACCATCCACGAGTCGATCGGGCACGCCACCGAGCTGGACCGGGCGCTGGGCTACGAGGCGGCGTACGCCGGCACCTCCTTCGCCACCTTCGACAAGCTCGGCACGCTGGCGTACGGCTCGGAGGTCATGAACGTGACCGGCGACCGGACCGTGGAGCACGGCCTGGCCACCATCGGGTACGACGACGAGGGCGTGCGCACCCAGACCTGGGACCTGGTGAAGGACGGCGTCCTGGTCGGGTACCAGATGGACCGCAGGATCGCCGCGCTCAAGGGCTTCGAGCGCTCCAACGGCTGCGCCTTCGCCGACTCCCCCTCGCACGTGCCGCTGCAGCGGATGGCGAACGTCTCCCTCCAGCCCGCGCCCGGCGGCCCGAGCACCGAGGAGCTCATCTCCGGCGTGGAGCGCGGCATCTACGTCGTCGGCGACGGCTCCTGGTCGATCGACATGCAGCGCTACAACTTCCAGTTCACCGGCCAGCGCTTCTTCCGCATCGAGAACGGGCGGCTCGCCGGGCAGCTCAGGGACGTCGCCTACCAGGCCACCACCACCGACTTCTGGGGCGCGATGGAGGCGGTGGGCGGGCCGCAGACGTACGTGCTGGGCGGCTCGTTCATGTGCGGCAAGGCGCAGCCGGGGCAGGTCGCCGCCGTCTCCCACGGCTGCCCCTCGGCGCTCTTCCGCTCCATCAACATCCTCAACACCACCCAGGAGTCCGGGCGATGACCGACACGCAGCGCAGCAGCGCACCGCACGAGACCGTCGAGCGCGCCCTGGCGCTGTCCCGGGCCGACGGCACGGTGGTGATCGCCGACGAGACCTCCACCGCCAACCTCCGCTGGGCCGCCAACGGGCTGACCACCAACGGCGTCACCCGGGGCCGCCGCCTCACCGTCATCGCCACCGTGGGCGGGGCGCAGGGCACCGCCGCCGGGGTCGTGTCGCAGAGCGCGGTGACCGACGACGAGATCGAGCCGCTGGTGCGGGCCGCCGAGGAGGCCGCCCGGTCCTCGCCCTCGGCCGAGGACGCCCAGCCACTGGTCGAGGGCGTGCCGGCGTCGGCGGACTTCACCGACGGCCCGGCCGAGACCTCGCCGGAGGTCTTCGCCGCCTTCGCGCCCGCGCTCGGCGAGACCTTCGCGCGCGCCCGCGCCGAGGGCCGCGAGCTGTTCGGCTTCGCCAGCCACGAGGTGGTCTCGACCTACCTGGGCACCTCCACGGGCCTCAGGCTGCGGCACGACCAGCCCACCGGGCACCTGGAGATCAACGCCAAGTCACCCGACCGGCAGCGCTCCTCCTTCGTGACGGTGCCGACGGACGACTTCACGGACGTGGACGTGGCCGCGCTCGACGCCGACCTGGCCACGCGGCTGGCCTGGGCCGAACGCCGCGTCGAGCTGCCCGCCGGCCGGTACGAGACGCTGCTGCCGCCGACCTCCGTGGCCGACCTGCTGATCTACCAGTACTGGATGTCGGACGCCCGCAACGCCCACGAGGGCCGGAACGTCTTCGCCAAGGCGGGCGGCGGCACGCGCGTCGGCGAGCGGCTGGCCACGCTGCCGGCCACGCTCTACAGCGACCCGGCCGCGCCGGGCCTCGCCGCCTCGCCGTTCCTCGTGGTCCACGCCTCGACCGACAGCTTCACGCCGGGCATCTCGGTCTTCGACAACGGCCTGCCGCTGGCGCGGACCGACTGGATGCGCGAGGGCGTGCTCGGCCAGCTCCCGACCAGCCGCTACACCGCCGGCCTCACCGGCCTGCCGGTGGCCCCGCTGAACGGCAACCTGCTGCTGGAGGCGGGCGGCACGCGCTCGCTGACGGACCTGGTGGCCGGCACCGAGCGGGGGCTGCTGATCACGACGCTGTGGTACATCCGCGAGGTCGACCCGAAGACGCTGCTGCTGACGGGCCTGACGCGGGACGGCGTCTACCTGGTCGAGGGCGGCGAGGTGACGGGCGTGGTGAACAACTTCCGCTTCAACGAGTCGCCCCTCGACGTCATCGGCCGGGCGACGGAGGCCGGACGCACCGAGCGGTGCCGCTCCCGCGAGTGGGGCGAGTACTTCCCGCAGACGGCGATGCCCGCGCTGCGCGTGCCCGAGTTCAACATGAGCTCGGTCAGCCCGGGTGTGTGATCTCCCGGGCCTCCCGGGCGGCGGCCGGGGCCTTCGGCGGGCCCCGGCCGCGCCGTAGGATGGTCGCCGACCGTTACCCCCCTCACCGGCTTCCCAGGGAAGTGGACTGATCGTGACACGCCTCGGCGACTCCGTGCAGCGCGCCCGCGCGCTGCTGGCGCAGGATCTCTCGGCCGACAGCACCGTGCGGCGGCTGCTGGAGGAGACGGCGTCGCGGCGTTATCTGGAGCTGACGGACCTGTCGGCGAAGGAGCAGGCGGAGCTGATCGCCTCCCGGACGGTGGAGGTGCTGCCGTCGGTGGCGGTGCTGGCGGAGCGGATCGAGACGGCGCGGGGCGAGGGGCGCGGGCTGCACGTGAAGCTCGGGATCGACCCGACCGCGGTCGACGTGCACCTCGGGCACGCCGTGCCGATCATCGTGCTCAGCCGCTTCCAGCGGATGGGGCACGACGTCACGCTGATCATCGGCGACATCACGGCGAAGATCGGCGACCCCTCGGGGCGTTCCACCGAGCGGCCGCCGCTGACCGACGAGGACATCGCGCGGAACCTGGCGGGGTACCGGGACCAGGTCCGGCCGTTCTTCGACTTCGGGCGAGGCGAGACGGAGGTCCCCCCGGCCGGAGGCTGGGGGACGGTCCGCTTCCGGCACAACAGCGAGTGGCTGGCGGGCGTCGCGCTGCCGCGGCTGATCGGCATCCTGGCGCAGGTCCCGGCCTCGGCGCTGCTGCAGCGCGAGGACTTCCGCACCCGTCTGGAGGGCGGGCACGGCCTGACCATGTCGGAGCTGATCTACCCGGTGGCCATGGCGATCGACTCCGCGGAGATCGACGCCGACGTCGAGCTGGGCGGCGTCGACCAGCTGCTGAACATGCAGATGGGGCGGCGGGTGATGGAGATCTACGGACAGGTGCCGCAGATGATCGTCGCCATGCCGCTGATCGAGGGCACCGACGGCTCGGGCGCGAAGATGTCGAAGTCCCAGGGCAACTACATTGGCCTGCGCGCGTCCGCCGAGGAGGTCTTCGGCAAGGTCATGTCGGTCCCCGACCGGCTGATGGAGCCGTACCTGCGGGCGTGGACGGAGTGGACGGACGCCGAGATCGAGCTGGCGGCGGCGCGGCTGGCGGACGGGGCGCTGCACCCGATGGACCTCAAGCGGGTCCTGGCGGGCGAGGTGGTGACCGCGCTGCACGGCGTGGACGCGGCGATGGCGGCCCGGGAGGAGTTCGAGGCGCAGTTCTCGCGGCGGCGCTTCGGCGAGGTGGCGACGCTGCCTGAGGTGGAGCTTGCGGAGCACGGCGGGGAGGGCATCGCCGCCGTGCTGACGAAGATCCTGGGGTTCACGCCGAGCGCCTCGGCGGCGCGGCGGCTGGCGAAGCAGGGCGGGCTGCGGCTGGTGCTGGAGCCCGACGGCGGGGAGCAGACCGCGTTCGTGCTGCCGGAGGCGGAGGCGCTGCGCCCGCTGGGCGAGGTGGTGGCCGAGCGGCTCGCCGAGGCGCCGGCCCCCGGGCCCGTGGGCGTGTACCTGAAGGCGGGCCGCAAGCTGGCCGCGGTGCGCGGCGGCGCGCCGGCCTCCTGACCCGGCCCCGGCCCCGGTCCGGCGCGGGGCGTACCGTGGGAGGCGAGGGTGGTGAGCGGTGTGCTGTGGCGACGTGGCCGAACGGAACCGGCGGTCCATCGGATCACCGGTGCGCGGCAGAGCCTGGACGAGGATGTGCGCGGGCGGCAGCGGCGCTATGTCGTCTCGATGCTGATCCGCACCGTGGCGGTGCTGCTGACGGTGCTGCTGTGGAACGTGAGCCGCCCGCTGTCGGTGGTGACGCTCGTGCTGGGGGTGGTGCTGCCATACGTCGCCGTGGTGGTCGCCAACGCCGGGCGGGAGAACGCCCCCTCCCTGCCGTCCACCTTCATCACCGGCGCGTCGCGGCCCCGGCTCCCCCCGGGCGGGGAGGGCGCGGAGCCGGACGATCACAAGCGGACGTGAGCGTTCCGTCTGCGAAGCTCAAGAAAACCTCAGATGATTTGGCGCCTTCCAGTGCCGCGAGCCACGCGTCGCATGTCATACTTCAAGAGCGCTCCGTATCCCCCGTCGGAGCGACAGACCGACGCCGGGCGGCTCCCCCCGTGGCCGCCCGGCGTCGCCATGTCTGTTCTGTGAGGAGTCCCGAGGGTTCTTGAGGATGTTGGACGGGTTCGGTGCCGAGCACGAGCGGCTGATCTGCTCCGCGAAGGGGTGCCGCGAGGACGCCGTGTGGGTGCTGGCGTGGAACAACCCGAAGCTGCACACGCCGGAGCGGCGCAAGACGTGGCTGGCGTGTGAAGAGCACCGCGAGCACCTGTCGCGCTTCCTCGGGGTGCGGGGGTTCCTGAAGGACGTGGTCCCGCTGGCGGAGTGGCCGAGGGAGCCGGGCGGGCCCGGCGAGGGCTGAGGGCCGCCGAGGTTCCCCTAGGGCCGAGGCCGGGGGCCGTAGCGGCCGGCGGGCGTCAGCCGCCGATGGCGGACATGGGCCGCTGGGGCTGCACGAACGCGGGGTCGTCGAGGCCGGAGCCCGCCTTCTTGCCCCACATCGCCGCCCGCCACCGCGAGGCGATCTCGGCGTCGGCGGCCCCCGAGCGCAGCGCGCCGCGCAGGTCGGACTCCTCGCGCGCGAACAGGCAGGTGCGCACCTGGCCGTCGGCGGTGAGGCGGGTGCGGTCGCAGGCGCGGCAGAAGGGCCGCGTGACGGAGGCGATGACGCCGACCCGGGCGGGGCCGCCGTCGACCAGCCAGCGCTCGGCCGGGGCGGAGCCGCGCTCCTCCTCGCCCTCCGGGGTGAGCGTGAAGCGGGTGCGCAGCGAGCGGAGGATGTCGCCCGCGGTGATCATGCTGTCGCGCTGCCAGCCGTGCTGCGCGTCGAGCGGCATCTGCTCGATGAAACGCAGCTCGTACCGCTGCTCGATGGCCCAGGAGAGCAGGTCGGGGGCCTCCGCCTCGTTCACCCCCGGCAGGAGCACGGCGTTGATCTTGACGGGGGTGAGGCCGGCGTCCCGGGCGGCGGCGAGGCCGCGCAGCACGTCGCCGTGACGGCGGCGGCGGGTGATGCGCTGGAAGGTCTCGGGGTCGATGGTGTCGAGCGAGACGTTCACCCGGTCGAGGCCGGCTTCGCGCAGCGCGCCGGCCACCCGCTCCAGACCGATGCCGTTGGTGGTGAGGGAGAGCTTCGGGCGGGGGGTGAGCGCGGCACAGCGCTCCACGATGCCGACGAGGCCGGGGCGCAGCAGCGGCTCGCCGCCGGTGAACCTCACCTCTGTGACGCCGAGATCGGTGACGGCGATCCGCACCAGGCGGACGATCTCGTCGTCGGTGAGCAACTCCGGCTTGGCGAGCCAGGAGAGGCCCTCCTCCGGCATGCAGTACGTGCAGCGCAGGTTGCACCGGTCGGTGAGGGAGACCCGCAGGTCGGTGGCGATCCGACCGAAGGTGTCGAGCAGCATCCGGGAACCTCCGACGGCGTGTGACGACTGCTTCGCAGACTACGGCACGGCGCTGACATCGGCAGGGTCGTCACCGGAGACAGGTACGGAGGAACGACCTGGTCAGGCGTCAACTCCGGGCCGTGGTGCGGGCGCTGTCAGTGCCGCCCCTTATCCTCAGGGACCATGCTCGATGACCACCAGGCGGCCGCGGCCCCTCTTCCCGCACAGCAGACCGTCACCGGCTCGTGGCCCTCCGGCTATCCAGCCGGATACGCCGTGGTCGACGTCGAGACCACCGGTCTCTCGCGCGACGACCGGGTCGTCTCCGCAGCGGTCTACCAGCTCGACGCCCAGGGCAACATCCAGGACCACTGGTACACGGCGGTCAACCCGCAGCGCGATCCGGGGCCGACCTGGATCCACGGGCTGACCGCCGAAATGCTCGCCGACGCGCCGCTGTTCACCGAGATCGCCGGGGACCTCTCGGAGCGGCTGGCCGGGCGGGTCATGGTGGCGCACAACGCCGGCTTCGACTGGGCGATGATCGCCCGGGAGTACGCGCGGGCGGAGCGCACGGCGCCGGTCAAGCAGCGGCTGTGCACCATTCAGCTGTCCAAGTCGCTGGCGCTGCCGCTGAAGAACCACAAGCTGGAGACGCTGGCGGCGTTCTTCGGCGTCGCGCAGCGGCAGGCGCACCACGCGCTGGACGACGCCCGGGTGCTGGCGGAGGTGTTCCGCCCGAGCCTGCACCGGGCGGCGGGGCTGCGGCTGCGGCTGCCGCTGCTGGCGTGCCTTCCGCTCACCGCGTGGACGGCGTTCCCGCTCGAGTCCGAGGACGGGGAGCCGGAGGACGGGACGGACGGCGCGGGCGGCGCGGGCGGCGCGGGCGGCGCGGGCGAGGGCAGAGCCGAGGGCGGCGGCGGAGGCGGCGAGCCGGAGAGCCGCCGCGACCGGAGCTGGCGCTCGGGCTGGCGGCAGACCCGGCGGCGCCCGCCGTGCCCGTACCCCAACCCCGGGCGGTTGGAGCCGGGCGGGAGGCTGGTGCAGGGGATGCGGGTGGCGTTCTCCGGCGACACCTCGGTGGAGCGGGAGCTGCTGGAGGACCGGGCCGCCGCGGCGGGGCTGCAGATCGCGCCCGGCGTCTCGCGCCACACCAGCCTGCTGGTGACCAACGACCCCGAGGCGGCGACCGCCAAGGTCAGCAGGGCCCGCGCGTACGGCACGCCGATCGTGGACGAGGCTGCGTTCACCCGGCTGCTGGGGGACGTGGCCCCGGCGGCGGAGCGGTAGTCCGGCTCGGGTACGGTCGAGTGCTGTGTACCGCTTTCTGCTGACACGGCAGTGGGTGATCCTCACGCTCGTCGCCCTGCTCCTGATCCCGACCATGGTGTGGTTGGGCTTCTGGCAGCTGCACCGGCACGAACAGCGGGTGGCGCGGAACGAGCTGATCGCCGAGAGCCTGGACGCCGCGCCGATGCCGGTGGACGAGCTGACCCGGGCGGGCGGCGCGCCCGACCCGGACGACCGGTACCGCAGGGTCACGGCGACGGGGGTGTACGACGCCGACGGCGAGGTGCTGGCCCGGCAGCGGTCCAACGACGAGGGCCGGCTGGGGTACTTCGTGCTGACCCCGCTGGTGCGGGCGGACGGCACCGGGGTGCTGGTCAACCGCGGCTGGGTCCGGGCGGGCGACGACCCGACCCGGGCGCCGGAGGTGGCCGCCCCGCCCGAGGGCGAGGTCACCGTCACCGGGCGGATGATGGCCGACGAGACCAGCGGCACCACCGGCATCAGGGAGCGCTCCGGGCTGCCCGAGGGCATGGTGATGCTGATCAGCTCCGGGGAGCGCGCGGCGGACCTGGGCATCCCCATGCTGGGCGGCTACGTGGAGCTGACGAAGACCTCTCCCGCGCCGGGGAACGCCGGGGCGGGGAACGCCGGCGAGGCGCGCGGCGGCGGCGCGCGGCCAGAGCTGCTGCCGGAGCCCGACCACACGGGCATCGGCGCGCACCTGGCGTACGCCGTGCAGTGGTGGCTGTTCGCGGCGGGCGTCCCGGTCGGCTGGGTGCTGCTGGTGCGCCGGGAGATACGAGACCGACGGGCCGAGGCCGCCAGGCCGCCGAAGCCGGAGCCGGAGCCGGACGCGGAGCGGACGGAGCCCATCCCTGCCGCCTCGGCGTAGGTGCCGGGGGCTCCGCCCCCGGACCCC
>NZ_JBQQCA010000079.1:0-27038 GCF_052246635.1 Streptomyces sp. 6N223 | reverse complement strand
GGGGGGCGGAGCCCCCCAGCGAGGGCCGGGGCGGAGCCCCGAGAGGGTGGGCGGGGGGCGATTCCTCCGCCGCCTTGGCCAGGTACGCCGTCAGTTCGGCCAGCCGGTTGTACTTGAAGAGCTTCGCCGGGGCGAAGGGAACGCCGAAGGCCCGCTCGATGCGTTTCGCCATGCCGATGTACTGCATGGACGTCGTCCCGAGCTCGCCGAGCGACGAGACCTCCAGCACCTGCTCCGGCGCCACCTCCAGCGCGGGCGCGATCACCTCGCGCGCCAGCCGCCGCCGGACCTCGCCCTCGTGAGCGGCCGACGCCTCCGTCGGCGCCTGCGCCGACGCCCGCGCCTCCGCCCGCGCCCGGAACCACGCCGCCAGCTCGCCCGCCTCGTACCGCCTGCGGCAGTCGTTCCGCCTCACCTTCCCGATCCCGCTGCGCGGGATGGAGCCGGGCGGTGCGAGGACGATGTCGTGCAGGGACACGCCGTAGTAGTCGGAGATGACCCCCCGCACGCGCCGCACCAGCCGCCGGTACCCGGCGTCGTCCCGCTCCTCGGGCAGCTCCTGCACGAGCACGATCCGCTCGGCCTCCTCGCCGCCGCCCACGGCGAAGACCGCCGTCGGCAGCGTCAGCTCGGGTATCTGCCTGCGGAGCGTCGTCTCCAGGTCCGGCGGGTCGTACTTCATCCCGTTGACGATCAGCAGCTCCTTGACCCGGCCGACCAGGTAGAGGTGGTCGTCGCGGATGAAGCCGAGGTCGCCGGTCCTGAAGAAGCCGCTCTCGCCCGTCGTCGCGATCGTCGCGCCGAAGGCGCGGGCGCTCTCCTCGGGCTGCCGGTAGTAGCCCTCGCACGTCGCCGTCGACCTGAACCAGATCTCCCCGACCTCGTCCGGCGCGCAGCGCTCGGCGGTGCGCGGGTCGACGATCTCGATCGTGAGCGGGCCCCGGACCCGGCCGTTGCGGACGAGGGACCGCGACCTCTGGCCGGGGCGGGCGGGGACGACGCGGCCCAGCGCCAGGCTCGCGGCGTCGGCCTCCAGCACGGTCAGGGAGGCGTCCGAGCTCTCGGTGGCCATGCAGCCGATCTCGGTCAGGCCGTAGTGCGGGCGTACGGCGTCCGGCCTGAGACCCAACGCCGCGAAGCGCTCCGTGAAGGACCTGACGGTCTGCTCCCGGATCGGCTCGCCCGCGCAGAAGATCGACCTGACGCCCGCGAGGGAGAGGTGGGCGACCTCCGCCGGGTCGATGGCGTTCACGCAGTGTTCGAGTGGCGAGGTGGGTGCGCCCGCGTGGGTGCCGCCGTGGCGGTCGATCAGCTCGAACCAGTGCTCCGGGTACTGGACGAAGACCTCGGGGGCCATCAGCACGGTGGAGGCCCCGACCAGCAGCGGGCTCAGCAACGCCAGCGGCAGGCCGAAGTTGTGGGTGAGCGCCAGCCAGGACACGACGGTGCTGTCCGGCTCGATCTCCCACAGCACCGCGCCGACGGCCGCCTGGAACATCAGCGTGCGGTGGCTGATCATCACGCCCTTGGGGCGTGACGTCGAGCCGGAGGTGTACATCATGATCGCCAGGTCGTCCCGGGCGGCCTCGCGCGGAGGCAGGGCCGCGTCGTCGTCGCCCGACGGCGTGAGGAACCGCGCCCCGGCCGTGGCCTCCCAGGCCTCCCAGGCCTCCGTGAGCCAGGCGCGGGTCTCCTCGTCGGCCAGCAGGCACGACGCCTCGCTGTCGGCCCTGACCGTGGCGATCGTCTCGGCGTTGGCGTCGGAGTGCGCGGCGGCGTCCACGACCGTCGGCACGGCGACGACGTTGGCGTGGAAGCACGCCAGCAGCCCGACGACGTAGTCCTCGATGCGGGGCAGCAGCAGCATGACCTTCTGCTGCGGCTCGCACTCCCGCTGGAGCCTGCCGCTCAACGCCGCGACCCGCCGCTGGAGCTCGTCGGGGGGCAGCTCGGTGCAGCGGTCGCGCTCCTGGTAGACGCGGAGGGGCTGGGTGCGCGGGTAGCGCTCGCACAGCTCGTGGAAGCTCAGCGGCGAGGCGGCCAGGGCCTCGATCTCGTCGAAGGTGATCGTCGTCGGGGACTTGGGGCTCATCGGGGTCTTGGGGCCCATCGGGCTCGGGCTCATCGGGCTCATCGAGGTCATCCGGCGCTCGCGTTTTCCCAGGGGTAGATGCCGTGCTCGACGAAGCGGGCGATCCTGTCGAGGTTGTCGGCGTTGGAGAAGATCTCGACGTTCGCCGAGACCGCGCCCTCCCGGTGCCGGCCCACGTCCACGGGCTCGATCTGGGAGTTCATGAAGCGCTTGTAGCGGGCGATGCCGTCCTTGGGCAGCTTGCTCAGGCGGCTGAGGTGCTGGGAGACGAGGGCGCCGCTGCGCTCGGCGCAGGCGTCGGCCAGCCCCCAGTGGGCGGCCTGCTCGGCAGTGATCGCCCTGGTCATCAGCGTCATGTAGTGGGCCCGCTGGTAGCCGATGCGGCGGACCAGGAAGGGCATGACCATCGCCGGGTACAGCCCGAACAGCAGCTCCGAGAGGCTGAACGCGGCGGTGGGTTCGGCGATGACGATGTCGCTGGCGGCGACGAAGCCGACTCCGCCGGCGTTGGCCTTGCCGCGGACGTGGGAGACGGTGATACAGGGGCCGGTCGCCATCCGCAGCCACAGGTCGTACAGCGGCGACGGGTCGTACTCGCCCTCGCGCTGCCCCTCCGCGTACGCCGTGAGGTCGGCGCCGTGGCAGAAGACCTCGGGCTGGCCCTCGAAGACGACGACGCTGACGCCGCTGTCCTCGCTCTCGCAGGTGCGCAGCACCTCGTGGCACTCGCGGATCATGGCGTCGTTGATGGTGTTGTCGCTCTCCGGGCGGTGGAGCCGCACCCGGCAGACGGGCCCCGAACGCCGTACGCGTATCGCCTCGTGCGACTCGTGCGCGTTGTACGCCATGGGTCAGTCCGTCCCCACCGCGGTCAGCTTGCGGGTGAGGCGGGTGGCCGCCTCCTCCAGGATGCGGCGGTTGATCTCGCCGACGTGGCGGCGGCGCCAGTCCTCGAGATCGGTGCCCTTGACCCACTGGTTGAAGGCGCCGAGGGCGGGCCCGCAGTGCACCTGGAAGTCGACGCGGCCCTCGTCGGCCCCGGTGAGGGCCTGCCGCGTGGAGTAGTCGAAGTACCAGCGGAAGACCAGCGCCATCTTGTGCTTGGGGTTGGCCTCCGCCTTCTCGATCTCCTCCGGGGGATGGACGGCGCGGACCTCGGCGTACACCTCGTCGAAGCTCCTGCGGAAATACCGAGTCTGGAGCTGCTCGGCCGTGGCGGGGTCGATCTCGTCGAGGGACTCGTGCCGCTTGTACAGCTCGTAGAGCTTGTTGGCGCGGGCCGGGAACAGCACGCCCTTCCTCAGCACCTGTATCCGGGCGCCGTACTCGAACATGTCGCCCGCCGGGGCGTAGCCGGTGTCCTGGATGTTGATGCCCTGGAGCAGTTCCTTGACCAGGTCGCTGGTGCCGGCCTCGACGGTGCACTGGTTGATCGAGCCGGTCATGATGAAGTCGGCGCCCATGACGAAGCAGGCCACGGCCGCGTCGGGGGTGCCGATGCCGCCGGCGGCGCCGAGGCGCACCCGCCTGTGGTAGCCGTGGCGGGCCATCATGTCGTCGCGGAGCCGGAGCATGGCGGGCATGAGGCTGAAGGCGACGCCCTGGTCGGTGTGGCCGCCGGAGTCGGCCTCGAAGCACAGGTCCTCGGCCATGGGCACCTCGCGGGACAGCTCCGCCTCCTGCGCGGTGACGCGTCCCTCGGCGAGGAGCCGGTCGACGATGCGGGCGGGGGCGGGGCCGAGGAACGCGGCGGCGACCTCGGGCCGGGAGACCTTGGCGATGACGCGGTTGCGTGCGACGGCCTGCCCTGCGGCGTCGCGGCGCAGGCCGGTGAGGCGGTAGCGGACCAGGGCGGGGGTCATGGTGATGAACGCCGACGCCTCGACGGTGCGGATGTCGTGCCGGAGGCAGAGGTCGACGATCTCCTCCTCGCGGCGGGGGGCGTTCGGGTCGAAGACGAGGTTCACGCCGTACGGCTCGCCGCCGGCGAGGTGGCGCTTGAGGTAGGCGATGTCGGACTCGACGCGGTCGAGGGGGAGGCCGCCGGTGCCGAGGAACCCGAGCATGCCCGCCCGGGCGACGGCGGCGATCATCTCCTTGGACGCCACGCCCTGGTACATGCCGCCGGTCAGGCAGGCGTAGCGCAGGCCGTAGTCCCTCTTGAAGCCGGCGCTGCCGAAGTCCGCGGCGGCGACGGCGAGTTGCGCGGGCGCGCTGTGCTGCGTGCCGCGCGGCGCGGCCACGGACGGCGCGACGGAAGCGGCGGCGGCTCGCGCAGGCGCGGCGGGTGCCGCCCGCTCGGGGCCACGCTGCGCGGGCAGGCGCGGCGCGGCGCCCGGCACGGCGGGCGGCACCGGCGGCTCCTCCGGGTCGTCGGTGGCGATCAGCGGCTCGGACTCCCGCTTGATGGAGCGCAGCAGGCTGACCAGCACCCGTCCGGGGCCGACCTGGAGGATCTCCTCCTCGCCCTTGCCCATCAGATAGCGGATGCTCTCGCTCCACTTCACCGCCGAGCCGATCTGGGCCACGAGCGTCTGCCGGATCTCGCCCTCCCGGTAGGGGCGGGCGGTGACGTTGGCGATGACCGGGATGGCGGGCGGCTTCAGCTCGAAGGCGTCGACGTACGCCGCGAACTCCCGCTGGGCGTCGGCCATGTAGCGGGAGTGGAACGCCCCGCTGACGGTGAGGATGGCGTACTTGAGGACCTTGGCGGTCTCGAACGCCGCCCGCGCCTCCTCGATGTCGGCGCGCAGGCCGGAGATGACGGTCTGGGTGGGGGCGTTCAGGTTGGCGATGTCGATGGTGTCGAGGCCGCCGTCGCGGAGGATGTCGCGGATCTCCTTCTCGGTCTTGCCGAGCACCGCGGCCATGCCGCCGCCCTTCGCCTGGCCCATGAGCTCGCCGCGCTTCTTGACCAGCTTCAGGCCGGTGGCGAAGTCGAAGACGTCGGCGGCGAGGAGGGCGTTGTACTCGCCGAGGCTGTGACCGGCGACGTAGTCGGGTCTCCTGCCGCCGTCCTCCAGCAGCCGGTAGTGGCTCAGCGCGTTGACGACGTAGAGCGCGGGCTGCGTGTACCGCGTGAAGTTGAGGCGTTCGTCCGGGTCGTCCAGGCACAGGGTGCGGACGGAGTAGCCGAGGATCTCGTCCGCGAGGTCGGTCAGCTCCTTGAAGTCGTCGAACAGCTCCTTGCCCATGCCGAGCTGCTGCGATCCCTGGCCCGGGAACAGATGAGCCACCACGGTGTCATTCCTTTCGAGTCAGGGGGGACTGGAGGAGCAGTGAGGTGTTGATCCCTCCGAAGCCGAAGGAGTTGTTCAGCGCGTAGGTGATCGAGGCGGCCGTCTGACGGGCGGGGGCGTATCTCGGGCCCGGGATGGCGGGGTGCGTCAGGTTCGGGTTGGGGTGGACGTAGCCGCCGCGCATCTGCAGGACGCAGGCGATGGCTTCGAGGGTCGCGGCCGGGCCGAGGCAGTGCCCGAGGAGCGACTTGGTGGCGTTGACCCACGGGCCGCCGGCCGGGGCCGGGCCGAACACCGCGCGTATCGCCTCCGCCTCGGTGTCGTCGCCGAGCGGCGTGCCGGTGGCGTGGGCGCTGACCAGGCCGATCTCCCCGGCGGCCACCCCGGCCCTGGCCAGCACCTCGCGCATCACGAACTCCTCGCCCTCCCGGGAGGGCTGGGTCAGGTGGTGGCCGTCGAGGGCGCTGACGCCCTCGCGGAGGTGGGCCAGCGGCGCGGTGGCGCGCTCGCCGGACTCCAGGACGATCGCCGCCGCGCCCTCGCCGAGCACGAAGCCGTCGTGGCGGGCGTCGAAGGGGCGGCAGCAGGCGGCGGGGTCGGCAGGGTCGGCGTCCTCGCTCCTGCCGCCGAGGGCGCCGAGGGCGCCGAGGTTGGCCAACGCCGCGAGCTCGACGTCGGAGAGCTCCTGCATCCCGGCGACGACGAGGCAGACGTCGGCCGCGCCGGAGCGGATGAGGCGCATGCCCTGGATCAGGCCGAGGTTGCCCCCGGCCGAGGCGCCGCCGACGGTCATGCCCTCGCCGCGGATGGAGAGGGCCTCGCTGACGACGCCGAGGAGGTCGCTGTCCCACATCTGGTGGGCGTAGCGGGGGGAGACGTACGCGGGGTCCTTCCGGAACTTCTCGGACATCGCGTGGGTGAGCTGGTGGGAGAGGTTGCTGCCGGCGACGAGCACGGATATACGGCGGCGGTCGGCGACAGCGTCGAGCCCGGCGTGGTGGTACGCCTGGGCGGCGGCCAGCAGGGAGTAGCGGATGGATCTGCCGGCGCGGCGGGTTAAAGCCCGCAGCCGGTCGCGGCGTTCGTCGTGCGGCGGCTCGGCCAGCAGGGAGTCGGGGTCGCGCGTCAGGCGCCCGCGGAATCCCAGGGTGCGCGGCAGGCCGAGTCCGGGGTCCTCGAAGGTGATTCCGGACCGGCCGCCGCGCAGCGCCCGGTCTAAGTCGTCCAGGTCGTGGGCCACGGCGCACTGGACGCCCATGCCCGTGATCGTCACCATCGGCATCCCCCTGCCTCCTGAAGGTTCCTGCGGATCAAGCTCGTCGTGGGTCAACTCCCGTGCCCTACCGGGGGTTACGGTGCGGTGCGCGGGTTTGCGGTGCCGTTCAGGTGTGGTCCGCGGCGCCTTCCGTCAGCCGCTCGGTCAGCCGCTCGATGTTCTGTATCTCGGCGTTGAACGGCGTGATGATGGGGAAGGTCACGGCCTCGGGCAGGCTCGACCGCAGGATCGCGGCGAGCGTCGATGACGGAGACAGGTCGACGTACCGGTGCCGTGCGTAGTGGGGGATACGGGCAACGGTCTCGGTGAAGCGGATCGGCCCGCGCAGGACCTGCCAGCAGGTCTCGGCCGACACCTCGGTGACGAGGGACGCGGTGCGCGAGGAGTAGATCGGGGTGGCGGCGTCCGCCGGGAGGTGGAGGCGGAGCTGGGCGCTGAGCTGGTGGATGCCGGAGGCGGAGTGCTCCATCACGGGTGAGTGGAAGGCGTACGCCACCGGCAGGTCCTGGGTGAGCAGTCCGTGGGCGGCCATCATCCGGCCGGCACGGTCCAGTGCCACCCGGTCGGCGCTGATGATGAAGTGCTGGGTGTTGTTGATGGAGGCGATGGCGATGTCGGACCGGGGTACGACCGCCTCGCGGTACCGGTCGAGCTCCGCGAGGACGGCGACCATGCCGCCGGGCGGGGAGGTGCTCTCCAGGCAGTGCGACAACTCGACGAGGAAGTCCAGGACTTCGTCGGGGGTCGCGTGGCCGGCCACGGCGACGGCGATGAACTCGCCGAGGCTGCTGCCGACCAGGAGGTCGGGCCTGACGCCGCGCGACTCGAGCGTCCGGGCGAGGGAGAACTCCGCCATGAAGATCGCGAGGTTCGTCATGAGGAGGTCGTCGCAGCGGTCGGCGAACCCTCGTTCGGGGTCGTAGAGGTAGTCGAGCGGGGAGCGGCCGCATCGCTTGGCGGCCAGCTCGTCCAGGCGCAGCATCGTCGACCGGAAGACGGAATCCCTGTCGTGCAGGATCCGCGCCATGCCGAAGTGCTGCGATCCCTGCCCCCCGAGGAGGAAGACGACCTTGCCCCCGTCCCCCTCATCGGCCCGCGTCGTGGGCCTGCGTCCGCAGCGCACATCCGTCACTGACTGGCCTCCCCCGATGGTCGCCGGTTCCATGGGACTTCTAAGGAGTGAGAACAATGCACCAGAGATCTGGCGAAGAAAGGAGTGTTACGGGTCAACGGCGAGCCGTTCTTTTCCCAGATTCGAAAGAAGTTGTGGAAGAGTTCGGAGGCGGACGCGCAGGGTTGCCCAGCGGATTCCTCCGAATCGAGATGCGACCGTACACCTCGCCTCGCGGACGGGTCAACCTATGCCCAAAGCTCGGTGACGGCTTGCGATATCGAATCCTCGGTCACCCGAGCGACTTCCCCGGCGTCATCGAACACAGGATCGCGCCTGCCCTGAGCCCGATGTCGCTCGGAGATACCGGCGGGGCATTCACCCGTAGGTGTGAATTCAGGGAGCACGCCTCGACGCTTGACTGACAATACGCGTATGCTGCCGCGAGTCGGCCTCCCGGCTGTCTCGGCCGGGCGCGGGTGGGGAAGTTCAAGGATGATGCGGCTGGTGCCGGGGGAATCGCCGTGGAGCATCTTCTCGCAGTGCCGGCACAGCACCTTCTCACTTCGCCACTCTTGCGACTCCTGCCGCTCTTCTTTTCTCTCGATCTGGAGTAGAGATGTTAAGATCGGAGACTTCTGATCTGTCCAAGTTCTTTGTATCGCGGGCTGAGACTGACAAGTATCTGGCTGAACTCGGGCATCTTGATCCCGCCTATCGAGCCGTGATGGTAAGCGACGGGACGCTTACCAACATGCTGTCCGCTCTCCATCTGGAGGACATCGCCACCGAATGCTTCGAGAACGCTCAGGGCCTGCCGGACCCTGAGCAGCGCCACTGGCTGAGCATCGGCAGCGAGCCCTGCGTCCGAAGGCGGGTCGAGCTCAACGGCGCCCTCTCGGGCACCACCTACGTGCGCGCCCTGTCCCACCTCTACCCGCCGCGGCTGCCCAGCTCCTTCCTGATGGACATGTCCCGCGCCGGGGCGAGCCTGGGCACCCAGCTCCTGAGCTCGCGTATCTCCCACCGGCGCGAGCTGATCTGGATCCGCGGCGGACCCGGCCTGTTGTTCTCCCGCCTGTACCGGATCCTTCTCAACGACAAGCCCGCGATCCTCATCCAGGAGGACTTCCTGGAGAAGGTGACCGACACCGCCCTGGTGTGAATCCGGCGGCCCGGGGGCTCCCGCCGGCACGCGACGGGGGTTTCCGGACCGTCGCCCGCCCTGCCCGCGCGGCCGTCGTCAGGGCGAGTCAGGGCGCGTCAGACGCTCGCCGGCCGCGGACGCGCAGCACCTCGGCCGGCGGCAGCGGGGCGAAGTCCGAGGAGGACGCCAGGACCTGGGATGCCGCGTAGTGGCCGAGGCGGAGGCGCGTCGGCTCGTCGTCGCCGTGGAGGAGGCCGCTCAGCCAGCCCGCGGCGAAGGCGTCGCCGGCACCCACCGGCTCGACCACGGCGACGCGGCGTGCGGGCTCGCGGAAGGTCCCGGAGGGCGTGAACGCCACGGCCTCGGCCGCGGCGTCCTTCACCACCAGGTGGCCCGGCTTGTCGATCAGGCGGCGGACGCTGTCGGCGTCCGGCGTTCCCCA
Source organism: Streptomyces sp. 6N223 (assembly GCF_052246635.1). NCBI lineage: Bacteria > Bacillati > Actinomycetota > Actinomycetes > Kitasatosporales > Streptomycetaceae > Streptomyces > Streptomyces sp. 6N223. The sequence continues at coordinate 17,731 of NZ_JBQQCA010000079.1, read as the reverse complement.
CAGCGCCTCGGCCTCGTCCCGGCCCACGAACACCACGTCGCCGGCCTGGGCGAGGGCCAGCAACTCCCCCGCCGCGTCGTCGTCTTCGCCGCGCCACAGCGCGGGCCGGTGGTTCACGTCGAAGCTGAGCCACCGCGTACCGAGCGGGCGGTCGTGGACCAGGTGCCGCATCAGCTCCCCGCAGGCCGTGGAGAGCGCGGCGGTGATACCGGAGAGGTGCAGCAGGCGCGCGGGCCGCGCCCGCCACGCGCGGACGTCGGCGGCGCTCATGGCGGAGGCGGCCGATCCGTCGCGGTAGTAGAGGACGCGGGTGGCCTCGGGGGCGGGGTCCTTGACGTAGACGGCGGTGGGCCGGTCCGGGTCGCGGCGTACCAGGCGGGTGTCGACGCCGCGCCCGGCGAGGGTGTCGATGACGATGTCGCCGAGCCGGTCGGCCCCCAGCGCCCCGGCCCACGCCGCCGCGTGGCCGAGCTCGGCGAGCAGCGCGGCCACGTTGGACTCCGCGCCGCCGGGCCGCAGCACGAAGGTGCCGTCGCCCGTGAGGCGGCCTCCCGCGTGCTCGGGCGTGACCATGACCATGGTCTCGCCGATCGCCAGCACGTCGAGCATGTCGCGCACCCCGTCCATGGGGCGGATCCTACGGCCGAGGGCGCGGGCGGCCGAGGGCACGGCGGCGGCGCAACCGCGCGCCCCCACAAGGGCGGCGCCGAGCGGTGGTGACGGCCGTGCCGCCCGTCCTAACCTGACGCTCACCGCAAGGCCGGTCACGAAGGCCGGTCACGGGGGCTGGGCGTTGGCGCAAGGAGGCGGCATCGCATGGGCACTGCACTATCGGACCCGCGTCGGACCCCGGAACCGGAACCGGAATCGGAACCCGAGCCGGATCCGGGCCCGGACGTGGGCGCGGGCGCGAGCCCGACGGCGGGCGCGCTGGGCGTCGCCGTCGTCGGCACGGGCCGCATCGCCCGCAAATGGCACCTGTCGGCCTGGGCGGCCCGCAGCGACGCGCGGCTGCTGTGGACGGTCGACGTCGACCGCGACTCGGCGCGCGAGGCCGCCGCGACCTGGTCCGTGCCGCGTTCGGCCACCGACCTGGCGACCGTGCTGGACGACCCGGACGTGGCGGTGGTCGACCTGTGTACGCCGCCCGAGCACCACGCGCCACAGCTGCTGGCGGCGTTGCGGGCGGGCAAGCACGTGCTGGTGGAGAAGCCCGCCGCCTGGTCGCTGGCGGAGGTGCGGGCGATGGCGGAGGCCGCCGAGGAGGCGGAGGCGGCGGGCGGGCCGGTCGCCATGGTCGCCGAGAACTGGCTGCACAGCCCGGCCATCGCGCGGCTGCGGCGGCTGGTGGAGGGCGGCGCGCTGGGCGAGCCGCTGGTCGTCGCCGGCACCCTGGAGACCGGCACGGCACTGCCGCGCACCCCGCAGCAGCAGCGCAGCCGGCTGCTCAACGGCGGCGTTCACATGGTGACGACGATCCGGCACCTGTTCGGGGAGCCCACGCACGTCGGGGCGTTCACGCTGCCGGACCGGGCGGAGGGGCCGACGGGGCCGCGGACCGACCTCGACATCGTCGCCTCGCTGCGGTTCGCCGACGGCAGGATCGGCAGCTTCCAGCAGTCGGGGCGTTCGCAGCGGCCCCGGCCCGGGGTGCGGGTGGTGCGGGTGCTGGGCACCGAGGGCATGGCCGAGGCCGATCCCATCGCGGGCTGGGCGGCGTGGACCGAGACCGCGTGGGACGGCGGCACGCACCACCGCTGGCAGGACACGACGGGCGCGGCGGGCCAGGACGCGGAGATCGCGCACTTCCTCGACGTGGTGCGCGGCCGGGCGACGCCGCTGCCGACGCTGCGGGACCAGCTGCGCACCCACCACGTGATGGAGGCGATGCTGACCTCGGCACGCAGCTTTGAGACGGTGGAGATACCCGCCGCCTGACCTGGGAGCCACACCGTGAACGCCATGGCCATGGACGCAGCACCGAGATCCTCATCCGCATCCTCGTCCTCGTCCTCATCCGCCCTTCCCCGCCTCGTCGTCATCTACCGGGGGCTGGCGCCCGACGCCGCGCTGGCCGCCACCGAGGCTCTGCTGGAGGCGGGCGTCACCGGCTTCGAGACGACGCTGGACACGCCGGGCGCGCTCGGCTGCGTCGCCGAGCTGGCGCGGCGTTTCGGGGACCGCGCGCTGATCGGCGCGGGCACCGTCCGCAGCCGCGAGGAGGTCAAGGCGGCGGCGGACGCGGGTGCGGCGTTCCTGCTCTCGCCGCACCTGGACCCGGAGGTGGTGGCCGCGACGAAGGAGGCCGGGCTGGTCTCGGTGCCGGGCGCCTTCACCCCGACCGAGGTCGCGCAGGCGCGGCGCGCGGGAGCCGACGTGGTGAAGATCTTCCCCGTGGGCCCGGTCGGCGCGGGGTACGTGCGGCAGCTCGCCACGACGCTGCCGGACATCCCGCTGCTGGCGGTCGGCGGGATCACCGCCGAGCTGGGGCGGGACTGCCTGGCGGCGGGGTGCGTCGGCGTGGGCGTGGGCGTACGCCACATCGACGCCGATGCGCTCGAGGCGGGCGACTGGCCGGGGCTCGCGCGCGGCGCCCGCCGCTACCTCGCGGCGCTCGGCGGCTGAGCCGCTGCGGCAACGCAGGCCCGTCAGCCGACGTGGCGGATGGTGCCCTGGCGCGGCTGGACCTCCAGTTCGCTCCCGGTGACCTCGGGGTGGTGGAGGTCGAAGGCGGGGGACTCCGAGCGGATGCGGGGGAGGGAGATGAAGTTGTGGCGGGGCGGCGGGCAGGAGGTGGCCCACTCCAGGGAGCGGCCGAATCCCCAGGGGTCGTCGACCTCGACTGCGGGGGCGTGCCGGGCGGTCCACCAGATGTTGTAGAGGAAGGGGAGGGTGGACATGCCCAGCAGGAACGCCCCGATGCTGGAGACCGTGTTGAGCGCGGTGAAGCCGTCGGAGGCGAGGTAGTCGGCGTAGCGGCGCGGCATGCCCTCGGCCCCGAGCCAGTGGTGGACGAGGAAGGTGGTGTGGAAGCCGACGAACAGCGTCCAGAAGTGGATCCTGCCGATGGTCTCGTTGAGCATCGTGCCGGTCATCTTGGGCCACCAGAAGTGGAAGCCGGCGAACATGGCGAAGACGACGGTGCCGAAGACGACGTAGTGGAAGTGGCCGACGACGAAGTAGGTGTCGGTGACGTGGAAGTCCAGCGGCGGTGAGGCGAGAATGACGCCGGTGAGGCCGCCGAAGAGGAAGGTGACGAGGAAGCCGATCGACCACAGCATCGGCGTTTCGAAGCTGAGGGACCCCTTCATCATGGTGCCGATCCAGTTGAAGAACTTCACGCCGGTCGGCACGGCGATCAGGAAGGAGAGGAGGGAGAAGAAGGGGAGGAGGACGGCGCCGGTGGCGAACATGTGGTGGGCCCAGACGGTCATGGACAGCCCGGCGATGGTGATGGTGGCGGCGATGAGGCCGAGATAGCCGAAGATCGGCTTGCGGGAGAAGACGGGGATGATCTCGCTGATGATGCCGAAGAACGGCAGCGCGATGATGTAGACCTCGGGGTGGCCGAAGAACCAGAAGAGGTGCTGCCACAGCAGGGCGCCGCCGTTGGCGGAGTCGAAGATGTGGGCGCCGAAGGCCCGGTCGGCCTCCAGGGCGAAGAGGGCGGCGGCCAGCACCGGGAACGCCAGCAGCACCATGACCCCGGTGAGCAGCACGTTCCAGGTGAAGATCGGCATCCGGAACATCGTCATGCCGGGGGCGCGCATGCAGATGATGGTGGCCATGAAGTTGACGGCGCCGACGATGGTGCCGAAGCCGGCCAGAGCCAGGCCCATGATCCACATGTCGGGGCCCATGCCGGGCGAGTGGACGGCGTTGTTGAGGGGGGCGTAGGAGAACCAGCCGAAACTGGCGGAGCCGTCGGGCGTCAGCAGCGAGCCGAGGACGAGCAGGCCGCCGAAGAGGAAGAGCCAGTAGGCGAGGGCGTTCAGGCGCGGGAACGCCACGTCCGGGGCGCCGATCTGCAGCGGCATGATGAGATTGGCGAAGCCGGCGAAGAGCGGGGTGGCGAAGAGCAGCAGCATGATGCCGCCGTGCAGCGTGAACGCCTGGTTGTACTGCTCGGCGGAGATGAGCTGCATGCCGGGGCGGGCCAGCTCGGCCCGCATCACCAGCGCCAGCGCGCCCGCGACGAGGAAGAAGCCGAACGCGGTGGCGATGTAGAGCACGGCGATCTGCTTGTGGTCGGTGGTGGTCAGCCAGCCGACCACGGCCCGGCCCGGCGCCCTGGTCTTGCGCGACCGCCCCGGTGGTGCCGCCTCCGGCGGCTTCGTCAGCGTCACCATGGTGCCGTCCGTCCCTTCCGCTGCGCTGTGGGGCTTGTTGTAGCGGCGAGGTACCACACCGGCGGTGATTGACTCCTTCGTGGGCGTGTGGGGGCGCGCAGGGTCCAGAATGTGACTTATGGGAGAAACCAGAAGGTCGCGAAGGCCTCGAAGGTCGGGAAGGTCGAGAACGTCGAGAGGAATCGGCGAGGCCAACCCCGACCCGGACCCGGGCACCACGACGGGCCTCGACCGCGGCGGCTCGGTGCCGGCCGGCGAGACCCCGCCCGCCGAGGGCAGCACCTCGGGCGCGGGCCCGCGCGAGACGCACAACCCGCTGCGGGGCTGGGCCGCCGCACCGCTGGTCGCGGTCGTCCTCGTGGCCGCGATCATGGCGGCGTTCTTCTTCGCCTACGCCGTGCTGCTGGCGTTGTGAGGCTAGGACTCCCTGACCAGCCCGAGGTCCCGGAACATCCCCTCGCACCAGGCCATCGCCGAGTCGAAGGTCCGCCACTGCGGGTCCTGCGGCGCCAGGTAGGGGAAGATGTACGGGTCCGTGACGCCGTCCGGGAGGTCCTCCGGGTAGCAGGTGTAGGGCGGCGAGGCGTAGTTGAGGCGGTTCATCAGCCTCGCCCACTCGCGCGGGGCGCTGTCCCAGACGGCGAACCACAGCCGCCGGAAGAACGCCGGGTGTGCCATGACGAAGAGCAGCCGCCCCACGTCGAACGGCTCCGCCGCCGAGATCACCCGCGCCACCGAGGCGCAGCGCCGCCTCCCCAGGTGGGCGCAGAAGCCCGACCAGATCTCGACGCTGTGCCCGGCCGCCAGGATCGCCGAGCAGAGCGCGGCCAGGGCCGTCCCCCGGTTGTGGACGGAGGCGTGCGGGGTGGTGTTCACGTATCCGGCCGGGACGAAGAAGGTCACCACCCGGCCGCGCGCCGAGATCCGCTGCGGGGCCGCGTCCACCATGCACTCGGGCTCGCCCGCGAGGTACGCCCCCACGTCCACCTCGCTGCCGGTGACGTCCCACACCGGCACGAGCTGCGTGGTCATCACCTCCTCGCCGGCGCGCTCGCGCAGCGCGGCCACGCTGACGTCGGCCTCGGGCACCTCCTGGGTCCACCCGTCCCTGGCCAGGCCCAGCGCCTCCTCCCAGGTCGCGCCGGCCCAGCCGCCGATGTTGTGGCGGCCCTGGCCGTCGGGGATGGTGTCGGGGGCGCGGGCGGCGTCGACGAAGTCCTGCCAGGACCAGATCGGCGGCAGCTCGTACGTGGTCTCCGGCCGGCCGCCCGCGCCGGGCCCGCGCTCGGCGGCGTTGTCGGTGGCGGTGGCGGCGGCGCTCGTGGTGGCGGCGGCGTCAGTGGTGGCGTTCACATTCACGAGTCGATCCCGAGCGCCGCGCGGTGCGCCGCCGACATGCCGCGCACCACCCGCCACTGGAGGGCTTGGTCCACGCTGGCCCCGGCCTGGATCAGCTTCGCCGCGTCGATGCTGGCGCGCGGCGAGAACATCACCGGCAGCCGCTTCTCCTCCGCCGTGGCGCGCAGCCGCCGCACCTCCTTGATGACCCCTCGGGCCTCGTCCTCCTTGGCCGGGGCGTGGGCGAGCGCGACGCGTTCCTCCAGCTCCTCGTCGACCGGCACGTCGACGATCACGAAGCGGTCGAGGGTGGCCGCGTCCAGCGCCTGGCGGCCCACGTACTGGCGGTCGCCGCCCGTGCCGTAGGTGTTGGCGGTCGCGATGAGGCGGAAGTCGGGATGGGCGTCGACCATGCCGTCGGCGAAGGCGCAGGTCCCGATGGCCAGGGCCTGGTTCAGCTCGGCCAGCAGCCCGGGGTGCCCGCTGTCGAGCTCGTCCAGCAGCATCAGCCCGCCGTGCTCGAAGGCGCGGCGGAAGGGGGTGTCGTGGTACTGCCCGTGCGCGTCGTAGTAGCCGAAGATCTTGCTCATCGGCGTGGTCGGGCCCAGCGACAGCGCCTGGAGCTCAAGCCCGAGCGCCTCGGCCGCCTGCTTCGCCATCATCGACTTGCCGGTGCCGGCCGGGCCGACGAGGAGGACGTGGCAGCGGGCGTTCAGCACGGTGAGCACGTCGGGCAGCGCCTTGTGTGTGAAGCCCTCCACCCGGATCCGCTCGCCCTCGGGCAGCACCACCTCCAGGACGTGGGGCGCCATCTCCGCGACGACCCGGGCGGCCTCGTCGCGGGCGAACGCCAGCAGCGCCGCCTTGCCGCTCTCCACCATGCCGCGCAGCGCCGTGTCGCTCTCCTCCCGCAGGCTCTCGATCGCGGCGCCGGCCCCCTCCCGCGCCTCCCGCAGGCCGGCCAGCGCGGCGCTCGCCTCCTCCCGGGCCTCGCGCAGCGCCTTGCTGGTGACCTCCCGCGTCTCGCGCAGCGCCTTGCTCGTGGCCTCCCGCGTCTCGCGCAGCGCGGCCTCGGTCCCCTCCCGCGCCTCGCGCAGCGCGGCCTCCGTCCCCTCCCGCGCCTCGCTCAACGCCGCGCCGGTGCCCTCCTGCGCCTGCCACAGCGCGGCCTCGGTCCCCTCCCGCGCCTCGCGGAGCGCCGCGCCGCTCCCCTCCCGCGCCTGCCGCAGCGCGGCGCCGACCCCCTCCCGCAGTTCGCGCAGCGCCGCGCCGCTCTCGTCCCGGGCCTCGCCCAGCGCCGCGTCGCTCTCCTCGCGCAGCTTCTCGATCGCCGCGGTGCTCTCGGCCCGCACGACCTGCAGCGTGGCGTTGCTCTCCTCCCGCACGTCCTGCATGGCCGCGCGGGCGCTCGCCGCCGCCGCGCGAAGGGCCTGCTCCTTGGCGATGCGCCGCACCTCGTCCGCTTCGAGCCGCGCCCCGTCCATCAGCTCGCGGGTCACATGGGTCGCGACCTCGCGCGCCGTGGTCTCCACGAACCAGCGCGCCGCCTTGTCGATGGCCGCCTGCGTGGCCTGCGGCCGGATCGCCTCGATCGCTACCTCCCAGGCGATCTGGCGTACCTCGCGCTCGACGTTTTCACGCATGGCGGTGCTCCCCGCGTACCCTGGGACGGTGTTCGGTCATGCCGGAGAGTGTCGAGCACGCCGCTCGGGACCCCTCCCGGTCCCCTCCGCTGACCTGGCAGCACGCCGAGACGGCGCACCCACCGTGATACTCTGCTTCAGCGACACGGGCGCACCTCGCACGGCGAGGGAATCCCGTTGGGGGCAGGCAAGATCCTATGGGAGACTGTCTCTCGCGCGCACCAGGTCCTGTGGAGCAGTTTGGAGTGCTCGCCACCCTGTCAAGGTGGAGGCCGCGGGTTCAAATCCCGTCAGGACCGCTCCGGCTGGGTAGCTCAGTTGGTACGAGCGTCCGCCTGAAAAGCGGAAGGTCGCCGGTTCGATCCCGGCCCCAGCCACCGCACTTGTGTGAGCCGGTTGTTTGCTGGCTCATCGGCGTTCCATCACTTCCCTCAGCCGCGCGAGGTCCGCGGCCACGAGGCCCTCGTCGCGGTCGAACTCCTCGTCGCTCATCCCGGGGAGGCGACGCAGCGTGAAGATCACCTCGCTGTCGTCCCCGTCCGGGATGACCCGGATCGGGTTGTGGACGACCTGGCCGGAGGGGAGCGTCACGTCCTGGTCGAGGACGCCGAACTCGTTGAGCGGCGCGAAGGTGACGGCGGCGCGGCCCGTCGGGGTCTCGACGAACCAGTGACCGTCGACCTCCTCGACGGAGGTGCCGAGGCCGGGGGCCCATTCGGGGATGTTCGCCGGATCGGAGGCGTAGGCGTACACCTCGCCCGCGGGACGGGCGATCGGCTCGCTGATGTGCCTGGATTCTGAAGCCATGGCGCCATCGTGCCAGCGGCCACTGACATGGTGATCGCGACCCGCTCGGAGCGGGGGCGTCGAGCGGGTCGCGGGCGGGCGGGCGGCGTCAGGGATTGAAGCGGAACATGGCCGTGTTGCCCTCGACGTCCCAGGCATCGACCTCCACGCCGTTGATGGTGCAGTCCAGGGGCGGCGTGCCCCCGCACCCTCCTCCTCCGCCGCCGGTGCCGGTGAAGGAGATGCTGATGTCGTTCCTGCCGACGTTCTCGATGCTGATCCGGGAGATGCCGTAGTCGCCGTTGGCGTTGAACTCCTTCCCTTCCCTGATCCGCTTCCGGCAGTCCAGGTCGTAGCAGGCCTTGAAGCCCCTCGTCGGGGCCTTGGCCTCGGCCGCGACCGCCGTGTTGGCCGTGAGGCCCAGCGCCAGCAGCGCCGCGCCGGTGGCCATCAGGCCGTAGGTACGGCGGCGGGAGCGCGGCGCGCCTCCCGGCGTCCTCGTGGTGATGGAGGTGGTGTTCATGCGGCGTTTTCTACAGGCCGGGCGTCGGGAGGGGTCCCGCTCCCGGTCAGGGCCTAGTCCCGTCCGCCGGGGTGCCGGTGGCGCCAGATCCAGAAGACGGCGCAGGCGGCCACGGCCCAGCCGGTGAGGACGAGGTAGGGCTGGAGGTGCTGGGCGTCGCGGAAGTAGATGGCGGTGTGCTGGGCGTTGACGGAGGCGCCGGGCGGGAGCCAGCGGCCGATGGTGGCGAAGGGGGAGGGGAGAAGGGGCCAGGAGACGGCGCCGCCGGAGGAGGGGTTGCCGATCATGACCATCAGACCCCAGGTGGGCAGGATGGCCCACCGGCCGATGAGGGTGTTGAACATCGTGAAGACCATCCCGGCGGCGAACATCGTCACGGCCAGGGTGAGCCAGGACTGGAGGATCGGAAGCGGGAGGGCGTCCAGCCACCAGGGGCCGACGACCGCCGTGATGGCGAGGCCGCCGAGGAGGGAGTACGCGGCGGTGACGGCGATGCGCTCGGGCGGGTTGAGGGCGCGGGCGTGGATGCTGAGCTGGACCGCGCCGAGGAAGCCGACGATGACGGCGGCGATGGAGATGTAAAAAATGGCCAGGCCCCGGGGGTCGCGAGGGCTGAGCGGCTTGAGGTCGCGGACGCCGAGCGGGGCGCCGGCGGCCTCGGCGGCCCTCGGCGCCCGCTGGGTGAGGAGTTCGGCGACGGTGGCGCCGGCGGCGCTGGCGATGTCGAGCTCCACGCGATGGTTCCTGGCGCGGATGATCGCGAAGACGTGCTGGGACTCGATGCCGTCCACAGCCTGTGGATAGGAGGGGTAGGTGCGCGGGTCGAGGGAGGTGTCGAGGTGGCGTTCCAGGGACGCGAGGAAGGAGCGGGTCTGCGGCGTCTCGGCGCCGGCGACCATGGCGATGGGCAGGCGGTGGGGCGTCGGGTCGGCGATGGCGTAGGTGTACGAGCCCGCGAAGAGGGCGGCCGAGGCGGCGACGATCAGTGACAGCACGGCGGCGGGGTAGTAGGGCGAGTGGGCGAACGCCCGCCACCAGCGCCGGACAGGCCGCCCAACCGGACTCGTGCTCACCTCGTCACCGTAGGTGACTTACGGGGGCGTTCGCCGGTATTGGCTCGCAGGGCCTTGCGGAGAGGTGAGACGCTTGGGGGCGTATGTCTACGCTCCCCTCCCCCCAACTCTCCCCCCAGGCCCTCGCCGAGCGCCTGCCCGGGCTGATGCTGCGCGACGCCCACCGGCTCGGCCGGCGGCTGGAGGGCATACGCCGCATGCGCAAGGAGTCGGCGCGACAGGCGGTGCTCGGCGAGATCGCCGAGGCGATCGACGCCGCCGAGCGGCGCGTGGCGCGGCGCCGGGCCGCGGTCCCGGAGATCGGCTATCCGCAGGAGCTGCCGGTCAGCCAGCGCAAGGACGACATCCTGGCGGCGATCCGCGACCACCAGGTGGTGATCGTCGCCGGCGAGACGGGCTCCGGGAAGACCACGCAGATCCCGAAGATCTGCCTGGAGCTGGGGCGCGGCGTGAAGGGCCTGATCGGGCACACGCAGCCGCGCCGGATCGCGGCGCGCACGGTGGCGCAGCGCGTCGCGGACGAGCTGCGTACGCCGCTGGGCGAGGCGGTCGGCTACAAGGTCCGCTTCACGGATCAGGCCAGCGACGACACGCTGGTGAAGCTGATGACGGACGGCATCCTGCTCGCGGAGATCCAGCACGACCGGGAGCTGCGGGCGTACGACACGATCATCATCGACGAGGCGCACGAGCGCAGCCTCAACATCGACTTCCTGCTCGGCTACCTGACGCAGCTGCTGCCGCGCCGCCCCGAGCTGAAGGTGATCATCACCTCGGCGACGATCGACCCCGAGCGCTTCGCGCGGCACTTCAAGGCCCCCGTGGTCGAGGTGTCGGGGCGCACGTACCCGGTGGAGGTGCGCTACCGGCCGCCGGAGGAGGGCGAGGACACCGACCAGGTCACGGCGATCTGCGACGCGGTGGCCGAGCTGGAGCGGGAGGCGCCCGGCGACGTGCTGGTGTTCCTCTCCGGCGAGCGGGAGATCCGCGACACGGCCGAGGCGCTGGAGCGGATCGAGCGCGGCAAGCTGCGGCCGGCGGAGGTGCTGCCGCTGTACGCCCGCCTGTCGCACGGCGAGCAGCAGCGGGTGTTCCAGCAGCACGGCGGGCGGCGGATCGTGCTGGCGACGAACGTGGCGGAGACGTCGCTGACCGTTCCCGGCATCAAGTACGTCGTGGACCCGGGCACCGCCCGCATCTCCCGCTACAGCCACCGCACCAAGGTGCAGCGGCTGCCGATCGAGCCGATCTCGCAGGCCAGCGCCAACCAGCGCAAGGGCCGCTGCGGGCGGACGAGCGACGGCATCTGCGTCCGGCTGTACTCGGAGGACGACTTCCTGACCCGGCCGGAGTTCACGGACGCGGAGATCCTGCGGACGAATCTGGCCTCCGTGATCCTTCAGATGCACGCGGCGCGGCTCGGCGAGATCGAGCGGTTCCCCTTCATCGACCCGCCGGACCGGCGCAGCATCAAGGCGGGCGTGCAGCTCCTGGAGGAGCTGGGCGCGCTCGCCGACCAGCGGCTGACGGACACGGGGCGGCGGCTCGCGCAGCTGCCGGTCGACCCGCGGCTGGCGCGGATGGTGCTGGCGGCCGACGCGAACGGCTGCGCCCACGAGGTGATGGTGATCGCGGCGGCGCTGTCGATCCAGGATCCGCGGGAGCGGCCCTCGGACAAGCAGCAGCAGGCGGACGCCCGGCACGCCCGGTTCCGGGAGGGTCCGGGCGGGGAGTCGGACTTCCTGGCGCTGCTGGCGTTGTGGGACTACGCGCGCGAGCGGCAGCGCGAGCTGTCGTCCTCGGCGTTCAGGCGGATGTGCAGGCAGGAGTTCCTGAACTACCTGCGGATACGCGAGTGGCAGGACATCTACGGCCAGCTGAAGTCGATCTCCCGCACGATGGGCATCGGCCTGTCCAGCAACGCCGAGCCGCAGCGCGTCCACCAGTCGCTGCTGGCCGGGCTGCTGTCGCACGTCGGGCTGAAGGACCCCGACAAGCACGAGTATCTGGGCGCGCGCGGCGCGAAGTTCGCGGTCTTCCCCGGCTCGGCGCTGTTCAGGAAGCCGCCGCGCTGGGTGATGTCGGCGGAGCTGGTGGAGACCTCGCGGCTGTGGGCGCGGATCAACGCCCGCATCGAGCCGGAGTGGATCGAGCCGCTCGCCGGACACCTGGTCAAACGCACCTACAGCGAGCCGCACTGGGAGCAGAAGCAGGCGGCGGTGATGGCGTACGAGCGGGTCACGCTCTACGGCGTGCCGATCGTGGCGCAGCGGAAGGTCAACTACGGCCGCATCGACCCGGGCCTGTGCCGGGAGCTGTTCCTGCGTCACGCGCTGGTGGAGGGCGACTGGCGCACCCAGCACCGCTTCTTCCACGACAACCGCAAGCTGCTGGCCGAGGTGGAGGAGCTGGAGCACCGGGCGCGGCGGCGCGACATCCTCGTCGACGACGAGACGCTGTACGCCTTCTACGACGAGCGCGTTCCCGAAGACGTCGTCTCCGGCGCGCACTTCGACTCCTGGTGGAAGCGGGCGCGGCGCGAGGACCCGGACCTGCTGAGCTTCGAGAAGTCGATGCTCATCAACGAGCGGGCGGCGGGCGTCACCAAGGCCGACTATCCGGACGTGTGGCGGCAGGGGCGGCTGTCGCTGCCGATCACCTACCAGTTCGAGCCGGGGGCGGACGCGGACGGCGTCACGGTGCACGTGCCGGTGCAGGTGCTGAACCAGGTGGTGGCCGACGGCTTCGACTGGCAGATCCCGGGATTGCGTGAGCAACTGGTCACGGAGCTGATCCGCTCGCTGCCGAAGCCGATCCGGCGGCACTGCGTTCCGGCACCGGACGTGGCCCGCCGCTTCCTCGGCGAGGCGGACCCCGGCTCCGGCCCGCTGCCGGCGGCGCTGGCGCGCTCGCTGACGCGGCTGACCGGGCAGCCGGTCAGGCCGGAGGACTTCGACCCGGCGCGGGTGCCCGACCACCTGAAGATCACCTTCCGGGTGGTGGACGAACGCCGCAGGAAGCTGGCGGAGTCCAAGGACCTGCCGGAGCTGACGCGGCGGCTGCGGGCCGACGCCCAGGCGGCGCTGGACCGGGCGTTCGCCTCGCCGGCGCAGGCGGCGGCGCAGGCGCCGACGCGGCGCGCCGAGCGCGAGGCGACGGCGCCCACGCCCGTGCCCACGCCGGTGAGCGCCTGGCCGCGCGAGGGCCTGACGCGGTGGAGCATCGGGCCGCTGCCGCGCACCGTGGAGACCCGGCGCGGCGGCCAGCCGGTGAAGGCGTACCCGGCGCTGGTCGACGCGGGGAACGGCTCGGCGGGGGTGCGGCTCTTCGACAGCGAGGCCGAGCAGCGCGCGGCGATGCGCCTGGGCACCCGCCGCCTGGTGCTTCTGGGCCTGCCCTCGGACCCGGCGCGGCCGGCGCTGAACCGGCTGGACAACGCCGCCAAGCTGGCGCTGGCGTCCACCCCGCACGGCGGCGTGCGGCAGCTGCTGGACGACTGCGTGGCGGCGGCGGCCGACCAGCTCATCGCGGCGCGCGGCGGCCCGGCCCGGGACGAGGAGGGCTTCGGCAAGCTGCTGGACGCGGTGCGGGCCGACATCGCGGAGGCGTGCGCGCGGGTGGTGCGGCAGGTGCGGGAGGTGCTGGCCGCGTGGCAGGCGTGCGAGCGGCGCCTGGCCACGCTGACCAGCCCGGTGCTGCGGGAGTCGGTGGCGGACGTGCGGCAGCAGCTGGGCGGCCTGGTGCACGACGGCTTCGTGACGGGCCACGGCGCGGCGCGCCTGCCGGATCTGCTGCGCTACCTGACGGCGGCCGACCGGCGTTTGCAGCAGCTCCCGCACCACGCGGAGCGGGACGCGGCGCGGCTGGCGAAGGTGCGGCAGCTGCGGGAGGCGTACGCCGGGCTGCTGGCGTCGCTGCCGCCGGGGCAGCCGGTGCCGGAGGCGGTCGGCGGGATCCGGTGGATGATCGAGGAGTTGCGGGTGAGCTACTTCGCGCACGCGCTGGGCACGGCGTATCCGGTCTCCGACAAGCGGGTTCAGAAGGCCATCGACGCGGCGGGCGCGGGGCGTTGAGCACGGGCTTGATCAACTTGGGGGGCGGGCGGGGCGCGGGGTAGAGTCCCCGCGTCGCCTCGCGCGCTGGTCGCGAGGGTCACGATGGTCCTGTGGAGCAGCTTGGAGTGCTCGCCACCCTGTCAAGGTGGAGGCCGCGGGTTCAAATCCCGTCAGGACCGCGTTTCACCCCGGCGCCTCGGCCCGGATCCCCACTCGGGGGTCCGGGCCTTTCGCATTACCGCAGGTGGGCCGCGCCGGGCAAGGCACGATGGGTGTGATGGGAGTCACGCAAGTCGGTTGCGGGGCGAGCTCATCTGACCCCGTAGAGACACCTGCCAATTTAATATGTGCAATTGCACGCCCCGCTCGGGGCCGCCCGGCGGGCCGCCCAGGGCGGCGTCCGGGCTGCCAGCGGGCCGCGAACGGGCCGCGAGGGGGCACAAAGGAGATCGCGCCGGACTCGGCGGAGTCCGGCGCGATCGGGGTCAGGCGGGCCGAAGTGGGGGCTCCGGAGCCTGGGTTTAACGGTGTTCCTCAGCTCTCACCGCGCTGCTGCGGGATGCCCGCGAGCAACGCGCGCACCTCCGCTTCGCGGTAGCGGCGATGCCCGCCGAGCGTGCGGATTGACGTGAGCTTGCCCGCCTTTGCCCAGCGTGTGACCGTTTTCGGGTCGACGCGGAACATCGTGGCAACCTCAGCCGGGGTCAGCAGCGGCTCGGCATCAGGGGTGCGAGCGGTCATGAGCGGCCTCCTCGGGAGAACCGAACCATCACGGTTCTTTCCTCTAAATTCTGCACCTTGACCCACGTTGCCCGAAATGGCAGACGCGGGCCGAGTCGGTTATAGGACGAACGGCTTGTCCTCGGCACTACAACTACACCATCCGTCCAGCCGGGTCGGCCAAACCGATGGAATTGCCCTCTCAGGTGTTCAACCTCGACGGAAGCCGATGGACCGTGCCATAGCGGACGGTCACTCATCCGTAACGATCAGTCACAAGGTGATGAGACGTCACGAACCCCGAAGGAACGCCGCCGAGGAGCGAGCTCCTTGTCCTATTTTGACACGAGGAGACTGCTTGTTGGCAACACTTCCGTAGAGTGCCATCCGTCACGCTTGGGGGGACCTTGGGGGACTTTAGTCCCAAGCGGCCCGGGCAGCCCAGGCGGAACGGCCGACGCTCAGTTGGCGAACTGCCGCTCCCGCACCGTCATCCACCGGTCCGTGAGCTCCTCGTACCGCCGGCTCGCCTCGTCCAGGTCATCCCGGGCGAGAGCCGCCAGCCCCTCGGCCACCTCGGCCACCGAGTGGTCCTCGGCCAGTTCGTCCTCCGAAATCGTATAGACCAATCCGCCGTAGTCCAGTTCGACCAGTGACCTCGGATGAAACTCCTCCAGCCACCGACCCACATCGGTGAGCGCCTCCCCCAGCGGCCCCTCCGGCATCGCCTTGCGCACCGTCCGCAGCCCTCTCGCCACCCGCTGGCGCGCACGCACCATCGGCGTCCGGTAGCGCAGCACGGGCGCGCCGCCCTCCTCGGACGACTTCCCGAAGTGCCGCTCCTTCTCGTCGAAGAGCGCGAACCACCGCACCGGCACGTGCCACAGCGCCGAGCGGATCCAGGGCCGGGCGTCGGGGTTCCGCACCCGCCAGCGGTCGTACTCCTCCGCCGCCCGCATCCGCTCCCCCGACGGCAGCACCGCGTCCACCACCGGCTCCGGCATCAGCCAGTGCCCCACCTCGCCGAGCGCCTGCCAGGACCGCAGCCGGGTCCGCCACGGGCAGACGCAGACCACGCCGTCCACCCGGGCGACGTAGGCGTCGGCGCTCTCCCCCGGGGGCGCGGCGCGCGGCCTGGCCAGCACGCCCGACAGCGACTCGCGCAGCTCCTCCTGCACGCCCGGCAGCCGCTCCCTGGTGGCGTACTCCGCCCAGTAGGACCTCTCCGGTTCGGGAAAGGCCGCTAGCGGCTCGTACACCCTCAGGAACGCCGCGTACGGGATCTTCGGCACGCCACCCTCCCTTCGCCTCGTTACGACCCGATGGTGCCAGTGTGACGATCCCCAGGCACCCAGCGGGCCGCCCCGAGGCTTAGGCTCATGCCACCAACGACCAACCACGAGCGACCTACAGGAGTCACCACCGTGACCGACGTACGTCCCAGCACGGGGAATCCGGCAATCCTGGACCTCCTCTTCCACTCCACCGAGCAGGGCGGCCACGAGCAGGTCGTCCTCTGCCAGGACCGGCCCACCGGCCTGAAGGCCGTGATCGCCATCCACTCCACCGCCCTCGGCCCGGCCCTGGGCGGCACCCGCTTCCACGCCTACGCCGGCGCCCCCGCCCCCGAGGAGGCGGCGGTGCGCGACGCGCTCAACCTCGCGCGCGGCATGAGCTACAAGAACGCCCTCGCCGGCCTGTCGCACGGCGGCGGCAAGGCCGTGATCATCGGCGACCCCGAGCGGATCAAGACCGAGGCGCTGCTGGAGGCCTACGGCCGCTTCGTCGCCTCGCTCGGCGGCCGCTACGTCACCGCCTGCGACGTCGGCACCTACGTGCCCGACATGGACGTCATCGCCCGGGTCTGCCGCTGGACCACGGGCCGCTCGCCGGAGCACGGCGGCGCCGGGGACTCCTCGGTGCTGACCGCCTTCGGCGTCTTCCAGGGGATGCGGGCCTGCGCGCGGCACCGCTGGGGCTCGCCAGAGCTGGCCGGCCGCACGGTCGGCGTCGCCGGGGTCGGCAAGGTCGGGCACCTGCTGGTCGACCACCTGGTGGAGGCGGGCGCCCGCGTCGTGATCACCGACGTGCGCGAGGAGGCGGTGCGCCGGGTGCTGGACGCCCACCCGGGAGGTGAGGTGACCGCCGTGTCCGACACCGACGCGCTGACCGCCACGCCGGGGCTCGACGTCTACGCCCCCTGCGCGCTCGGCGGCGCGCTCAACGACCGCACCGTGCCCCGGCTGACCGCCCAGGTGGTCTGCGGCGGCGCCAACAACCAGCTCGACCACCCCGGTGTGGAGAAGGACCTCGCCGACCGCGGGATCCTCTACGCGCCCGACTACGTGGTCAACTCCGGCGGCGTCATCCAGGTCGCCGACGAGCTGCGGGGCTTCGACTTCGCTCGTGCGAAGGCAAAGGCGGAGGGAATCCACGACACGACGCTGGAGATCTTCGAACGGGCGGGCGCGGACGGAGTGCCGCCGGCGGTGGCGGCGGACCGGATCGCTGAGCAGCGGATGGCGGCAGGCCGCGGCCAGGAATCTCACGCCTCGTGACCCCTCGTGGCCCCTGGTGGTCCCTCGTGCCCGGAGGAATGTAACGGGGATCACTCGTCTGTCTTCCCTGGGTCCTCCGGACGGACCCCGGCGCGAGTCGACTGGCGAAAGACGGTAAAATCGTCCCTGACCAGCACGGAGAGGGCCATCGGGCCGTCGGCCGGGCTTCCTGGTGCGGCGGACGGCGTACCGCACGCACGCGGAAGCAGGTACGGTTGAAGCCCGATGGATCGGGCGCTCGTCCGAGAGCCCGCTCTCAATCATGAACGGATGTCAACACTCCGGGGCGGTTGCGCCCCGTCGTTGAGGGGGTCGAGCCAATGGGGCGCGGCCGGGCCAAGGCCAAGCAGACGAAGGTCGCCCGCCAGCTGAAGTACAACAGCGGCAGGACTGACCTTTCCCGCCTGGCCGAAGAGCTGGGTGCATCATCGCCGGACCGGCCGTCGAACGGCGAGCAGGTCGAGGAGGACGATGAGCTGGACGACGACCTGTACGCACGGTACGCGGAGATGTACGACGAGGAGGACGAGGAGGAGAGCGAGGAGTCTTCCCGGGACACTTCCTCGTCGAAGCCCTCGCCGTCTCCGAAACGGCGTGGCTCTTGAGGCCGCTGGCTGCTGACTGACTCGGCATCTTCGTCACACTGGCCCCGGCCCGGCATCCGCCGGGCCGGGCTCTGTGCTGTC
>NZ_JBQQCA010000078.1:0-27270 GCF_052246635.1 Streptomyces sp. 6N223 | reverse complement strand
ATACTCAAAACAGAGACCATCCACGCGAGACAATCCTCGCAATGAATCTCGAAAAAATCTGGCATTGACAAGCATGACACGCTGTTGAGTTCTCAAGGAACGGACACCCACCGGGCGTTGCCTCGTTGGCCGTCTCCGGGTTCCCCGTTCGACGGCTCCGTAAACGTACTGGAGCGGGGCGCCTGGATGCAAATCCTGGCGCCCCGCCGGGAGATGAGGGCTCAGACGTCCACGACGACCGGCATGATCATGGGCCGTCGGCGGTAGGTGTCGGAGACCCACTTGCCGACCGTCCTGCGCACGAGCTGCTGGAGCTGGTGCGGTTCGACCACGCCATCCTGGGCCGACCTCGCCAGTACCTCGTCGATCTTCGGGATCACGTCCGCGAAGTCGGAGTCCTCGATGCCGGAGCCCCGGGAGTGAATGCTCGGGCCGCTCACGATCTTGCCCGTGCTGCTGTCCACCACGACGAAGACCGAGATGAAGCCCTCGTCGCCCAGGATGCGACGGTCCTTCAGGCTGGACTCGGTGACATCGCCCACAGAGAGCCCGTCCACGTACACGTACCCGGCCTGGACCTTGCCGACGATTTTCGCCTTGCCGTCGACCAGGTCGACGGCGACGCCGTCCTCGGCGATGACGACGCGGTCCGCCGGAACGCCGGTGAGGGCGCCGAGTTCGGCGTTGGCGCGCAGGTGGCGCCACTCGCCGTGGACCGGCATCAGGTTCTTGGGCTGGCAGATGTTGTAGAAGTACAGCAGCTCGCCCGCCGACGCGTGGCCGGACACGTGGACCCTGGCGTTGCCCTTGTGGACGACGTTGGCGCCCCAGCGGGTCAGGCCGTTGATCACGCGGTAGACCGCGTTCTCGTTGCCGGG
Organism: Streptomyces sp. 6N223; assembly: GCF_052246635.1. NCBI lineage: Bacteria > Bacillati > Actinomycetota > Actinomycetes > Kitasatosporales > Streptomycetaceae > Streptomyces > Streptomyces sp. 6N223. The sequence goes on along the minus strand of NZ_JBQQCA010000078.1, from coordinate 26,392 downwards.
GATCAGCGAGGAGGCGAGGATGACCGTATCGCCCTCCACGATCCGGATCTGGTGGTCGCGGTTGGCCATCCGGGACAGGGCGGCCATCGGTTCGCCCTGGGAGCCGGTGCAGACCAGCACCACCTCGTTGTCCGGGAGGTCGTCGATGCTGCGGACCTCGACGACCAGGCCGGCCGGCACCCGGAGATAGCCGAGGTCCCGGGCGATGCCCATGTTGCGTACCATCGAGCGGCCGACGAACGCGATCTTGCGGCCGTGCTCCTGCGCCGCGTCCACGATCTGCTGGATGCGGTGCACGTGGCTGGCGAAGCTGGCGACGATGATGCGCTTCTGCGCGCGGGAGAAGACCTGGCGCAGGACCCCGGAGATCTCGCGCTCGGGGGCGACGAAGCCGGGGACCTCGGCGTTGGTCGAGTCGCTGAGCAGCAGGTCGATGCCCTCCTCGCCGAGACGCGCGAAGGCGCGCAGGTCGGTGAGGCGGCCGTCGAGGGGCAGCTGGTCCATCTTGAAGTCGCCGGTGTGGACGGCCAGACCCGCGGGGGTGCGGATGGCGACGGCCAGCGCGTCGGGGATGGAGTGGTTGACCGCGATGAACTCGCAGTCGAAGGGCCCGATCCGCTCGCGGCGCCCCTCGCTGACCTCCAGCGTGAAGGGCCGGATGCGGTGTTCCTGGAGCTTGGCCTCCAGCAGGGCCAGCGTCAGCCTGGATCCGATCAGCGGGATGTCCGGCTTTTCGCGCAGCAGGTACGGCACGCCGCCGATATGGTCCTCGTGCCCGTGGGTGAGGACGATGCCGTCGATGTCGTCGAGGCGATCCCTGATGGTGGTGAAGTCGGGCAGGATCAGGTCGATGCCGGGCTGCTCCTGTTCGGGAAAGAGCACGCCGCAGTCGACGACGAGAAGCCGCCCGCCGTATTCGAAGACCGTCATGTTACGGCCGATTTCGCCCAGACCGCCTAGCGGGACAACGCGCAGACCTCCCTCGGGAAGCCCGGGCGGAGGGCCAAGTTCTGGATGAGGATGACTCAAGAGACTCTCCTGACCACGCGCGCCACATGTCCGTGCGGGTGGACACGTGGCGCGCGTGACTATGTGCATTGGTGAGGTATTCAGTTAGCAACTACAGGCACGATGATTCGTGCTCTGTGTGACATCCATGTGGGCAGTCGACTTCTCACAGGTGTACCCCGCCGGCCTTGAGGTCCCGCTTGAGCTGGCCGGCCTCCTGCTCGGTGAGGCCGACCAGCGGCAGGCGCAGCGGACCGGCGGGCAGTCCCTGGAAGCCGAGGGCGGCCTTGGAGGTGATCACGCCCTGGGTGCGGAACATCCCGGTGAAGACCGGCAGCAGCTTCTGGTGGATCTCGGTGGCCTTGGCGACGTCGCCGCTGACGTACGCCTCCAGCAGCGAGCGCAGCTCGGGCGTGACGACGTGGCCCACGACGGAGACGAACCCCACGGCTCCCACGGACAGCAGCGGGAGGTTGAGCATGTCGTCCCCGGAGTACCAGGCCAGGCCGGTGGTGGCGATGGCCCAGCTGGCGCGCCCGAGGTCGCCCTTGGCGTCCTTGTTGGCGACGATACGCGGGTGCTCCGCGAGCCGCACCATCGTGTCCGTGTTGATCGGGACGCCGCTGCGGCCGGGGATGTCGTAGAGCATCACGGGCAGGCCGGTGGCGTCGGCGATCGTGGCGAAGTGCTGGAAGAGGCCCTCCTGGGGCGGCTTGTTGTAGTACGGCGTGACGGTGAGCAGGCCGTGGGCGCCAGCCTGCTCGGCGGCGCGGGCCAAGTGCACGCTGTGCCTGGTGTCGTTCGTCCCGACTCCGGCCACCACGTGGGCGCGGTCGCCGACCGCCTCGACCACCGCGCGCACCAGGCGGGATTTCTCCTCGTCGCTGGTCGTGGGGGACTCACCGGTGGTGCCGTTGACGATCAGGCCGTCGTTGCCGGCGTCCACGAGGTGGGCGGCGAGCCGCTGCGCGCCGTCGAGATCGAGCGTGCCGTCCGCCGTGAATGGCGTGACCATGGCGGTCAGCATGCGCCCGAACGGGGTCTGCGGTGTGGAGGTCGGAGCCATGGGTTCCACGCTACTCGCAGCTCAGCATCCGGTGGTCCTTCGGGGCGGAGGACATGTGGTGACATATGGAGCCCGGCACTGCCTGCTCGGGGGTTCAGGCAGCGCCGGGTCCGTTCAGTCAGCTTAGATGACCTTCGCTTAATGGTGCAATCCGGACACTTCGCCCGAGGGATGCACGGCGGTCGGGCGCGCTACGGCGCCACCCGCCCGTTTGCGTTGAAGGCGGCGTGGGTGAGGGGCATCAGCCGGGCCCACTCCCCCTCCATCCTCTCGGCGATCATCTCGATCTCCCGCTGCGGGAAGGTGGGCACCCGGGCCTGCTCGTGCCGGGTGCGCAGGCCGAGGAAGTGCATGAGGGAGCGGGCGTTGCACGTGGCGTACATCGAGGAGTAGAGGCCGACGGGCAGGGCCGACCTGGCAACCTCGCGGGCGACGCCGGCGGCGAGCATCTCCTGGTACGCCGCGTAGGAGTGCCGGTAGGACTCCTCCAGGGCCTTGGTGACCAGCGCGTGCTGCTCCTGCGTGCCCTCGGCGAACTCGTACTTCCCGGGACGGCCGCGCTGCACGAGCTTGCGGTCCTCCGCCGGCACGTAGAACACCGGGCGCAGCTCGCGGTACCGGCCGCTCTCCTCGTTGTACGACCAGCCGACGCGGTGCCGGTGGAACTCGCGGAAGGCGAAGATCGGGGCGCTGACGAAGAAGGTCATGGAGTTGTGCTCGAACGGGCTGCCGTGCCGGTCGCGCATCAGGAAGTTGATCAGGCCCTTGGAGCGCTCCGGATCCTTGCCGAGCTCCTCCAGGGACTGCTCGCCCGCGGTGGAGACGCGCGCCGCCCAGAGCACGTCGGTGTCGGAGGCGCTGTGCTTGATCAGCTCGACGGTCACGTCACTGCGGAAACGGGGGGCGTCGGTGGCTTTCTCGGTCACGGCAGCAACCCTACGAGCCGCCGCTGACAGCGGGCGAGGCGAGCGCATAAGGGACGGGAGGTGCGGGAACCTCGAGTCGGACTATTCCGTTAATTGTTTCGAATGAGACCACTCAAACCCCCTTCGACCCGACCTGGAGGTGTCACGACCGTGCGGCGCGAGAACGTCTTGAACGTGCTGATCGGTCTCGTCGTCATATCCGGCCTGATCGGCGCGCTGATGCTGGCCCGTCCCGCCCTCGACGTGGAACACCAGCCGTCTCCTCAGGCTCCGGAGGCCGCCGAGAACCCATGAGCGCGGTAGCCTCACACCGTTCACAGCACGTGCCGCATGTGAGACGAACGAGGACCTGCCGTGCCCCTGCCATTTCTCGCGGCCGAGCACGACCCCAGCGCCTCCGCATCCGCGCAGGGAAACGCCGCGCTGCCGCATCCCTCCCAGGACCACTGGCGACGCCCCTACCGCCTGGGCCCCTGGCGCGTGGCCATCGCCGCGCTCACGCTGCTCATCGCGGCGTACATGCTGATCTCGGCCGTGATCATCGCCATGGCCGGGACGGTGACCGGCGCCGGGGCCACGGTGGTCGCCGCCGTGCTGACGATCGCCTTCGCGCTGCGGCTGCTGCGGATGGGCATCTGGGTGAGCCCGCGCGGGCTGCGCCGCGTGGGGCTGCTCTTCACGCGCACCCTGCGCTGGCGTGAGGTGGCGCGGGTCAGCACGGTGCAGCAGCCCGTGAAGTGGCTCGGGCTGCCGCGCAGCGTGCAGGGGCAGGCGTTGCGGATCCAGCCACGCCGGGGGGAGCCGCTGCGGACGCTGCTGACCGACCACAACACGGACTTCCTCGGCCGCCCGGAGGCGTTCGACCGGGCCACCGACGTGCTGGAGGCGTGGGCGGCGGAGCACGGCGGCCTGGCCGGCCGGGCCTAGCCCTGTCCGGGCGGCGGGGGCCCGTGTCATGCGCGATGGCGTCGGGCCACGGGGTGGAGAGGTCGTGCGCCGGTGCGCAGGCGCAGGTCGATCGCGCGTTGCATCGACCTGCGGGCGCGTGGCGTGTCGCGGGCGTCGTGGTAGGCGACGGCGAGGCGGAACCAGCAGCGCCAGTCGTCGGGGCTGGCCTCGGTCTCGGCGCGCCGGCGGGCGAAGGCGGCGTCCGCCGCGGCCCGGTCGACGCGGCCGCTGGGCGCGCGGGGCAGGTCGTCCTCGGGCAGCCCGCCCTCGGCCTCCAGCTCGCGGGCCAGGCGGTGAGCGGCGCGGACGAAGCCCGTGCTGCGCCACAGGAACCACGCGCCGATCGCGGGGAGGACCAGCACGGCCGCGCCCAGCGGCACCGCCACCCAGCCGCCCTCGGCGATCAGCAGCGCCCCGCGCTGGCCCGCCAGCGCCAGGTAGGCGGCGCAGGCGGCGCAGAGCAGGGCGAAGCCGAGGCGGGCCGCCACGGCGGTCAGTCGTCCAGGTCGAGGAAGTGCTCCAGGCCGAAGGTCAGGCCGGGGGCGTCGGGGACGCGCCGGACGCCCAGCAGCAGGCCGGGCATGAAGGAGGCGTGGTTCATCGCGTCGTGGCGGATGGTGAGGACCTCGCCCTCGCCGCCGAGGAGCACCTCCTGGTGGGCGATGAGCCCGCGCAGCCGGACGGCGTGCACCGGCACCCCGTCCACGCTCGCGCCCCGCGCGCCGTCCAACGCCCGGGTGGTGGCGTCCGGCTGCTCCCCCAGCCCCGCGGCGCGGCGGGCCTCGGCGACGAGCTGGGCGGTGCGCACGGAGGTCCCGCTGGGGGCGTCGGCCTTGCCCGGGTGGTGCAGCTCGACGATCTCCACCGACTCGAAGAAGCGGGCGGCGGCGCGCGCGAAGCGCATGGTGAGCACCGCCCCGATGCCGAAGTTGGGGGCGATGAGAACGCCGGTTCCGGGCGAGTCGGCGAGCCAGCCGCGCAGGGTGGCGAGGCGTTCCCCGGTCCAGCCGGTGGTGCCGACGACGGCGTGGATGCCGCTGCGGACGCAGAACTCGACGTTGGCCATGACGGCGTCGGGGTGGGTCAGCTCGACGGCGACCTGGGTGCCCGCCTCGGTGAGGGCCTCGCGCTTGTCGCCGCGGCCGAGCGCCGCCACCAGCTCCAGGTCCCCGGCCGCGCGGACGGCGCGGACCGCCTCGGACCCCATCCGGCCGCGGGCGCCGATGACGGCCACGCGCAGCTTGGTCATGATCGAATCTTCTTCTCTCTGGTCTCTGGGCTCTCTAGGCGACGGCCTCGGACAGGCGGGCGGTCTGCCGTGCGGTGAGGGGGCCGATGACGGACAGCGAGGGGCGCTGCCCCAGCACCCGGGCGGCCACCTGCCTGACCTCCTCGGCGCTCACCGCCGCGATGCGGTCCAGCATGTCATCGACGGAGAGCTGCTCGCCCCAGCACAGCTCGCTCTTGCCGAGCCGGTGCATGAGGGACCCGGTGTCCTCCAGGCCGAGCACGGTGGAGCCGGAGAGCTGGCCGATGGCGCGGCGGGTCTCCTCCTCCCCGAGCCCGCGCTCGGCGACCTCGGCGAGCTGCTCGCGGCAGATCTTCAGCACGTCGCCGAGCTGGGCGGTGCGGCAGCCGGCGTAGACGCTGAAGATCCCGCAGTCGGCGTAGCTGGAGGTGGAGGCGTAGATGTTGTACGCCAGGCCGCGCTTCTCGCGCACCTCCTGGAAGAGGCGGGAGCTCATGCCGCCGCCGAGGGCGGTGGAGAGGACCGCGAGGGCCCACCGGCGGTCGTCGTGGCGGGATACGCCGGGCATGCCGAGCACCAGGTGTGCCTGCTCGGTGCGGCGCTGCACCACGTCGACGCGTCCGGCGGCACGGATGTCGCGGCGGCCGGAGCGCGGGCCGACGGGCTCGGCGTCGATGTCGGCGTCCGTCACGGCGGCGGACGCGGAGCCGTCGGGCAGGGCGCCGGCGGCGGCGAAGGCGGCGTGGACCTGGCGTACCACCTCGTCGTGGTCCAGCCGCCCGGCGGCGGTGACGACGAGGCGGGCGGGCTCGTAGTGGCGCCGGTAGAAGCGGGCGATGCGGTCGCGGGTCAGGCCGCGCACGGTCTCGGCCGTGCCGAGCACGGGGCGGCCCAGCGGGCTGTCGCCCAGCAGGGTGCGGGCGAAGACGTCGTGGACGCAGTCGCTGGGGTCGTCCTCGGTCATGGCGATCTCCTCGAGGATCACGCCGCGCTCGGCGTCGACCTCGTCGGCGGCGATCAGCGAGCCGGTGAGCATGTCGCTGACCACGTCTATGGCCAGCGGCAGGTCGGCGTCGAGGACCCGCGCGTAGTAGCAGGTGAACTCCTTCGTGGTGAAGGCGTTCATCTCGCCGCCCACGGCGTCGAGGGCGGAGGAGATCTCCAGGGCGGTGCGGCGCTTGGTGCCCTTGAAGAGGAGGTGTTCCAGGTAGTGGGTGGCGCCGTTGAGGGCCGGGGTCTCGTCGCGGGAGCCGACGCGGGCCCAGATGCCGAAGGAGACGGAGCGGACCGTGGGCACGGTCTCGGTGACGACGCGGAGGCCGCCGGGCAGCACCGTCTTGCGGATGGTGCCCGCGCCGTTCTCCCCCTTGCGGAGGGTGGTCGTGGACGCGGCCCGCCCCGCCAGGGTGGCGGGGCGGGCCGTCGCACGTGGCGTGCGGGTCACTGCTCGGAGGTGTCCTTCCCCGCGGCCTCCTCGGCCTCCTCCTCCAGGACGGGGACGAGGGAGAGCTTGCCGCGCTGGTCGATCTCGGCGATCTCGACCTGCACCTTCTGGCCGACGCCGAGGACGTCGTCGACGTTCTCCACGCGCTTGCCGCCGGCGAGCTTGCGGATCTGCGAGATGTGCAGCAGGCCGTCCTTGCCGGGGAGGAGCGAGACGAAGGCGCCGAAGGTCGTGGTCTTCACGACCGTGCCCAGGTACCGCTCGCCGACCTCGGGCATCGTCGGGTTGGCGATGCCGTTGATCGTGACGCGGGCGGCCTCGGCGGAGGGGCCGTCGGCGGCGCCGATGTAGATCGTGCCGTCGTCCTCGATGGTGATGTCGGCGCCGGTGTCCTCCTGGATCTGGTTGATCATCTTGCCCTTGGGGCCGATGACCTCGCCGATCTTGTCCACCGGGATCTTCACGGTGATGATGCGCGGCGCGTTCGGCGACATCTCGTCGGGAACGTCGATGGCCTCGCTCATCACGTCGAGGATGTGGAGGCGGGCGTCGCGGGCCTGCTTCAGCGCGGCGGCCAGCACGGAGGCGGGAATGCCGTCGAGCTTGGTGTCGAGCTGGAGGGCGGTGACGAACTGCCGGGTGCCGGCGACCTTGAAGTCCATGTCGCCGAACGCGTCCTCCGCGCCCAGGATGTCGGTCAGCGTGACGTAGTGCGTCTCGCCGTCGATCTCCTGGGAGATCAGGCCCATGGCGATGCCCGCGACCGGGGCCTTCAGCGGTACGCCGGCGTTCAGCAGCGACATGGTGGAGGCGCAGACGGAGCCCATGGAGGTCGAGCCGTTGGAGCCGAGCGCCTCGGAGACCTGGCGGATGGCGTAGGGAAACTCCTCGCGGGCCGGCAGCACCGGGATCAGTGCCCGCTCGGCCAGCGCGCCGTGGCCGATCTCGCGGCGCTTGGGGGAGCCGACGCGGCCGGTCTCGCCGGTGGAGTAGGGCGGGAAGTTGTAGTTGTGCATGTACCGCTTGCGGGTCACCGGGGAGAGGGTGTCCAGCATCTGCTCCATGCGGAGCATGTTCAGCGTGGTGACGCCGAGGATCTGCGTCTCGCCGCGCTCGAAGAGCGCCGAGCCGTGGACCCGCGGGATCGCCTCCACCTCGGCGGCCAGGGTGCGGATGTCGGTGACGCCGCGGCCGTCGATGCGGACCTTGTCGCGGATGACGCGCTCGCGCACCAGCTGCTTGGTCAGCGCCCGGTAGGCGGCGGAGATCTCCTTCTCGCGCCCCTCGAACTGCGGCAGCAGCTTGTCGGCGGCCACCGTCTTGACGCGGTCGAGCTCGGCCTCGCGCTCCTGCTTGCCGGCGATGGTCAGCGCCTGCGCGAGCTCGTCGCGCACGGCGGCGGACAGCGCCTCCAGCACGTCGTCCTGGTAGTCCAGGAAGACCGGGAACTCGGCGGTCGGCTTGGCGGCGCGGGACGCCAGCTCGGCCTGGGCCTGGCAGAGCTGCCGGATGAAGGGCTTGGCCGCCTCCAGGCCCTCGGCGACGACCTCCTCGGTCGGGGCGGTGCCGCCGCCCTTGACCAGCTCGATCGTCTTCTCGGTGGCCTCGGCCTCGACCATCATGATCGCGACGTCGCCGTCGGGGAGGACGCGGCCGGCGACGACCATGTCGAAGACGGCCTCCTCCAGCTCGGTGTGGGTGGGGAACGCCACCCACTGGTCCCGGATGAGGGCGACGCGGGTGCCGCCGATGGGGCCGGAGAAGGGCAGCCCGGCGAGCTGCGTGGAACAGGAGGCGGCGTTGATGGCGACCACGTCGTAGAGGTGGTCGGGGTTGAGCGCCATGATCGTCTCGACGATCTGGATCTCGTTGCGCAGGCCCTTGGCGAAGGACGGGCGCAGCGGGCGGTCGATGAGCCGGCAGGTGAGGATGGCGTCCTCGGACGGGCGGCCCTCGCGGCGGAAGAAGGAGCCGGGGATCTTCCCGGCGGCGTACATCCGCTCCTCGACGTCGACGGTGAGCGGGAAGAAGTCCAGCTGATCCTTCGGGTTCTTCGAGACGGTGGTGGCGGACAGGACCATGGTGTCGTCGTCCAGGTACGCCACCGCGGAGCCGGCGGCCTGCTTGGCCAGGCGGCCCGTCTCGAAGCGGACGGTGCGGGTGCCGAAGGAGCCGTTGTCAATGACGGCCTCGGCGTAGTGGGTCTCGTTCTCCACCTTCGAATACTCCTCGTTCTGTGCCCCCGCCGCGTGCTGCGGAGGGGCGGTGAGGTGGAGCACCTCCCAACTGGCCGGTCATCGATCGAAGCACCCGGGCGCCGCCCGGGAGCCACTACCGAGGACCGGCAACGGTAAGAAGGCGCCCCCGCCTCCTGCGGTATGCGGTGTGTCACATCTTTTCTTGTGAGACCAGCCTACAAAGGCGCCGACTGGTCGGCCCGGTTTGCGTGCGTCCAGGTACGGCGAAGGGAGCGACCCCCGGGCCCGGGCCGCTCCCTGTCTGTGCCTGTTACCTGGCTCCCGCCGCGCCGCGGCGGATGCCGAGGCGGTCCACCAGGGCGCGGAAGCGCTGGATGTCCTTGCGCGCCAGGTACTGCAGCAGGCGGCGGCGCTGGCCGACCAGAAGCAGCAGGCCCCGGCGGGAGTGGTGGTCGTGCTTGTGGGTCTTCAGGTGCTCGGTCAGGTCCGAGATGCGCCGGGACAGCAACGCCACCTGAACCTCGGGGGAGCCTGTGTCGCCCTCTTTGGTGGCGAACTCGGCGATGATCTTCTGCTTCGTGGCGGCATCGAGCGACGACACGCTTACTCCTTGATGATTCAATCGGCTAGCCACCGAGTGCCCCCGGCCTGATCCACGGGGGAGCTTCCGGAACTCGGGAGGCGGGTCCGCTGAGCGCTTCCTCCAGAGCTCGACATCTCGAAGTCTCCGGGGGCGCGTACGCACACGGCCGCTAGGCAGGTTACAGCAGGACGACGGCAGGAGCACATCCGGGGCATCCGGAGCGTACGCGGCCGACCGCTCAGCGCTCAGCGCTCAGCCGCTGGTGAGGCCGCGCGCCTCGGCGTAGACGTCGAGCACCGCCAGGCACAGCGGCGTCAGCGACAGCAGGAGCGCGCTCTCGGTGAGGTCGAGGATCCGGCCCCAGAACGGGGTGAGCCCGGCTCGCGGCACGATCAGCGCGACGGCGGCGAGCAGGCCGGCCGCCGCCGTCAGCGCCGCGGCGAGCCACAGGGTGCGCAGGTCGAGAGGGCCGGCGTCGCCCGCGAGGAGGTCGCGGAGCGCGGCGGCGGGCGGGTGGAGGGCGAAGCCGAGGACGAGGAGGCCGAGGGAGACGATCCCCGCGGTCAGGACGACGGTCACCTGGACGGCGTAGCGGAAGAGGCGGGCGCGGGTGAGGAGCGCGGCGCCGGTGGCCAGGCCCAGCAGCTGGCCGTAGCCGCTGTTCTCGCCGCCGGAGAAGCCGAGGACGGCGGTGGCGGCGGTGGCCAGGAGGGCGAAGCCGCCGGTGAGGCCCAGGAGGATCTGGTGGCCGAGACGCGCCTGCGCGGCGATGCGTTCGGCGTCAACGGGGTCGATGGGGCCGGCGGGGCCGAGCGCTGGGCTGGCGTTGGCGGCCGGGGTGGGGGCGGTGTAGCCGATGGGCAGCCGGACGAGGCCGGCCGCCAGTCCCGGCAGGAACGCGAGCGCGCCGAGGGCGAGGGGCGCGCAGACGGCGGCGGCCTCGACGGGGCGGGCGTCGGTGGCGATGGCGCCGAAGGCGGCGAGGGCGCCGGTGGCGGCCGCACAGGCGCTGGCGGTGAACCAGGCCGCCGCCGCGTTCGCCGCGGCGGCCAGCACGACGGAGACCAGGAGCACGGCGGAGCAGCCCAGCAGCAGCTCCAGGCGGCCGACGCCGTGCCCGTCGTCCAGGGGCAGCACGCCCGTGCCCGCGACGAAGGCGTGCGGGAGCGCGGCCAGGCCGAAGGCGACGGCGGCGCCGCGGTCGGCGTAGACGCGGGCGCGGACGGCGGCGAAGGCGGTCAGGAGCAGCGCCAGGACGGCGGCGACGATGCCGGGCAGGCCGTGCATCTCGTGGCGGGCGGGCTCGCCGAACCAGATGACGGCGGCGGTGAGCGCGACGAGCACGCCCGAGCCGGCGAGCCCGGCGACGCGCAGCATCGCCTCGTCCCACAGCCGCCGGTCGTGGGTGACGGCCTCGGCGATGGCGTCGTGGACGTCGTCGTGAACGGGTGGCGGGAGGGAGTCGGCGAAGGGGCGCAGGGTGAGCACCTCGCCGTCGAGGACGCGCTGCGCCGACAGCGTGCGGGCGCCGTCGAACACGGTGCCGTCGCGGCGGACCAGGTGGTACCCGACGGGGGCGCCGGGGGTGGGGGCCTGGCCGGTCAGGCGGAGGATCTCGGGATAGAGATCGGCGAGCGGCAGGTCATCGGGCAACGCCACGTCGATGCGGCTGTCGGGTGCGGCGATGGTGACGCGGCAGAAGCCGGTCGCTGAGCGGGCCGCCGCCTGCGTGGCGGTCGTGGTGGCGGTCGTGGTGGTGGGCTGATGCTGCTGTGCCGTGGCGGCTGCGGGCGTCGTCACGAAACCTCTCCCCCCTCGGGCCTGTTGGGCTTACGCCAGGCGTACGGACGTCGCAACGGGCTGCGTTCACTACCCTACCCGGGGTGCTGTCAGTGATCGCCAGTAGGATCCGGAGTGTCCGCTACGCGGATCGAACGCGGGGGGTGCGTACCGGTGAGCCAGATCGTTCTGAAGCGTCCGCCACGGGCCTTGCCCAGGCAAGTGCCCGGCGAGGCCGTGCCGTTGCGGCCGCCGCCCGAGCTGCCCAAGGGGCCGCAGGAGGGCGTCCTGATGCAGGTCGTGCCGATGCTCGGCATGGGCTCGTCGGTCGTCTTCTTCTTCATGCCGGGCGCGCATCCCTTCATGCGCATCATGGGGATGCTGATGATGGTCTCCACGATCGGGATGGTCGTGGCGATGGTGGTGCGGTTCCGGCGCGGCACCCAGGGGCAGATGGCGGGCATACGCCGCGACTACCTGAAGTACCTCGCCCGGGTGCGCGACGAAGTGCGCGCCACGGCGCGGGCGCAGCGCGACGCGCAACTGTTCCTGCACCCGGCGCCCGACCAGCTGTGGGCGTTAGTGGCCGAGGGCAGCCGGGTGTGGGAACGCCGCCCGGCCGACCCGGACTTCGGGCAGGCGCGGCTGGGGCGGGGCGCCCACCAGCTGGCCACGCCGCTGGTGGAGCCGCAGGCGGCGCCCGTCGACGAGCTGGAGCCGCTGACCGCCGGGGCGCTGCGGCGTTTTCTGGACACGCACGGCACGGTGCCCGACCTGCCGATGGCGGTGTCACTGCGCGGCTTCCACCGGATAACGCTCCTCGGGGACGCCGAGACGGTCCACGGTGTGGCGCGCGCGATGCTCGCCTCGCTGGTCGCCCTGCACTCCCCCGAGGACCTGACGGTGGCGGTGGTCGCGTCCAACGACCGCTGGGGCTGGACCAAGTGGCTCCCCCACACCCAGCTCGCCTCGCTCGACGGCGCGGGCACGCGGCGGCTGATCGGCCGGAGCGTCCCGGAGGTCGAGCGGGAGCTGGCGGACGGCCTCGTGGGGCGGGGCCGTTTCGCGGCGGACGGCCGCCCGGTGCTGGACCGTCCGCACGTCGTACTACTGCTCGACGGCGGCCACGGTCGCATACCACCGGACTCGGCCTTCGCCTCCCCCGAGGGCCTGCAGGGCGTCACCGTGATCGACCTCGCCCCCGGCGAGCCCGGCTCCCCGGAGGCGCCAGGGCCGGGCCTGTCCGTGATCTGCCACCCCGGTTCCCTGCGCCTCCAGGCACCCGGCGGCGTGGCGTACGAGGGCACACCGGACGTGCTGTCACTCCCCTCGGCGGAGGCCCTGGCGCGCCAGCTCGCCCCGCTGCGCATGGGCGGCAGCACGGACGAGAGCGAGCCGCTGCTGGCCAACCTCGACTTCGCGGACCTGCTGGGGCTGGGCGATCCGGCCACGGTGGACGTGGAGCACACCTGGCGGCCGCGCTCCGCCGGGGAGCGGCTGCGTGTCCCCATCGGCGTCGATGAAGACGGCCAGCCCGTGATGCTGGACCTGAAGGAGGCGGCACAGGAGGGCATGGGCCCGCACGGCCTGTGCGTGGGCGCGACGGGCTCCGGCAAGTCGGAGCTGCTGCGCACCCTCGTCCTGGGCCTGGCCGTGACCCACACTTCGGAGACGCTGAACTTCGTCCTGGCCGACTTCAAGGGCGGCGCCACCTTCGCCGGCATGGCCACGCTCCCCCACGTCTCTGCGGTCATCACCAACCTCGCCGACGACCTCACCCTCGTGGACCGAATGGGTGACTCCATCCGCGGCGAGCTCCAGCGCCGCCAGGAGCTCCTGCGCGCCGCCGGAAACTACGCCAACCTGACCGACTACGAGAAGGCCCGCGCCGCCGGCGCCCCACTGGCCCCCCTCCCCTCCCTCGTCCTGGTCATCGACGAGTTCTCGGAACTCCTCTCCGCCATGCCGGACTTCATCGACATGTTCATCCAGATCGGCCGCATCGGCCGCTCGCTGGGCGTGCACCTGCTGCTCGCCTCCCAGCGCCTGGAGGAGGGCCGACTGAAGGGCCTGGACACGTACCTCTCGTACCGCATCGGCCTGCGCACGTTCTCAGCCGCCGAGTCGCGCACCGCCATCGGCAGCCCCGACGCCTATCACCTCCCGCAGATCCCGGGCTCCGGCATCCTGAAGTCCGGCACGGACGTGATGACCCGCTTCAAGGCCGCGTACGTCTCGGGCCCCTACCGCGAGCCCTCCGCCCGACCCACCGCACCCACGGCCCCCGTGCCTGCGGCCCGCCGACCGGTCCTCTTCACCGCCGCCCCGGTCCCACTGCCGAGCGTCACCACCCCTCGCGCCGACACGCCCGGCTCTCCCCCACCCCCGGACGACGCCCTGGCTGACACCGTCCTGGACGTGATCGTCCGCCGCCTGGAGGGCCAAGGCCCGGCCGCCCACCAGGTCTGGCTCCCACCGCTGGACGCCCCGTCCACGCTGGACCAGCTCCTGCCGGGACTCCGCGCGATGCCGGACCGCGGCCTCCAGGCCCCCGGCCGCTCCGGCGCCCTCGCCATCCCCCTCGGCCTGGTCGACAAGCCCTTCGAACAACGCCGCGAGCCGCTCGTCCGCGACTTCTCCGCCGCCGGCGGCCACATGCTCATCGTCGGCGGCCCACAGTCCGGCAAGTCCACCCTTCTTCGTACCCTGGTGGCCTCCTTCGCCCTGACCCACACCCCGCGCGAAGTGCAGTTCTACGGCCTCGACTTCGGCGGCGGCGGCCTGTCGGCCATCGCCGACCTCCCCCACGTCGGCGGCATCGCCTCCCGCCTCGACCCCGACCGCATCCGCCGCGCCATCGGCGAGGTCGCGGGCGTCCTGTCCCGCCGCGAGGAGTTCTTCCGCCAGCACAACATCGACTCCATGCCGACCTACCGCCGCCTGCGCAACTCCGGCCAGCTGCCGGACGAGCAGTGGGGCGACGTCTTCCTCCTGATCGACGGCTGGGGGGCGTTCAAGCAGGACTACGACATGTCCCTTGAACCCGTCATCGCCGACCTCGCGGCCAGGGGCCTGGGGTATGGGGTCCATCTGATCGTCACCGCCGCGCGCTACATGGAGCTGCGCCCCGCCCTTCGGGACCAGCTCACGACCCGCCTGGAGCTCCGCCTCGGTGACACGCTGGACTCGGAGTTCGATCGACGGGTCGCGGCCGCCGTCCCGGCCGAACTCCCTGGGCGGGGTCAAACGCCGGACAAGCTGCACTGGATGTCGGCTCTCCCGCGCCTGGACGGCTCACCCCGGTCGGATGACCTGGCCCAGGGTACGGTCCACCTGATTCACACCGTTCGCCAGCACTGGTCGGGCCCGGATGCTCCTCAGATCCGCACGCTGCCCTCTCTCGTCCCCGTCCAGGAGCTGCCGAATGGCCCGGCCCCATCCGACCACGCGATCGCGATCGGCATCGGCGAATCAGATCTGCAGCCCGTCTTCGTCGATTTCGACAGGGACCCGTTCCTGCTCGTGGTCGGCGAGAGCGAATCCGGGAAATCTGCCGCACTCCGTCTCATCATGAAACAGCTCACCGAGCGCTACGCCCCCGACCAGGCTCGCTTCGTCGTCACCGATTTCCGCCGCTCGCTCATGACGGCTCCGGCGGAATATGTCTCAAGCTACGCGTCCACGGAGCCGAAGTTCGCGACGGACATGGCCTCCATCGGCGGCCTCTTCGAACGTCGTGCACCTCGTGAGGACATCACCATCCAGGAACTCCGCGCCCGCAGTTGGTGGCAGGGCGCTCGCGCCTTCGTCTTCATCGACGACCACGACCTGGTATCGACCGTCTCGAAGAACGCGTTCAGCGTCCTCATCCCGCACCTGGCCTACGCCCGCGACGTGGGCATCAGCTTCATCGTCGCTCGCAACGCGGCGGGCATCTCCCGCGCGCTCTTCGACCCCTTCATTCAGCGCCTCCGCGACCTGGGCGCCCAGGGAATTCTCCTCTCTGGTGATCCGAAGGAGGGGGACATCCTCCACAACACCAGGGCGCGCCCCCTTCCGCCTGGACGCGCGGTCTTCGCTACACGCAGGCGGAGTACGCCGCTCTTCCAGCTC
Source organism: Streptomyces sp. 6N223 (assembly GCF_052246635.1). NCBI lineage: Bacteria > Bacillati > Actinomycetota > Actinomycetes > Kitasatosporales > Streptomycetaceae > Streptomyces > Streptomyces sp. 6N223. The sequence continues at coordinate 11,078 of NZ_JBQQCA010000078.1, read as the reverse complement.
GGCTGGGTGCCGGAGGAGTAACGACCTGCTACGGCTGGGGAGTTCGCATGGGCGCTGCCTCTATCTGGCATTGGCCAATCAACGCTCGCCGTACTGGAAATGCGTCGGGGTGGCCACGTTCGCCTCGTCGGCTCTCTGGAGAGTTTCTTCCAGTGGCACGACATACCTCCAGCCGATCGTCGAGGCGGCCAGCGCCTGCGGCGTGACGCAACCGTAGCTCAATGCCCGGCTTCGTACCTCGCGGGCCGCAACGGCGGCAGGCGAGATTTCACGAGGATGATGCTGGCACCTCGCACTCGTAGAGCTCGCGTATGCCGACGACGTATGAGCGGAGGAGGTCTTCGAGGCGGTCCATGCGCTCGTCTTGGTCATCGAGGGTGTCGGACCCAACCAAGCCGACCTGTACCATCAGCGTTTCGCTGTGGTCCTGCCGTTCTTCCTCGTGACATCGGAAGGTTGCGCCGCCGCCCGAGGAATACACCACACCCTCTGCCTCAACGTCCACGCTGCGGGGGTCTGAGAATGTGTTCTCCCGCGCCCAGTCCATTGGATTCCTGAAGTACGCGCCGTACGGTACCACTTCGAATCTGACGTTCCGCTTCGAGTCGATCAGGACCTGGCACTCTCCGGGAGGTGAGAAGTCCCTGATTCGCTCCGTTTCGAAGGTGTCGCCAGTCCTGAGAAATGGCTCAAGGGTCTGCGAGTCGATTTCCACCCCGCAGATCTTTTCAGGCAAGGAGTAGTTACGCTCTTCTTCGCTTCCGCAGGAGAGGAGAAGAATTGAGGCAAGTGACAAGGTGGCAGGGAGTGCGACGCTCGGGGCGCGGCGAGTGAGCATTGCGATGATCCTCTAGAGATTCTTGCCGTTGTTTACGCTGTCTTTCAGATTGTCCAGTACTTGAATCTCCGTCTGGTAGCCCGGAGCAGATTCTCCCCATTCGGCATTCTGGCGCCACCACAAGTCCGTGAACGCTCCCAGTTGTGCGTCGCGGCGTTCTGCGAGATTTTCCGTGTCTGCTTCGAGTTCTTCCTCGATGATCCTCTGCTCGTCCTGCAGCCAGCCCTCAATAACCATGTCCACGCCGATGGCCGCTCCGGCGGCGTAGATGCCGCCACCGCCCGGTATGAAGCCGACCGCGCTCCCGAGCGCGGCGCTGGTCCAGTTCGCTCCTTCGCCCGCCGACTCGCTGGCCTCCTCGGCTCCCGCTTCCAGCGCGTCGACGCGGGCCGCCTCGAGGAAGCCGATGGTCTCTCCAGTGCCGATGAGAGTGTCGCCGGGGTTGTTTTGCGGATTGGTGATGTAGTCCGTGAGATGGTAGTTCATCCCCTCGTTCAGCAAGGCATATGACTCCTCACCCCGCGAGATCTGTGTGACCACGTCGTACAGGTCCCCCTTGTCCATAGGGCGCTCGTCCAACGGGAGGGTCATCGTGTCCACGAAGTCGCTCCCGTGATTGACCAGCATTGCTGACACCGGATTGCGCAGTTCCTCCGGGAAGTCGTCCTCCGTCTCGGCCAGGATGGAAAGCGCGTCGTTCCGCAGCTGGTCGTGCTTCCAGTCCTCCCCGACCGGCTCAGCCGACAGGTCGTGAGGATTGAGGCCCGTCGTGGCCGCGAGCAGGGCGTTGCCGGTCGCGTCGAGGGAAGCGGTGGTGTAGCTCTCGCTTGTCTCTCCCTGCAGGATGCCGTGCTCTCCCTGGCGGTCGACCAGCAGGTATTGCATGGTCTCTGCGTTCTCGCCCATGGAGAAGATCTGCGTCGCCGCCGCCGGATTGTGGCTGAGCGCCTCCATGTATCCGGTCATGGGGTCCAGCCGGAAGGCGTCGCTGCCCATACCGGTGGGCGAGGTGCCGGTGTAGGCGGTCTCCCACTCCGACCCGGGCGGGTCCATTCCCTGTTCGAACTCCAGCAGCGCGTTGCCGTAGTCCGTCAGGAAGTCCTTCCCGAACTTGCCGGTCGCATCCCCGGCCTCCGTGCCCATCAGGCTGCTCATGAGCTGGTAGCCGTACGGCTGCCAATTCGGGTCGCCGTACTCGTCCCCGAACCGCTCGTCGCCCAACTCGATCATGTTGCGTTCCCAGTCCTGCATCGCGGGATCTCCGCTCCGCGTCGCCAGGCCCAGCGTCGCGCCCAGGTTGGACTGCAGGTCCGTCAGCAGCTGAGTCCGGTCCTCGCCCGCCGCGAACTGATGCCCCGGGTTCAGCATCTGGTCCCAGAACTCCAGCGTCCCCCTCGCCCCCAGCCCCGTCGCCAGGTAGGTGGCGAACGCCTCGTTGTGGGCGTGCTCGGTCAGCAGCTCGTTGAGGCGCTCCAGGTCCCTGTCCGTGATGTCGGCGGGGCCGCCGGTCATCAGGGCCAGCGCGAGCTGGGCGTCCTGCTCGCCGTACCACTCCCTCGCCTCGTCCAGGTCGCGCCACGCGCCGTCCACGAATCCGGTGCCGTCCGGCCCCGCCAGGTCGTTCAGCGCCTGTTTCGCCGCCGTGTCGTACTCCGCCGCCTCGGCGAGGATGGCGGCGATCTGGGCCTCCAGGTCCTCGATCTCCGCCAGCCGCTCCGGCGGCCGGAGGTTCTCGTCCGGCAACCCGGCCAACAAGGGGTCCTGCAGCGACGGCGACGGCTGATTGGGGTCCTGCGGCGGGGCGGTCACCTTGCCGTCGGACCCGATCTCCAGCCCTGTCTCCCGCGCCTCGTCGCGCAGCGTCTCCAGCCGCTGCTTGCATGAGCGCAGCGCGTCCCGCAGATCCGACAGCACGCCGTGGATGCCCCTCGCCTCCTCGAAGGCTAACTGGAAGTCCCCGGCGACGGCGACCACGTACCCACGTGTCACGCCCGCGTTTTCGCCGCGCCAGTTGGCGGACTCGGCCTTCGCCTTCATCCCGTCCCGGGCCTGCTCGGCCAGGTCGTCCAGGCCCTGGTACGTCGACCTCCAGTCCTCCACCGCCGAGTCGAGGTCGGAGACGCGAAGATCGATCAGCTCATGGTAGGTCGGCATCACTCAAGCTCCATGATGGCCGGGTTGAGCCCTGCGGCGGGCCGCTGCTCCGACGGCCGGTTGAAGTCCTCCGGGGTCATGCCGAACGCCTCCATGAAGCGCACCTGGGACGGGCTCAGGCCACTGGCTTCGGCACTGGCAGAGGCGTTCCGCAGCCCGGCCGCGATGTCGTCCTCCTGCGCGGCGTGCGAGGAGATTGTCACGCCGAGGTGCTCCTCGATCGACTGGCAGGCGTCGGCGAGCATATTGGCCTTCTCCACGAAGCGCTCACGCACCGTAGTCAGCGCGTCCCCGCTGTCGAGGCCGCCGTCGCGCAGCGCCCGGCTCGCCGCCGCGCTGGACGGCCCGGCCGTCTGGCGCTGCGTTCTCAGCCCGGTGCGCAGCTCGTACGCCTCGTCCCCGATCGGCGTCAGCTCCGCCGAGTGCACGACCAGATCGTCGTCACCCGGTGTGTCGGGGATCTCCGGAGCCCCCGCCGACCCGCCGTCCGTCAGGCCCATGTCGACCATCCCCCTGCGTGTCCGCCCGATCGTCCACGGTAGCAAGCAGGGCTGTCACACCTCGGTGGTCCAAGAGGCGCGTAGCACCTCCGTGCGCTCGCCAGTGAATTCGGATAGATCACCATTCAAGTCCTAATGCTTCCTGCATGGCGCGGTGTAGTGGCAAAGGCGGACTACTAACGCCACTACACCGCACACGTTGGAGTTGACGCTGATCAGGCTCCCATGATGCGGGAAGCGTTCCGGTGGTCCTGGCTCTGGTAGGAGGCGCGGGCGTTGCTGACAGACGTGCCCGTGTTGGTCTGGACGATGCGGAGCTTGTCCAGTTCCTGAGTGAAGGCGTTCATGTTCACGTTGAACGCTCGCATCGCCTCGCCGTCCCAGCCGGCCGCGACGGACCGGAGGCTCGTCTGCAGCGTTTCCAGCCGCTCGACAAGATTGCCCGTTACCGTCCTGATCTGCTCGGCGCCGAGGTCCAGCGCACCATATCGGACATTGAGAGTCATGGGATCTCCTCGATTGTGATGTCAGATGTTCAGGATGGCCGTGTTCACGTTCTGCAAGTCAGACGTGACGTTCTTCAGTTCGGCGGCGCGTTCCTCTTCCTCGCCCGCGAAGCCGTCCCTGCTCATTTGGACCAGCTCGCGGAGATTCGACAGCGCCTGGATGAGACGGTCGAGGTTGACGTTCGCGTCGCTCTGGCCGGTGTTGAACTGCGCTGCTGCAGCGCCCTGCCAGCCGCCCGTCACATCGGACAGCATCGCGGTGAGCGTCGAGTGATCCCCCCGCAGGTATTCGACTGCCTGATCGAGGTCGGCCAGGAGACGCGTGATCGGGTCGTCTTCGACCCTGAGGTCGCTCGCGCCGCCAGATGCTCCCTCGGACATGTTGTGCCCTCCCTTGTCAGTGATGCTCCTGTGTTGTCACAGCCGCGTCGTGCTGCGGCGGTGAAGGATGAGTGCTGTGAGAACTCCGGCCGCCAATACCGCTGCCGCAAGGCCGAAGAGGATGAAGGCGCCGGAGTTGGAGTCGCTGGAAGCTTCCGCCGCCGCGGGGTTGTCTGTCGCTGGGGACGCGCTGGGGTCGGCTGTGGGTTCCCCGTCCGGGTTGGGAGCAGAGGTGGGGACTGATGCCTCTTCTTCAGTGGGATCGGGGGTTGGTGGAGGATCCAGGGTTGCCTCGAAAGAGGCGAAGAGTGGGTTGGTGTCGGGGTCGCCGGGGTCGCCCTCGCCGTGGAGGATGACGCGGTCGGGGCGGACCATGCCGTAGCCGATCTCGTCGTTCCGCTCACCGTTCGCCGGGCCGTCTGCGGTTTCCATCATCACGCGGAGGACCTGGTTCTTCGTCCAGTCCGGATGAGCTGAACGAATCAGGGCGGCTGACGCGGAGGCCAGGGCGGTGGCGCTGCTGGTCCCGCCTGACATCAGGCACACTTCGTGATCGGGCCACTCGCAGTGCCCGGGGGCATCGCTGGCGGGACCGGCCAGCGCGACGTGAGGGCCTCGCGTGGAATAGTCCTCACGGGCCCCCGTGCTGTCCACGGCACCAACGCCGATCACTCCATCAAGCTTTGATGGAAACTCAGCCGAGTTGTCGATGTCACCTCGGTTGCCGGAAGCTGCGAAGATCAGTACGTCTTGACGCGCAGCCTCAGCGAGAGCATCCTCTACTTCCTCTCGTGACGCCCCGGCGACCTGTGATGCCTGAGAGATACTGATGATCTGAGCTCCTTCGGCAACTGCGTATTCAATCGCGTCTGCCATGCGCTGTTCGTATCCGAAGTCAATTACGCCGTCCTTCGCGGTGACGCGAATGGGAAGAATCTGGACGCCTGGTGCGAGTCCTTGGATTCCATCACCCAGACCTGTGCCGGCAATCAGGGCCGCCATACTGGTCCCGTGACCTGTCTCGTCGATGTGAGCCCCATCCGGACTGAGCGTCAGGTCGGTTCCCTCCAGGACTTGGCCTTCCAACTCGGACACCGAGTCATCGACGCCGGAGTCGATCACCGCGACGGTCACCCCCTCTCCCCGCGCCTGCTCCCATATATCGTCCGCCCGGAGGGTCTCCAGGTACCAGGGATCCTGTGGACTGTCGGCTTGGGCTGATGATGTCGCGGCCGCCACCACCGACAGGCTTGAGACCAGTAGCAATCCCACAGTGCGGGCGAAGTGCCGTGTCATGAGGTTTGTCCCTCCCCCTCTGACCGCTGGACATCGATATTCCCCCGTGTGTCCTCGGTGTTGCGTTGCGGCCCTTGGTGTTGGTCAGGCAAGCCGATAACGCCCTGGGGTTTGGGCAATTCGGTGCGCTGCTGGCCGCTCTCGCCTGCGCGGCCGTCCATCGTTGCCTGCCCGTAGGTCCCCGCACCGGCTTCTGTGCCAGACGAGGCGGAGGTTCGGCCGGTGATGACCAATCCGTCGTACCCGTCAGCGGACGAGCGAGGCGCGCTTCGGCCCTGGGCAACTGAGCCGTCTCTTCCGCTCATGCCGCTGTGGGGTTGCTCGCCTTCGCTGACCGGACGACCCGTTTGCGAACGCTCCGCCGGCGGCCTGCCCGTGTGGACGACGCCGCCCTGCGGAATCCGTGAACCCTGGCTGTTGGAGCCGTCCACCGGGCGCGGGATACCGCCGACGATCCCGTTCTGCTCCTGCGGACACCACCCCTGACGCGACCGACCACGGCTGGTGTCCGCCCCCGAGCCTCCAGCAACGGGAGGGCGTCCAGCCACCGGCGTTCCGCCCTCGCTGACGGGGATCCCCGTGATCGCCGGGGGCCGTCTCACAGTGGGCGACTGCGGCGTGGGTGGCACGGCGCGACCTCCTACGATCGGCGGTCGGCCGACCGTGGGCCCCTGAGCGTTCCCGCCACCGACGGGACTCCGTGGCGTCAGCTGACCCGTGCCACCGCCCACCATGGGGCGCCCCGCTGGGAGCGGCTGACCACCCGGCGTTGCGGGCCGGGGAGCCGCGGTGGGAGGGGTGGGGCGCCCGCCCACGGGTGGTTGGCCTCCCGGCACAGCAGGTCGGAGAGTCGTCTCACGCGGGGGTACGGCGCCATGACCCGAGAAGGGTTGCCGGCCGGGAGCGAAGCCAGGTGGCGGCGTGCCGGGAGGAACCGTCAAACCACTTCCGCCGCTAACCGGTGGGCTCGGGGCCGGTGGTCCGCCGCCGCCGTCCGGTGTGACCGGAGCCACTCCCTGAGGAGGAATCACACCGACGGAATCAAGAGTCGTGCCTACCACGCCGTCACTACCCCAGCCCTCCCCGGATGGCGCCTCCGTTGCAGGAGTGGGCCGGAGCTGACCGCCCTCACCAACGCTCCCGGGAAGTACGCCCCCCTGAGGATTGGAGGGCATCGTGCCCGCTGCCGCCGTCCCAGGCTGCGTCCCAGCATGTGGCTGCGGCGACGCAGCCCAAGCACCTGAACCTGCCGAACCTCCCCCGTTCCAGTCCTCATGCAGCTCCACCGGCAGCACGTCGAAACGCGGCTCCTCCGCGTTTCCCATGAGATCGGTCGAGACGCGGTAGTAGGACGCCAAGCGCTCGACGACGCGGATTGCCTCCTGGCGGTCGGATTCCGCCTGCATCTCGGCCAACGGGGTGGCCCTGGCCTCCGGGCTCGTCACGGAGTCGGGCAGCGGCGGCATCGTGGTCTGGGCCTCGCGGAGGGCCGTGCCGGCGGTGATCATGGCCTCGCCGATGGTGTCGGCGTAGTCGCGCAGGACGCTCGACTCCTGGCCGAAGTGCTGGCCCCAGGCGCGGAACGCCTCGGCCGCCTCGCCCTCCCATGCCACGCGCCGCATCCGCTCCGCGATCTCCGCGCCGATGACGCCCAGCACCTCGGCCGCGTCCATCAGCGCGTAGCCACGGTCCGAGAGCACCTCCGGGTTGCCGTCCTGGACTAACGACGCCAGCAGTTCGTGCGAGTAGAGCTCGAACTCGCTCATGGTGTCGCGCCTCCCTGGTTGTGGTCGTCTCGTTCCTGCGTGATGTCTCCAGCGCCGATCACAAGGCCGTCTGGGGCGCGCCGCCCCCGCCGCCCACAGTCCCGTCGCCCGTGGTCTCGGAGAAGTCGGGCTGGGCGGCGTAGATGTCCTCCCAGCCCGACATCAGCGAACGCAGCCGTGCTACCTGCTCCTCCTCCACGGCCTCGTAGCCGCGTTCGGAGATGAGGGTGGCGATGCCGAGGGCATCGACGGCCTGGCGCTGGACGCGGGCCAGGGTGCGGAGGCGGTCAAGGACCGTGGAGTAGCGCGAGGTCAGGCCGGAGACCTCGGCGATGGAGCCGCCGGCCTGGGTGGTGGTGACGTCGAGGCCGCGGAGTTCGGACGCGGCGGCGTCCGAGGCGCCGAGCTTGATCATGAGTGCGTCGAGCACGCGGGTGAAGTCGCTGAGCACCATCTCCTCGACGACAAGGTCCCCCTGGCCCACCGGCTGACGTGGGTCGTCGTTCATCCTGCAGCCCTCCCCTGGCTGGGCCATGGGCTCCCGAAACGGGTCGTAGCCCCACCATCACCCATGGCGAAACCCATCGTAACCAGCCAAGCCCGGGCCGGTGCAAGGTGGTTACTGGATGGTTGCTGAAACAGCGTGCGTCTTCGCTGGGCCGTAACGGGACGGTGCCCGAACGCTTATGCTGCTGCCGTGACTTCGACTCAGGAGGGCCTCACCCCACGGCAGGCGCGTCGGCTGCGGATGACGATCGCGGCGGCGGCCATGGTCGCCATGGCCGTGGTTCTCGTCGTCAGGCTCGGTGATGGGTCGTCTCTGCAGTCCATCGGCCTGTACGGGGCGGCGTTCGTGCTGTCCGGGTCGGTGTATGAGATGAGCCGGCGGGGGCGGACGCGCCTGGGGATGTGGGTGCTGGTGACGGGGTTCGTGCTGGTGATCGGCGCGGACTTCATGCTTTGAGGCGAAGCCAGACCGTCTTCCCGCCGCCGCCGGGGAGCGGGGTGACGCCCCAGGCGTCGGCGAGCTGGGCGAGGAGGGCCAGGCCGCGCCCGGACTCGTCCCAGAGGGCGGGGGTGCGCGGTTCGGGCAGGACGGGGTGGCGGTCGGTGACCTCGATGCGGATGCCGGTGGCCTGGCGGAGGAGCGTGACGCGGCACCAGCGGTCCGGGACGTGGCGGATGACGTTGGACAGCAGCTCGCTGGTGGCGAGTTCGGCCGGGTCGGTGAGGTGGGGCAGCTCCCACAGGCGCAGGTACGCGCGGAGGATGCGGCGTACGTGGCGGGGTGAGTGGTCGCCGCAGGTGAGGGCGAAGCGGTAGAGGTGTGGGGTGGCCGGGGCCGGCGGCTCGTCGTGCATGGGGCCAGGCTGCGGCGGCGACGCTACGGAGGGCTACTGATTCAATCCAAAGAGCTGCGTTTTTGTGTTGAGGGAGACTTCGGGTGGGCAGTTAGTCACACATGGTGAACTTGAGGGAGCTGGATCCCGGGGCCTCGCCCCTGGCGTACTTCGGATCGGAGCTGCGGCGGCTGCGCCAGGCGGTGGGGCAGACGCAGGAGGAGACGGGCAGGCTCGTCTTCCTCACGGGGTCGCAGATCGGGCAGTTCGAGAACGCCGTGCTGATGCCGAAGCGCGAGCAGGTCGAGATGCTGGACCAGGCGGTCGAGGCGAACGGGGCCCTGCTGCGGACCTGGCCGATGATCAGCCGGAGCGCGCTGCCGCAGTGGTTCCAGAAGCAGGCCAACGTGGAGCGGAAGGCCACGGAGATCTACTCGTGGCACACGCATCTGGTGCACGGGCTGCTGCAGACCGAGGAGTACGCGCGGGCCGTGCTGGCCGCGATGCACAGCCAGAACCTGGACGCGCGGGTCGAGGCGCGGATCGAGCGGCAGGCGATCCTGCGGCGGGAGGACCCGCCGGTGGTGTGGGCGGTCATCAGCGAGGCGGTGCTCCACCAGGAGATTGGCGGGAAGGCGGTGATGCGGCGCCAGCTGGGGCACCTGCTCGGCTTCCGGGAGAACGATCTGGTTAATGTGCAGGTGCTGCCGTTCTCGGCGGGCGTGCACGCGGGGCTGATGGGGGCGTTCACGCTGCTCAGGTTCGGGGACATGCCGGATGTGGCGTATGACGAGAACTACGACGGGGGGACGGCGACCGTGGATCCGGCCAAGATTCGTGACCGTGCGCTGCGTTACGATCACTTGCAGGCCGCCGCGCTCTCGATCGAGGGCTCGGCGGCGTTGATCGCCCGCGTCATGGAGGAGCGCTATGGAGAAGAGTCCGGGGACGAGGCTTGAGTGGCGTAGGTCCAGCTACAGCGGTGACACGGGTGGTGAGTGCGTGGAGGTCGCCGCCGGGGACGGCGGGGTCGCCGTGCGGGACTCGAAGCGCGGTGAGAGGGCGTACGCCGCCGTGTCGGCCGATGCGTGGCAGGCGTTCGTGGACGGTCTGATCGAAGGGAGCATGCGTTGATGGCGACGACGGAGACGCCGGAGGAGATCGCGGCCCGCAAGGAGCGGGAGAAGAACGAGCTGTACTCCATGGACATCTCGGGCGTGGAGTGGATCAGCGCGCCCGGCGGACCGGAGGACGAGAAGGTCGAGATCGCGTACCTGCCGGGCGGGGCCGTGGGGATGCGGAACTCCAAGGATCCGGACACGGTGCTGCGCTTCACGGCCGCGGAGTGGGAGGCGTTCGTGCTGGGGGCGCGGGACGGGGAGTTCGACATCGAGTAGGCGGCGGTGACACCGGTGTCGGCGGCATCAGCGCTTGACGCAGGTGTAGGCGCCGAAGACCGGGGAGCGGTAGGTGGCCTCGGCGATGTCGAAGCCCGCGGTGGTGAGCATTGGTTCGAGGAGCCAGCGGTAGGTGCTGTGCTCGGTGCGGATGTGGGTGGCGAGGTCGTCGGCCGTGTAGCCGTCGGCGGGGTCGGTGGGGGCGTTTGCCAGCCAGTCGGTGAAGACGGATTCGGTCTGGGTGGGGTGGAGGTCGTAGACCAGGTCGCGCAGGCGCAGGACGCCGCCCGGGCGGAGGGTGCGGGCGATGCGGTCCAGGGCGATGGTCTTCCAGAAGTCGGGGAGCTGGTGGAGGGCGTGGCGGGTGTGGACCGCGTCGGCAGGTGAGGTGGGGAGGGGGAAGGTGAGGAAGCCCGCTTGGGTGCAGGTGATGTTGGTGAGGCCGGCGTCGGTGGCGCGCCGGCGTATGACGGCGAGCATGGCCGGGGAGACGTCCACGGCGACGACGTGGGCGAAGGCGCGGGCGGCGGCGAGGGAGAACTGGCCGGTGCCGGCGCCGATGTCGATGACCGTGGCGGAGGCGTCCACGCCGTTGGAGCGGAGGGCTTCGATGTCCTCGGCCGGGTCGGGGTAGCCCTGTTTGCGGTCGAACGCCGCGACATACGCGGGGTCGAGGTGTTCGGGGCCGGCGTGGGCCAGTTCGTCCGGGTACCACGGATAGCTCATTGGGAGATCGTGGCAGGGGTGGCCGGTTAGACGCGCGGGATTTTCCGGCGGCGGCGGTCGCGGTGGACGAGGGCGGTGCCTGCCAGGGCGGCCGTGAGGATGGCGGTGGTGAGGAGGGCGTAGGGGGCGAGGCGCTGGTTGCGTTCGGCGTGGGATTCGCCGAGGACGAGGGGC
>NZ_JBQQCA010000077.1:0-27460 GCF_052246635.1 Streptomyces sp. 6N223 | reverse complement strand
GCGAACGCTCGTGGCCCCCACCGGTCCGGACCGGTGGGGGCCACGAGCGTTCGCCGGGCGTTGACGGCCCCAGCGTCTCAGGGTCTCAGCGTCTCAGTCTCAGGGCCTCGCCCGGACGAGGCGCTAGACGGCGAGCTGGACGGCGGCGCCGACGAGAGCGGGGTCGTCGGCGCGCAGGATGGCGCGGTGGAGGTCCCGCATCGGCGTGCAGGGCTCCACGCCGAGCTCCTCGATGAGCATCCGGCGCGCCGTCTGGTACGCCTTCAGGGCGTCGGCCCGCCGCTCGGAGCGGTACAGCGCGAGCATCAGCTGCCGGTGGAAGGTCTCCCGCAGCGGGTTCTCCGTGGTCAGCGTGTACAGCAGCCCCACCAGCTGGCGGTGGCGGCCCAGGTGGAGCTGGGCGTCGACCAGCATCTCCACGCACTCCATGCGGGCCTCGTTCATGCCGGTGGCGAAGCCGCGCAGGATCGGCCCGTTGCCGAGGTCGCCCAGGACGGGGCCGCGCCACAGTCCCAGGGCGCGCTCGAAGCACTCGCGGGCCTCCTCGTAGCGCTGGGTCTGCATGCACTCGCGACCGAGGTCGATGAGCTTCAGGAAGGACTGGTAGTCCAGCACGTCGTCCTCGGCCGGGCACAGCACGTAGCCCGGTGAGCGGGTCACGATGGGGCTGCCGGCCCGCCCCTCGCGGTGCAGGAACTTGCGGAGTTCGGAAACATAGACATGAAGACCCGCGGTCGCCCGCCGGGGGAGGTGCTCGCCCCAGATCTCGCCCATCAGCTGATCGGTCGGGACCACCCGGTCCGCGCGTATGAGAAGCGCGGCGAGCAGGATTTCGACCTTCTGTGCGCTGATGCTGGAACTGGTGCCCCCGTCGAGTACGCGCAGTGTCCCCAGCAGCTCGTATCTCACGTCGTTTTTCCCCATTTCTGCGGAACTACTGAAGAATTTCCTTGACGGTGGCGCAGATGGTCTCGACGAGCTCTGGTCCGTGCTGGTCGAGATAGAAATGGCCACCGGAGAAGACGTTCAGTTCGAACGATGCCGTGGTGTGGTCCCGCCAGGCGTCGGCCTCGGCGGTGGTGGTGTGGTGGTCGGTGTCCCCCACGAGCATCGTGATCGGGCAGGTGAGCCGGGCGGCGGATCGCGGGTGGGTCTCGATCGCCGTGTAGTCGCCGCGCGTCGCCGGCAGGATGGTGGCCACCAGGTCCTCGTCCTCCAGCCAGGCCGGGTCGGTCCCCCCGGCCTGCCGCAGCTCGTCCAGGACGCCCGCGTCGTCCCGCAGGTGAACGCCGCCGCCGCGCAGCCGCGACGGCGCGGGGTAGCCGGAGGCGATCATCCAGTCCGGTCCCCGGCCGCCCTGGTCCTGGAAGCGCCGCGCGACCTCGAAGGCGAGGATGGAGCCCATGCTGTGGCCGAAGAAGACGAGCGGGCGGTCCCGTGGCGTGTCCCGCAGCGCGGCGTACGCCCCGTCCGCGAGGGCCGCGAGGCTCTCCACGCAGCCCTCGGCGCGCCGGTCCTGGCGGCCGGGATACTGCAGGGCGAGGGTTTCGATGCCGGGGGCCAGCGACTGCGAGAGCGGGAAGTAATAGCTGGCCGAGCCGCCCGCGTGAGGAAAACAGGCCAGCCGTGCCCCGGAGTCATTCGACGGATGAAAGCGGCGGACCCACTCTCCCCCTGAATTCGTGAAGCCTGCCATGAAGACTCTCTTCTCCCTTTCTCCTTTTCTTGTCATGTGAGTCTAGGGAAATGTGAAGAGCGCGGTAACCCCGAACCGTCCCCTACTGGACGGGGGTACCCCTAGGGGCACCGCGAAACGGCAAAAGGCGCCCGTCGGGAGGGTGTTCCTCCTTCGGGGCGCCTTCGGCGGCGCGGGCGCGTCAGCGGGCGTCAGCCGGCGTCAGCGGCGCGGCGCGCAGATGTCGATGATCGTCTCGAACGGCGGGGCCTGGTTGGGGTCCTCCGGAATCTCCATGATCCGCCAGGTCCAGGTGCCCTTCCAGCCCTCGTACTTGCCGCTGAGGCCCCGCACGGGCTGGGTGATGAACTCGCCCTCGACGACGTCGAACCGGTCGAAGGCGCTCTGCGAGGTGAAGGTGCCCTCGGGGAAGTGGAAGATCTCGTACTGGTACTCGATGTCGTGGCCCTCGGCCGTCTCGTAGATGATGTCCATGTTGCCGGTCGCGGTGGCGACCAGCTCACCGGTCTCCCAGTCGTACAGCTCGTCCAGCCAGACGGCCATGAAGCCGGCCGGCACGTCCGTGCCGGGGTCCATGTTCGTGTCCCAGCTGATCATCTCCTCCTTCAGCCGCCAGTGCTCGCACTCGCGCTTGGGGCGCTCGGCGGACTGGCCGGCCTCGTCGGCGGAGCCGCCGGCCTCGCCGGCGTTCGCGGGCACGATGACCAGCGCGCTGCAGGCGGCGACGGCGGCGGCGACCGCGGGCAGCGCATACCGCGGCCGTCTCATGGTGCGCAGGGGGGTGGGCAGACGCATGACGGATGTCCCTTTCGTGGAAGGTGAAGCGGGATGGAGCCGGAGAGGGGGGATCGTGGGATGGGGCGGGAACCGCGGCGGCGGCGGTCGTGGTGGTGGTGCGGTGGGCGGTGGCTCAGCGTCGGCGGTCCTCGTCGGCCAGCAGCGAGGACACCAGGCTCATCTCGACGTTGCCGCCGCTCAGCAGCACCCCGACGTCCTGGGCGCGCCGCCGGGTGGCGACCCGCAGCGCCGCCGCGAGCGCGGTGGCCGCGGCGGGCTCGACCAGCAGCCGGGCGTGACACAGCGTCAGCCGCATCGCCTCGGCGATGTCCTCCTCCTCGACGGTCATCACCTCGGCCACCGCCTCGTGCGCCAGGTCGAACGGCAGCTGCCCGATGCGGTCAGGACGCAGCCCGTCCGCGATCGTGGGCCGCGCCGCGACCGTCACCGGCCGCCCGGCCCGCAGCGCCTCGGTGAGCGCGGGCACGGCGGCGGGCTCGGCGCCGACGACCTCGATGCCGTGACCGCGCGTCGCCAGGCAGGCCCCGGCCACCGCGCTGCCGCCGCCGACCGGCAGCACCACGGCGTCTAGCCGGCCGCCCGCCGATGCCACCTGGGTCAGCAGCTCGGCGGTGGCCGTGCCCTGCCCGGCGACCACGTCGGGATTCTGGTAGGGGTCGATGACGTCCAGGCCGCGCGTGGCCCGCAGCTCCTCGACGACCGCGACCCGCTCGGCGAGCATGGTGCCGGCCTGCCGCACCTCCGCCCCGGCGCGGCGGATGCTGGCGACCTTCGTCGGCGCGGCGTCGCGCGGCAGCACCAGCACGGCCGGCAGGCCGTGCTCGCGCGCCGCCAGCGCGACCGCGATGGCGTGGTTGCCGGTGCTCTGCGCCACCACACCCGGACTGCCGGCGGCCACCAGCCGCTCGACGGCCAGCAGCGCGCCGCGCATCTTGAACGCCCCGCCGCGCTGGAGGTTCTCCGCCTTCAGCCACAGCCGGGCGCCAGCCAGCCGGTCCAGCTCCTCGTTGCGCAGCACCGGGGTGCGCAGCACGCGGCCCTCCAGCCGCCGCCGCGCGTCGTGCACGCCGGCGTAGCTCAGCAGCGGCACGCCGTCGGCCAGGACGGACACGCCGCCGCCGCTCGTCTCGATCCCGGGCATGCGGGCCTCCTCGTTCGGGTCAACGGGGCCAGGGAGTGCGGGGCCTTACAATTCGCAGCGGCACTAAAATCTCCCTAATCCCCGCCTTCGTGGCCGGGATGAGGAGAAGTCGGGGAGCGGATGCGACGAGGGTTTTAGCCACCGCCAAGGCGGCCCTTAGCCCGCGCGCCGACGCTGGTGTGTGTGAAGATCACCCCCATTGCCAGGGAACGCCGGCCCACGCTGCACTTCCTGCGGGAGATCCGGGCGTTCTCCCCGGTGTTCCTCGACACGGACATCGACATGACCGCCGTCGTGCGACACCGGGACACCCGGCACAAGCACTCCGTGGTCACCTACGTGCTGCACGCCGCCGCGCGCGTGCTGGCGTCCCACCCGGAGGCCAACGCCGCGATCCGGGGCGTCGCCCGGCCGCGCGTCGCCCGCTACGCCTCGGTGAACGGCAAGTTCACCCTGGACCGGACCATGGGCGGGCAGCGGATCGTGCTCTCCACCGTGCTGCCCGGCCTGCACCGGGCGAGCCTGGCCGAGATCCAGGAGCGGGTGGACCACTTCCGCGACGGCGACCCGGCCGTGATGGAGGAGTTCGCCGGGGCGCGGCTGCTGCAACGCCTGCCGTGGCCGGTGGGCGGCTGGCTGTTCCGGATGGGGACGCGCCCCCTGCGGCGCCGGGGCGAGATGCTGGGCACCTTCGCCGTGACCTCCCTCGGGCACCGGCCCGTGGACGGCTTCTACTCGGTGGGCGGCACCACCATCACCCTGGGCGTCGGCCGCATCGCCGACCGGCCCGTGGTGCGCGACGGCGAGGTGACGGTGGCGCCCGTCATGCGGCTGTCCCTCACCTTCGACCACCGCGTCATCGACGGCGCCGAGGCCGCCGACGTCCTGGCCGACATCCGGTACGCCCTGGAGCACTTCGACGACGGCGGCGACCCCGGCGACCCCGGCGATCCCGGCGACGGCGGGCACGAGGAAGAGCAGGAGGGCGCGGCGTGAACAGCGTCGAGGAGCTGAAGCAGTACGTGGGCGTCCACGCCAAGGGGCTGGAGATCACCGACTACCAGCGGCTGCTGGACCGCATCGCCACCGACGGCGACGGCCCGGGCTCCTGGACCGGGGAGTGGACCGCCGAGGGCGACCGCCTCCACGACAGCGGCCAGCACCTCCAGGCCAGCCGCCACTACCTGATGGCCCGCTTCCCGTTCGTGGACGGCGCCGCCCGCCAGGAGGCGTACGAGAAGTCGCTGAGCGCCTTCGAGCTGTGGCGCACCGGCCAGGACATCCACCGCATGGACATCGACGTGGCCGGGCGTCAGGTCGGCTGCTGGCAGACCGGCCTGTCGGCGACCCGGCGCCGCCCGGTGCTGGTCATCATGGGCGGCCACCTCACGCTCAAGGAGCAGTGGGCGCCCGCGCTTCCCGTCTTCGCGCGGCTCGGCTTCGCCACCATCGTCACCGAGCTGCCCGGCGTCGGCGAGAACGAGGTGCCCTACGACGCGGGCAGCTGGCGTTTCCTCTCCGCCATCCTCGACGCGGTCGCCGACCGCGCCGACGTCGCCCGCAGCTACACGCTCGCCATGAGCTTCAGCGGGCACCAGGCGCTGCGCTGCGCCATGGAGGACCCCCGCATCCGGGGCGTGGTCACGGCGGGCGCGCCGATCGCGGAGTTCTTCACCGACAGCGCCTGGCAGAAGGACCTGCCGCGCGTCACCGTGGAAACCCTCACCCACCTGACGGGCCTGGACGTCGCCGAGCTGGGGGACTGGGCGCTGCCCCCGGAGCGGCTGGCCGCGCTGGACATCCCGGTGGCGTACCTGGCCAGCCTCAGGGACGAGGTGATCCCGCCCGCCGACCTGCGGCTGCTGCGGCAGCGGGTGCGCGACCTGCGGCTGCTGGAGCACGACGACGTGCACGGCTCGCCCGGCCACACCGAGGAGAACAAGCTGTGGCTGGCGCTGTCGCTGCTGCGCATCCGGGGGGACCGCGACCCGAGAACGTTCATGATCGGCCTGATGTACCGCATGGCGCGCGCCCGCGCCCGCCTGCGGCGCCGGCCGGCGTAAGGGCCGGCCCCGGGCCGTGTGCGCGGCGTACCAGCCGGCTGTGAGCGCGGTGCCAGCGGCGCCCGCCATCGTGGACAACGAGCCGAAGTCCCGGGGATGAAGGGACGAAGAGAGATGACGTACGTGATCCAGGCCGAGGGCCTGAAGAAACGCTTCGGTGAGACCCGCGCCCTCGACGGCGTGGACCTCCGCGCCCGCCGGGGCACGGTGCTGGGCGTTCTCGGCCCCAACGGCGCGGGCAAGACGACCGCGGTGCGCGTGCTCAGCACCCTGCTGAAGCCCGACGCGGGCCGGGCCGAGATCTGCGGCTACGACGTCGTCAGGGAAGCCGTGCAGGTGCGGCAGTTCATCGGGCTCACGGGACAGTACGCCTCGGTGGACGAGGAGCTGACCGGCACCGAGAACCTCATCATGATCGCCCGGCTGCTGGGCCTCGGCCGCGGCGAGTCCCGGCGCCGCGCCCGCGACCTGCTGGAGCGCTTCAGCCTGTCCGACGCGGCCGGCAAGGCGGCCAAGCACTACTCCGGCGGGATGCGGCGCCGCCTCGACCTTGCCGCCAGCATGATCAGCGAGCCCGAGGTCATCTTCCTCGACGAGCCGACCACCGGCCTCGACCCCCGGGCCCGCAACGAGGTCTGGGCCACCGTCCGGGGCCTGGTCGCGAACGGCACCACGGTGCTGCTGACCACCCAGTACCTGGAGGAGGCCGACCAGCTCGCCGACCAGATCGTCGTCATCGACCACGGCCGGGTGGTGGACACCGGCACCGCAGAGGAGCTGAAGGCGACGATCGGCAGCCAGACCCTGGCCGTGCGCGCCATCGACCGCTCCGCCACGCCCCGGCTCCTGGCCGCCGTCGCCGAACTCACCGGCGCCGGCCCGGAGGTCGACGACGACACCGGCCTGGTCACCGCCGCCGTCGAGGACCCGGCGCTGCTCTCCGCCCTCGTGCGGCGCCTGGACGACGAGGGCATCGTCGCCGCCGAGCTCACCCTGCGGCTGCCCAGCCTCGACGAGGTGTTCCTCACCCTCACCGGCCACCACACGGAAGAGCCCGCCCCCGCCGGAGAGCCGTCATGAGCACACCCCTCACCGCCGCCAAGGGCGCCCCCGCCGACGACGACGCCCCCGCCCCCGCCCGTGCCCCGTACGCCCGCATCGGCGCCGGGCAGACGCTGCGCAACTCCCTCACCCTGGCGTGGCGCATCGTCATGAAGCTCAAGCACTCCCCGGCCAAGCTGGCCGACACCGCGCTGCTGCCCATCGTCTTCCTCGTCCTCTTCCTGTACGTCTTCGGCGGCGCGCTCGCGGGCAGCACCCACGACTACCTCCAGCTGCTGCTGCCGGGACTGGTCGCGCAGATGGCCATGTTCGCCACCATGGGCCTGGGCAACTCCATGAACGAGGACATCCACAAGGGCGTCTTCGACCGCTTCCGCAGCCTGCCCGTCGCCCGCTCCGCGCCGCTGATCGGGGCCGTCCTCGGCGACTCGATCCGGTTCTGCACCACCATGGCGGTCCTAACCGGCTTCGGAACGCTCCTCGGATTCCGCTTCCACAACGACCCGCTGTCGGTGCTGGCCGCCTACGGCCTGGCGTACCTGTTCTACCTGTCGATCAGCTTCCTGTCGCTCCTGATGGGCCTGCTCGCGCCCTCGCCCGAGGCCGTGCAGGGCTTCACCTTCATGTGGTCGATGCCGCTGACCTTCGGCAGCAGCGTCTTCATGTCCGACACCGACACCATGCCCGGCTGGCTCCAGGGGTGGGTGGACATCAACCCCGTGACGCAGCTCGCCGAGTCCGCGCGCGCCCTGATGCTCGGCGGCCCGGTCGGCGACCACGTCTGGTACTCGCTGCTGTGGGTGCTCTGCATCACGGCCGTGGCCTTCCCACTGGCGCTGGCCACCTACCGGCGCCGCGTCTAGCCCAACGCCGGGACCTACCAGGACTCCTGGTCCTGGCCGTCGCCGGCGGCGGCCAGGACCAGGGCCCGCCCCGGCGTGGCGCGCCGGCCCCGGGCGTACGCCGCCTCGAACGCCGGGCGGCCCAGCGCGCCGGTGGCCGCCGCCGTCGCCCGCCGGACCTCCAGGCTCCGCTCGTCGCGGAAGCCGCGCAGCGCGTGCGCCGCCCCCAGCAACTCGGCGGCCCGCGCGTGCTCCCCAAGGGCCGCGGCGAGCGCCGCCCGGCCCTCGACGAGAACGCCCAGCGACTGGTGGTGCCGCAGCGCCTCCGCCCCGGCGTCAGCGTCGGTGCCGGTGCTGGCGTCGGCGTCGGCGCGGCAGCCCAGGGCGCTCGCCGCCCGCGCGTGCCAGCGGGCCGCGCCCGCCAGGTCGCGCCGCTGCTCGGCCAAGCAGCCCAGCCTGCTGAACGTCAGCGCGCTGGGCTGCGCGAAGTCCGCCCGCCCCAGCCGTGCTTCGACCAGCTCACGGGCCCGCTCCAGCGCCGCGCGGGCCGCGTCGAGATCCCCCCGGCGGCGCGCCAGCTCGCCCAGCGCCAGGTGCCCGCCGACGGCCGCGCCGTGCTCCCCGATCCGCTCGGCGGTGCGCACGCCGAGCGCGATCTCCTCCCCGCCGCGCGCCGCGTCGCCCGCCTCGGCCCGCGCCCGCCCCAGCGGTATCAGCGCCAGCGCCCCCCGCTCCGTGCCGCCCTCGCCGGCCAGGGCGAACGCCTCCTCTCCCAGCCGCACCGCCTCGGCCGGCTCGCCGCGGATCAACGCCAGCTCCAGCAGCCCGCCCAGCGCCAGGCCGCGCCCCCAGCGCTCCCCGATCTCCGCGAAGCGGGCGTGCCCCTCGGCCAGTTCGGCCGACGCCTCCTCGATCCGGCCCTGGTTCAGCGCCAGATGACCCAGGCTCACCCGGCTGATGGCCCGCACCCACGGGTCGGCGTGCCCGGCTATCGCGCGCAGCTCCCGCCGCGCCGCATGCAGGTCCGCCGCGTACAGCGCCGCCGCGGCGGGCGCCAGGAACAGCGCGGGGTGGCGCGGCCTGCGGGGAATCCACCCCAGCGCCGTGTCCACCGCGGCGCGGACGGCCCGCGGGTCCGGCTCGCCCTCCCCGGCCAACTCGCCCACCAGCACCGCGATGAAGGTGCACATCGCGTACTGGTCGGCCAGGCCCGGCGGCGGGCAGGGACCGGCCAGCTCCCGCACCGCGACCGCCCAGCCGCCCGCCTCCGCCCGAAGGTCGCTCATGATCCAGAACCAGGCCAGCCCGCCCACCAGCCGCAGCGCCGTCGCCGCGTCCCCGGCGTCGAGGGCGTGCCGCAGCGCCGCCTCGCAGTTGTCGCGCTCGGCGGCCAGCAGCCGGGAGTAGCGCAGCTGCTCGCTGCGCCGCAGCTCGGGCTCGGCCCGCTCCACCAGGGCCAGCACGTACGCCGCGTGGGCGGCGCGGATCCGCTCCCGCTCCCCGGCCTCGGCCAGCCGGTCGGCGGCGTACGCCCGCACCGTCTCCAGCAGCCGGTACCGCACCCCGCCCTCCGACTCGCCCGTGGCCATCACGAGCGACTTGTCGATCAACGCCGCGACCACATCGACCACATCGGCGGCCCTGGCGGTGTCGGCCGCCGTCTGCCCGCACACCGCCTCCACGCCCTCCGGGGTGGCGCCGCCGGCGAAGACCGACAGCCGCCGCAGCACCGCCCGCTCGGTCTCGTCCAGCAGCTCCCAGCTCCAGTCGATCACCGCCCGCAGCGTCTGGTGGCGCGGCAGCGCCGCCCGGCTGCCGCCCGCCAGCAGCCGGAACCGGTCGCCGAGCCGCTCGGCGACCTGCCGCAGCGTCAGCGAACGCAGCCGCGCCGCCGCCAGCTCGATGGCCAGCGGAATCCCGTCCAGCGCCCGGCATATCCCGGTCACCAGCCGGGCCGCGCCGTCGTCGAGGGCGAAGCCCGGCCGCACCGCGGCGGCCCGGTCGGCGAACAGCCGCACCGAGGCGTACGCCATGGCCTCGGCCGCGTCCACCGCCGGCCCGGGCAGCGGCAGCGGCAGCGGCGGCACCGGGCACAGCGTCTCCCCGATCAGGCCCAGCGGCTCGCGGCTGGTGGCCAGAACCCGGACCCCCGGGGCCGCCGCCAGCAGCCGGCCCGCCAGCCGGGCCACCGCCTCGGCCAGGTGCTCGCAGTTGTCCAGCACCAGGATCAGGCGACGGCGCGCCAGCGTCTCCACCAGCCGGTCCATGGGGTGGGGCACCGTCCGGCCGACGCCCTCGGGGCTCGCGGCGCCGGGGACGCCGAGCGCGGCGAGCACGGCCTGCGGCACCGCGCCGGGCGCGCTCACGCCCGCCAGCGGCACCAGCCACACCCCGTCCGGGCAGTCGGCCACCAGACGGCCGGTGACCTCCACCGCCAGCCGGGTCTTGCCCGCCCCGCCCGGCCCGGTCAGCGTCACGAGCCGGGCCTGGCCCAGCAGCTTGCCCAGCCGCTCGGACTCCTCCTCGCGCCCGACGAAACTGGTCAGCGGCGCCGGCAGGTTGGTCGGGGCACCCGCCTCGGGCTCAGGGTGCGGCTGCGGGGGCGGGACCGAGCGCGGGGGCGGGGGCGCGTCGAGCCCCGGATCGCCGCGCAGCACGGCCAGGTGCAACGCCCGCAGCTCGGCGGAGGGATCGAGCCCCAGCCGCTCCGCCAGGTCCCGGCGGATGTCCTCGTACGCCGACAGCGCGGCGGCCTGCCGCCCCGCGGCGTACAGCGCGCGCATCAGCTGGCCGCGCAGCCGCTCCCGCAGCGGGTGCGCGCGGCTCAGCTCCTCCAGCTCCGGCACCAGGCCCGCCGCCTCGCCCAGCGCGAGCTCGGCCTCGACCCTGTCCTCGGTGGCCCCCAGCCGCAGCTCCTCAAGGCGCGTGACCGTGGCCGCCGCGAACGCGGCGTCGGCCACCTCCACCAGCGCCGGTCCGCGCCACAGCGCCAGCGCCTCCCGCAGCCCCGCCGCCCGCTCCGGGGGCCGCGGCTCGGCCCGCGCGGCGGCCACCCGCCGCTCGAACGCCACCGCGTCCACCCGCTCGGGATCCACCGCCAGCCGGTACCCGCCCGGCACCGCCTCGACCAGCTCCCGCCCGCCCGCGCCGCGCAGCCGGGAGACCAGCGTGTGCAGCGCGTTCCCCGGCGCGGCGGGCGGCGATCCCGCCCACAGGTCGTGAATGAGCCGGTCGGTGGTGACGAACCCGCTCACGTCGATGGCCAGCCGCGTCAGCAACGCCCGCAGCCGCTGCCCACTGACCTCGACCAACCGGCCCGCCCCGTCCCGCAGCTCCAGCGGCCCGAGAATGCCGACGCGCATGAAAACCCCCTTCCCGTGAGGTCATTGTGGCAGCCGGGTGCGACAGCCGGCCGTCGCGCGGCTCCGCGTAGCGTCACCCGGTCGGCGGCGGCGCCGGGGGACGAGGAGGCGGGCCGCGTGGACCCGGAAGTGGACAGCGAGCTGGACGGCTGTCGGGGGATTCTCGCCGAGGTGTCCGCGACCGGCAGGCGCCTGAGCCGGGAGGAGTCGCGTGAGCGCTCAGCCGAGCAGCCGCAGCGAGGTCTCCGCGATGCCGACGCGCACGGTCTGACCCCACGTCAGGCTGAGCGTGTCGGTCTCCATGCCGTCGCCGAACGCCACCAGGCGGTCGGTCTCGATGGTCAGGCGCAGCCGCTGGGCCGCCGTCAGCTCGCCCTCGACGAGGCCGGTGCCCGTCGTCGGCGACGGCCAGGCCTCGCGCACGAACCACAGCAGGCGGCGTTCGGCGGGCGCGGGCAGGGCCAGGCCGCTGCGCGCCTGCTGCCACAGGGACCGCAGCCAGCCGGTCGCGCCGGTGCCGGTGCCGACCACGACGCCGGAGGACGCCTGCGACTCCGAGGCCGGCTGCGACTCCGGGGCCGCTTCGGCCGGGGCGAGGCGGTAGCGCGCGGTCTGGTGGGTGGGCGGGCCGAGGTAGATCTCGTTGAGGGCGACCAGGCGCTGGGTGTCGTCGGCCACCGCCTCGACCATGGTGAGCTCCTCGATCGCGCCCGCGCCCGCCTCGGCCGCCCGCAGCAGCTTCGCCGCGTCGGCCACCCGGTGGCGCACCAGCACGCCCGGGTTGCGGCCCGGGTCGGTGTCGATGCCGACGACCGGCTGCCCGGCCAGGTACTTGGCGGCGTTGGCGACCAGCCCGTCCTGCCCGACCACGACCACCACGTCCTCGGGCGCGAAGAGGAAGCGGTCCAGGTCGGCGCGCTCCACCCGGGTCTGGCGCCACGCCAGCGGGACGGCCGCCGTCACCTCGGCCAGAGCACGGCGGGTGCGGTGGTGGCGTTCGGCGACCTCCTCGACGGCGCGTCCCCGGCTGGCGAGGAAGAACGCCGCCTGGCCGTGGGTGCCGTGGCGGGCCAGCAGCTCCTCGTACTCGGTGGTGCGGTGCACCAGCACCGCGCGCGGCGCGAGGCTCACTCGCCGCCCCGCCGGCGGAGCTTGGCGAGCAGCTCGGTGAGGATGTCCGGCGTCACGGTGAGGCTGTCGACGCGCGGCAGGTTGCGGGCGACGCGGTCGGCGGTCAGGGCGTTCAGCACGGCGGGGTCGATCTCGGCGTGGACCCGCAGCCACGCGGCCTGGGCCTGCGCCCGCGCCTCCCCGGTCTCGCGCGACGCCTGCGCCTCGGCGCGCGCCAGCCGCACCCGGCGGGCGGCCTCGGCCTCGGCCCGTACGCCGTCGGCCGCCGCCGCCTCCTCCGCCTCGCGGCGGGCGTTGGTGCCGCGCTGCTCGACCAGCCGCTCCTCCTGCCGGGCCAGCTCGATCTGGCTGGCCAGCTCGTTCTCGGCGATGGCGCGCTCCCGCTCGACGGCGACCGCGCGCCGCTCGTACGTGGCGCGGTCGGCCTCCTGCTGGATCTGCTCGCGGGCCGGGGTGCGCAGCGCCCGCTCCACCTCCGGCTCGGGGCGTATGGCGACCACCCGCACCGCCACCACCTCGATGCCGGTGGCGGGCAGCCGCGGCTCGGCCGCCAGGCCCTCGCTGATGCGCTCGCGCACGGCGGCGACGCCGTCGACCAGCGCCGCCGACAGGGGCGTTCGGGCGAGCACGTCCAGCGCGTGCTGCTGGGCGGACTCGGTGAGCAGGGTCGAGATCTGCTCCAGCGGCGAGCCGCGCCAGGCGCCGGTGTCGGGGTCGATGGAGAAGTCCAGGCGGGTGGCGGCCGTGGCCGGGTCGCTGATCCGGTAGGTGACGGTGGCCTGCACGGAGACGTCCTGGAAGTCCGAGGTGCGGGCGTGGAAGGCGACGGCCAGCTCGCGGTCGGCGATCGGCACCTCCGACAGCGCGGCGGACAGCGCCCGGAACCAGAACGTCAGGCCGGGGCCGTCGTGCGCGAGCCGGCCGCCCCGGTGGTGGCGGATGTGCGCGGTGGGCGCGGAGCGCAGGTGGCGCCAGCCGAGGCGCCGGGTGATGTCGGCCATGGAAGACCCCCTTTTCGTCAGAATGACGATAGCGGGTCAGCGGTACGCGGGGAAGGGCTGGCGCGGCGGTGGAGTGCTGCCGCCGACCATGTAGCCGGTGAAGACCGCGGAGACCGGTGCCAGGGCGATGAAGACCCACGTCATGCCCTCGGAGTCCTCCGTCCAGGCCTCCCACAGGTCCGAGAAGTCGTCGAAGAAGATCGAGAAGGCGCTGTCGGCGCCCGGGGTGTCGGAGCTGACGGCGGCCAGGGCGAAGGTCTCGCCCAGCAGGATGGAGCCCGCCGCGAACACGCCGGCCAGGAAGTAGAAGCCGACCACGCCCTTGGCGAACCTCCCGGCCGGGAAGCCGATCACCGCGCCGATCCCCGCGGCCAGCCAGGTGAGCTGGGCGATGTCGATCTCGGGCGTGGCCTCGGGGTCGGACTCGAGCGCGCGCTGCGCGTCCTCCAACTGCCCGCCGTAGTCGGTGACGAGCATGGTGAGGAAGCCGTAGAGGACGAACAGCACGACGGCGGCGAGCGCGCACAGCAGGAAGGCGACGCCGGCGTTGGACCCGCCGGGCGGCGGGGGAGGCGGCGGCGGAGGCACGGGCGCGCCGCCCCCGGCCATGCCGGGCTGCGGGTAGCCGTAGCCCGGCTGCGGGGCCTGCGGCTGCTGCGGGTACCCGTATCCGGGGCCGGAGCCCGCGCCGTAGGCGGGCACCGCTGCTTGTGTCGGCTGCTGCCAGGGCTGCTGGGGCTGCGGCGGCTGGCTCATGGATTCCCCCGGGGCTCTCTCGTCGTCACGAGACGTCAGTAGACCACGGCGCAGAGCAGAGTCGTCTCGCCGTCGATGGTCCAGTACCAGTACTCCGTGGTGTCCGTCGACGACCGACGGCACTCGTCGCCCGTGACGTTGGACGGGGCCGAGTAGACGCCCGTCACGTTGTACTTCTGGCTGTACGGGGAGGGCACGTTGCCGCCCTCGCAGTCCACCCAGCTCATGAGGTTGGCGCTGCCGTCCGACATGCCGAGGAAGCACTGCCCCACGGCGAACTGGCGGGTGACGCACAGGGCCACTGTCTCCACGCCGCTGGTGTACGACAGGTAGGAGCGGCCCGCGTCCACGGCACAGTCGGCGACGAACTCCGAGGTCTGCGAGACGTACACCCCGGCCGCCTCGGCGCCGCAGCCGATCACCTCGGGCACGTCGCTGGCCCAGGTGCTCTCGCCGGTCATCCAGTTGCGCAGGCAGTCGCCGGCCTGGACGGCCTTGTACGCCTCCAGCGTCGGGTCGGGCGGCGGGGTCGGCGTCTCGTAGCCCGTGGTGCCGCCGGAGCTGGTCGAGCTGCCGCCGGAGTCGGTGCCGCCGGAACTCCCCGTGGAGCTCCCGCCCAGGTCGCCGCCGAGGTCGCCCCCGGAGCCGCCGGTGCTCCCGCTGCCACCGGAGCCGCCGGAGTCGCTGCCGCCGCTGGCGCCGAGGTCGGAGCCCTCCAGGTCGCCGAGGTCGGTGGGGAGGTCGGTGGACCCGCCGCCGGGCGGTGCGGCGAACGCTTCGCTCCCGTCCCGGTTGTTGGTGCCGGTGGCGAGCGCGAGGCCGAAGGAGAGCGCCACGACCGCCGCCACGACGGCGGCAACGATGCCGACGCGGCGCCCGTCGTTGCCGCCGGGACGCGGGCCGGGCCCGGGACCGGGCCCCTGGCCCGGCCAGCCTTGCATACCGCTCATCATTCCCCCGTGCGCAAACGCGCGCTGTGAAAGCCTGATTGTCGTTCCGCGTCAGGCTAGCAACTCCCCGAGG
Organism: Streptomyces sp. 6N223; assembly: GCF_052246635.1. Taxonomy (NCBI): domain Bacteria; kingdom Bacillati; phylum Actinomycetota; class Actinomycetes; order Kitasatosporales; family Streptomycetaceae; genus Streptomyces; species Streptomyces sp. 6N223. The sequence goes on along the minus strand of NZ_JBQQCA010000077.1, from coordinate 12,585 downwards.
AGCCGGATCACCAGCGGAGTGACAACTTCGCTACGGTCCCGCACCGGAGCTCTCCGGGCAGCTACGGCCGGGGCAGCAGGCCGCGTTGGAGGGCGACGACGACGGCGTGGGTGCGGTCGCTGACGTCGAGCTTGGCGAAGATCCGCAGCAGGTGCGTCTTCACCGTCGCCTCCGCGATGAACAGCCGCTTGCCGATCTCCGCGTTGTTCAGGCCGTCGGCGACGCCGGTCAGCACGTCGACCTCGCGCGGCGTGAGCGCCACGGGCGCCGGCTGCCGCATCCGGGCCACCAGCCGCTGGGCGACGCGAGGGGCGAGCACCGTCTCGCCGCGCGAGGCGGCGTGGATGGCCTCGACGAGCTGCTCGCGCGTCGCGTCCTTCAGCAGGTACCCGGTCGCCCCCGCCTCGACGGCGCGCTCGATGTCCGTGTCCGTGTCGTACGTCGTCAGGATCATCACCCGGGTACGCCGCCGTGCGGCGACGATCTCGGCCGTGGCGGCGACGCCGTCCAGCACCGGCATCCGCAGGTCGAGCAGGGCCACGTCGGGCTCGGCGCGCGCCACGAGCTCGACGGCGGCGCGGCCGTCGCCCGCCTCGCCCACGATCTCGATGGACGGCTCGGAGGAGAGCAACGCCACCAGGCCCGCGCGCATCACGGTGTGGTCGTCGGCGAGGATGACGCGCAGCGCCCTGTGCACCTCAGGGTTCACCCCAGGCTTCACCTCAGGCATGGGACACCTCGGCCTCGCTGTCGGTCGGGATCATGGCGAGGACGCGGGTGCCGTCGCCGACGGAGCTGGTGACGGTGAGTTCGCCGCCGAGCTCGGCCAGGCGCCTGCGCATGCCGTCCAGGCCGAACCCCTTCGACTCGCCGACCACGAAGCCGCGCCCGTCGTCGGTGATCTCCAGCTCCACGCCGTCGGGGTGAGGGCTCAGCACCACGCCGACGGTCGTCGCGCGGGCGTGCTTGCGGATGTTGGCCAGCGACTCCTGCGTGCAGCGCAGCAGCGCGATCCGCGTCGGCTGGTCGCACGCGATGTCCGCCAGCTCGGCCTCCACCGCCAGCCCGGTGTCCTCGATGAACCGGTCCAGGGTGCGGCGCAGGGTGCGCGCCACCGAGCCGGGCGCGACGCCGTCCCGCGGGGCGGAGCCGACCAGGACGCGGGCCTCGGCCAGGTTCTCGCGCGCGGTCTGCTCGATGGACCGCAGCTGCTGGGAGCACGCCTCCGGCGCGGTCGTCAGGCGGGCGCGGGCCGCCTCCGCCAGCACGATGATGGAGGCGAAGCCCTGCGCGAGGGTGTCGTGGATCTCGCGGGCGAGGCGTTCGCGCTCCTCGGCCGCGCCCTGGCGGCGCTGGGCCTCGGCCAGTTGGAGCTGGGCGGCGGCCAGGTCGGCGCGGAGCTGGGCGCGTTCGGCCTGGAGCGCCAGTGCGCGTGGGGTGACGAGCGTGATGACGAGGCTGGCGGCGAGGCCGGCGGCGGGGGACAGGGCCTCCTGGCCCAGGTCGCCGAGGGTGTCGCCCTCGCGGAGGTAGCCGCCGGCGGTGATGGCGGCGGCGGTCAGGGCGCTGAAGGGGATCGCGGCGCGCGGGCCGCGGGCGACGATGGCGTACTGCGGCAGCATCACCAGGTAGAGGATGCCGAATCCGCTGCGCAGCAGGTGCAGCGTGCCGAGTGTGAGGGCCAGCAGCGCCAGGTACCGGTTCGGGCCCATCACGCGGTTGCCGGGGTACCGGCGCAGCGCGGCGTAACTCAGGCCCAGAACGACCATCAGCGCGAGCGACCCGTACCGCTCACCCGCCGTGGGAACGTCTCCCGCGAGGGTGAGGAGGACCAGGAGGGCGAGGAGCGCCCAGGACGCGAGGTCCCACCACACGAGTGTCCAGATCCATAACGGGTCGCCGCGCTGCGGTCGGTGAATCATGGCTGTCAGGGTACGGTCTGCAACTCCGGCCGGGCAGGGGCGTCCTGGGGCACCGCCGCCGCCCCCGTGCCGGCCGGCGCGCCCGTGGCCTCGATCGCCGGGCGGTGCGGCCACCAGGCCCGGTCGCCGAGCAGGAGCAGGATCGCCGGCAGCACCATCATCCGGATGATCACCGCGTCCAGCAGCACCGCCAGGCCCAGGCAGAAGCCCATCTGCTTCATCTCCGTCAGATGCAGGAAGACGAAGGCGGCGAAGACCGTGACCATCACCACCGCGGCGCTCGTGACGACCTTGGCCGACTTGGCGATGCCCTCCATCACGGCCTCGCGGGCGGACATGCCGTTGTCGTACGCCTCCTTGATGCGGCTGACGACGAACACCTGGTAGTCCATGGACAGTCCGAAGAGGAGGACGAAGAGGAACAGCGGCACCCGGGAGGCGATCGCGCCGTAGGAGTCGAAGCCCAGCAGGCTCTCGGCCCAGTCGCCCTGGAAGACCACGACCAGCGCGCCCAGCGCGGCCCCGGCCGACAGCAGGTTGAGGAAGACGCCGACCAGCCCGATGACCACCGAGCGGAACGCCACCACCGTCATGACGAAGGTCAGCAGCAGCAGGGCCCCGACCACCAGCGGCAGCTTGGACTTCTCGTCGGTCACGTAGTCCTGGCCCCTCGCGACGTCACCGCTGACCGCCGTCTCCACGCCGTCCAGCTGGCCGACCGTGGCCGGCAGGTAGTCGTCGCGGACGTGGGCGAGGGAGTCGGCCGCCGCGTCGGCGTACGCCGGGTGGGGAACGGCCAGTTCCAGCACGCTGATCCGGCCGTCGTCGGAGGTCCGCAGCACCGGCTCGGCGTTCCGCGCGAACAGCGGGTCCGCCTGGGCCTGCTCGCCCAGCTCCCTCAGGGCCTCCTGTACCGCGGGCGCGTTCTCGGCGCTGGAGCGGGCCACGACCTCGTGCTTGACCAGCAGCTCGGGGAAGGCGTCGGTGAGCCGGTCGTACGCCTGCATGGCCGGGATGTCGCGGCTGAACGAGTCGCGGCCCGGGTCGAACAGCTTCATGCCCAGCGCCGGCGCGGCCAGGCCCAGCATGACCACCACCGAGACGACCAGCGTGGCGGCGGGGTGCTTGCGGGCGGGGCTCATCAGGGCGCCGAAGACGCGGCCGACCTCCGGCTTCGGCTCCCTCACGACCGGCGGCTTGCCGCGCCTGGCGCGGCGTGCGGCCTTCTTCGCCTCGCGGCGTTCGGTTCGCTGGCCGATCTTCACCAGCAGGGCGGGCAGCGCGGTCAGCGAGCTGAACACGGCGACCGCCACCACCAGGATGGTGCCGGTGGCCAGGGAGGAGAAGATGACGTCCGTGGCGAGGTAGAGGGTGGCGGTGGAGAGGATCACCGCCAGGCCCGAGACCACGATGGCCCGGCCCGCGGTCTGCGCCGCCAGCTCCACCAGCGCCTCGGAGCTGAGCCGGCCCTTCGCCCGCGCCCGCTCCTCCCGCTCCCGCTTGAGGTAGAAGAGGGTGTAGTCGACGCCGACCGCCAGCCCCATCAGCAGGATCATGTTGGTGCCGACGCCCGGATCCGGCAGCAGGTGGGAGGCGACCGCCGACAGGCTGACGGCGGCGACGATGCAGGAGATCGCCAGCAGCAGCGGGACGCCGGCCATCACCACCGAGCCGAAGACGACCAGCAGCGTGACGATCGTGAAGGGGAAGGCGATCTTCTCCGAGAGCGCCAGGTCCTCGTCGCGCTGGTCGTTGACGCCCTTGCTGATGGCGGGGGAGCCGGTCTCCTCCACGACCAGGTCGGGGTAGAGCGCGTCAACCTGGGCCGTCTGCTCCAGCAGCGGGACGACGTTCTCCTTGCCGTCCAGCTCCGGGCCGCCCAGAACGACCGGGATGCGCATCATCGCGCCGTCCTCGGACCACACCGGATCCCCCACGGTGTCGACCTCGGGCAGCGCGCGCATCCGGGAGATGACGTCGTCGGCCGCGGCGCGGGCCTGGACCTCGTCCACCTGCCCCGACTCGGCGTAGATCATCACCTGCTCGGTGGGCTTGCGCTCCAGGTCGCCCTCGCTCGCCATCGCCTCGGCCCGGCCCGCCTCGCCCACCCGGAAGTCCTCGGTCTGGGCCGGGTTGCTGCCGAGGGCCATGCTCAGGCCCACGCAGACGACGACGAACAGGAACCATCCGCTGATCGCGCGCCCCGGGTGCCGGGCGCTCCAGCGTGCCATGTGTACAGGAAGATTCTTCATGCCATCAATGCTGGCTGGGGGCCCCATCTCCGCGGCAGGCCCGACCAGTTGAACCCGGTGTCCACCGATCGGTGGACCCCCGCCAGCCTCTCCCTTCAGGTAGTCGACCAGGTACGGAACTGCCGCAGCCCGTAGAGCAGCGGCGGGTAGGGGTTGCGTTCGCTGATGCGCCGGGCCTCGCCGAAGACGGTGACGTGGTCGCCGACCTCCTGCGTCAGCACCACGTCGCAGTCGGCGATGGTGTGGGCGTCCTTCACCAGGTGCGGACCCGCCGCGCCGGGCGTCTCCTCCCACGGGTGGATCTGGAAGCGGTGGGGGTTGCCGGAGGCGAACAGCTCGGCCGCCGCCTGGGCCCCCTCGTGCAGCAGGTTGACCGCGAAGGACCCGCTGCGGAGCACCCCGTCCAGGGTCGGGCTGCCGGAGCGCAGACAGACCAGGAGGATGGGGGGTTCGAGCGAGACGCTGCACACCGAGGAGCACGTCATGCCGCGCGGCGTTCCGGCGCTGTCGGTGGTGGTGACCACGCAGACGCCCGTGGGGAAGCCGCTCATCATCGTGCGGAAGCTGTCAGTGGTCACCTGTCTGGGGATCTGGATGGTCTGGTCCGTCATCGTGCACCGCTTTCTGACGCTTTCTGTCGCGTGGTGAGAGGGATGGGCACGGCGTCCCGGCGGGTGTCCGGGGCGATCCGACGGCTCTGCCTGCGGTCGAGCACGTCGAGGACGTTCAGCAGCGGCCCGGTCAGGGCGGTGGTGGCCAGCGCCATCACCACCAGCGCCAGGACGAGCGGCGCGGAGAGGATCCCCGCCTCGTGCCCGGCCTGGAGCGCGATCAGCTCGGTCAGCCCGCGGGCGTTGACCAGCACGCCGACCCGCAGCGCCACGCCCGGCGGCTGCCCGCCGAGCCGCGCCCCGAGGTAGCCGCCCAGGCCCTTGCCGGCGCAGCCGAGGACCACGGCCAGCACGATCAGCGCCCACGGCGCGCTGCCGAACGCCTCGCTGAGCACGGTGACGCCGGTGACGACGAAGAACGCCGGGGCCAGGGCCCGCCCGAAGCGCGAGACGCGCTCGACCGCCCCGCCCCACGGCGCGTCCGCCCCGCCCGGGATCGCCAGGCCCGTCATGGCGGCGCCGAGGATGGCGGTCATCCCCATGTGCTCCATGCCGAACGCCACGGCCATGGCCGCCCCGCCCAGCAGGACCGCCGTGGCCCCCGGCCGCCTGACGCACAGCACGCGGGCGGCGCGGGTGAGCAGCAGCCGCCGGATGGCCAGCGCGCAGCACGCGCCGGCCAGCAGCGCCCGCACCGAGTGCAGCGTGCCCGCCGCGTCCCCGGCGCCGAGGCTGATGGCGATGGTGAGGAGCAGCCACCCCACGGAGTCGATGGCGATGGCGGCGTTGAGCGCGAGCCGGCCCGGCGCCGAGGAGGTCATGCCCCGGTCGGCCAGGATCCGCGCCATCACCGGCACGGCGGTGATGGACATCGCCACCGCCGTCATCAGCAGGAACGCCGGCAGCGGCGCGCCGCCGCGCGCCGCCGCGTCGTCGCCGGCCAGGATCCAGCCCGCCAGCAGCACTCCCGACAGCAGCGGCGGCACCAGCGCCCCGGCGGTCACCCAGGCGGTGGCGCGGCGGGCCGGGCGGCCCTCGCCCGTCGCCAGGTGATGCGCCAGGCCGACCAGGAAGAGGATCAGGCCGGCCGTGGCGACGAAGCGGAGGATGTCGAAGACCGGCCGCGGCAGCAGCGCGTCGAACCCGTCGCGGCCGATCAGGGCGATCACGGCGGGCCCGGCCAGCAGGCCCGCCGTGATCTCCCCGATGACCTCCGGCTGCCGCAGCCCCCGGGCCGCCGCCCTGCCGGCGGCGGCGATGAGCAGCACGACGGCGAGCGCCGCCGCCGCGTGCCCGGCGCGTGTCACCAGGGGGAGAAGCTCCGCGTGGTCCATGAGGTCCATGAGGTCCATGGCCGCGGGGTCAGTCCCACTGGGTGAAGTAGTCGTACGCCCGGGGCAGAACCTTGACCAGCTGATCGGCCTTGTCGCGGATCTGCGCGAACTCCTGCCGCGCCGGGCCCGGGTCGCTCAGCGCGAGCGCGGGGGAGGGCTTGACGTCGATCCCGCCCATGCCGAGCAGGACGCACATGTAGGAGTACGGCGGCAGGCCGTGGTAGTAGGGGAAGATCGACTCGGAGTCGGGCACCTGCGCCCGCCACTTCTCCAGGCGCTCGGCCAGCCCGTCGGGGATGGCGCGGGTCTTGGCGTCGCGCCAGTACTGCGTGTCCTGGCGCTTGGCCGCCACGTAGTGCAGGACCAGGAACTCGCGCACGCCGTCCATGACGTGGGAGACGGCGCTGTTGTAGAGGTCGCGGTGGGCGGGGTTCCAGTCGGCGCCGGGGAAGTTCTTCACCAGCTGCTCGATGGCGTGGTGGATGAAGAAGATGCCGGTGGACTCCAGCGGCTCCACGAAGCCGCTGGCCAGGCCGACCGCCACGCAGTTCTTCACCCAGGAGTTCCGGCTGCGGCCGATGCGCATCCGGATGTGGTTGGCCTCCACGTCGGCCGCGGCCGGGCCGACGAAGGAGCGCAGCGTGCGCTCGGCCTCCTCGGGGCTGAGGTAGTCGCGGGCGTAGACGTAGCCGGTGCCGACGCGGCCGGTCAGCGGGATCGTCCAGATCCAGCCGGCGTCCTGCGCGGTGGCGGTGGTGCACGGCAGCAGGCCGCGGCGGTCCATGTCCATGGGGACCTGGAGGGCGACCGCGCTGTCGTTGGGGAGGGTGTCCTGGTAGGAGATGAAGGGCTCTTCGAGGGCCTTGTTCAGCAGCACGCCCCTGAAGCCGGTGCAGTCGATGAAGAGGTCGCCGGTCAGGTCGCCGTGCTCGGCGGTGCGCACGCCGGTGACCCAGCCGCGCTCGTCGAGGTCGACGTGGCGGACGTCGTCGACGATGTGGCGCACGCCGCGCTCGACGGAGTACGTCGTCAGGTACTTGGCCAGCAGCGCCGCCTCGAACTGGTAGGCGTAGGGGAACTGCGTCTTGCCCTGGTGCTCCACCATCGTCAGGCCCTGCATCTCCTCCGCGTCCTCGTCGAAGGGCGAGTCGATGAGGACGCCGTTCTCATAACGCGGGCTCAGCCCGGCGTCGATGATCGACGGCATGACGAAGCAGTCCTTGTCGAAGCGGTCCGTCGGGCCCTCCCGCAGCCACCAGTCGGTCAGGGCGAAGCCGTTGACGGACCGCATCTGCTCGAAGGGGTGGTAGAAGTAGTGGCCCGGCTCACGCCAGTTCTCGAACCGCACCGCGAGCTTGTACGTGGCGTTGCACGCCGGCATCCAGTCCTTTTCCTTGAGGCCCAGGAACGCGAAGAAGTGACGGATGTCGCTGAAGGTGGCCTCGCCGACGCCGATCGTGCCGACCTTTCCCGATTCCACCAGCGTGACGTCTATCCTGTCCGCGAAAGCGGCCTTCAGATAGGAGGCCGTCATCCAACCCGCTGTGCCTCCGCCCACGATCACAACTGTGTTAACCACTGCCGACTCCTGTTCGTTGTCCGGTAGGTTCGCGGATTACCGGCGTGGCGGGAAGCCGGTTCCCCGGAATGTGACTCTAGGGACGGGGTCAAGGGGCGGCTAGGCCGTTAAGTCTCGGGCGAAACTCGCAGGTGAGAGCGAGGTCTGGGCCGTGGAAAAAGATCCGGAATAACGGCGTCAGTCATGTGTCAGCGGAATGCGGCAGCCTCGCCACATGACTGAGTACGCGACCCGGTACGGGACGGCGCAAGCGCAGGGGCGTGAATCCAACGACATGCCCTACGGGCAGGTGCTGCGGCTCGACGAACTCCTCAAAGCCGCGAGGGTACACGACGACGACCCCGACATGGTCCTGTTCCTGGCGACCCACCAGTCGTGCGAGGTTTTCTTCGCCGTGATACTCCGCCATCTCGAGGCGGCCAGGTCGGCTCTCGACGCCGGCGACGGCGTTCTCGCGGCGCGCCGGATCAGGCCGCTGGCCGCCGTGATGGCCACCCTGCTCCGGCAGTTCGACGCGCTGGCGACGCTGACGCCCGATGCGTTCAACGCCATCAGGACCGAGCTCGGGGACGCCAGCGGATTCCAGTCCGTGCAGTGGCGCGAGATCGAGTTCCTGTGCGGCCTGCGCGACGTCCGCTTCCTCAACACCGCCGGGTTCGGCGATGCCGACCTCGCCCGGCTGCGGGGGCGGCTCGAGGAGCGGTCCCTCCAGGAGGCGTACCGTTCCTTCACCGCCGGCTGCCAGGATCCGCTGATCGCCGAGGAGGTGCGCGTGGCACTGCTGGAGTTCGACGAGGCGGTCGCCATGTGGCGGGCCCGGCACGCGGTGCTCGCCGACCACTTCCTCGGCCGCGGCCAGGGTACCGCCGGGTCCGACGGCGCCTCCTACCTGTGGCGGGCCGCCCGCCGCCAGCTGGTGCCCGACGTGTGGGCGGTGGGGGCCGAGGAGGCTGAGCCATCGTGAGCGACATGACGGAGCTGGAGCGGGAGTTCTCGCCCAGCACGCGCGTGGACGACATCGCGCCCCACCTCGCCCGCTACGCCGCCGACTCCGCCCGCGCCCGCGCCGAGCTCGCCTGCCACCGCGACCTGCCCTGCGGCCCGCTCCCGGAGTGGACCCTCGACTTCTTCCCCGCGCCGCGCGCCGACGCGCCCCTCCTCGTCTTCGTCCACGGCGGCTACTGGCAGGAGCTCAGCAAGGACGAGTCGGCGTTCGCCGCCCGCGGCCTCCTCGCCGCGGGCGTGTCCTTCGCCGCGCTCGGCTACGGCCTGGCGCCGCGCTACACCCTGCGCGAGATCGCCGCCGCCACCGGCGAGGCGATACGCCGCGTCTGCACCGAGCCGGGCCTGCTGCCCGGCGGCGCCGCGCCCCGCGAGGTGCACCTGGCGGGCCACTCGGCCGGGGCCCACCTCGTCGCGTCCGCACTCGTCGACACGGCCAGCTGGCGGCGTTGCGGCGCGCGCCCGGCCGACGTCATCGCCTCCGCGACCCTGATCAGCGGCGTCTACGACGTGCGGCCGCTGCGCCACACCTACGTCAACGACGCGCTGGGCATGGGCGAGGAGGAGGCCCGCGCGTGCAGCCCGCTGCTGCGGCTCGGCGGGCCCGGCCCCGGCGTTGAGGATCCGCTGCCGGAACTCGTCCTCGCGCTCGGCGAGAACGAGACGCACGCCTTCGCCCGCCAGCAGCGCGACTTCGCCGACGCGGCCCGCCGGGCCGGCGCCCGGGTCACCGACATCGTCGTCCCCGGCCGCCACCACTTCGACCTTCCCTTCGACCTCGGCGACCCGGCCACCCCGCTCGGCGCCGAGGTGACGCGGCTCATCACGCCCCAGGCAGTAGCGAGGTAGCGATAGCGATGTTCTCGTCAGTGGCCCACCCCAGCCTGATCGCCGGCGCGGAACGCCGCGTCGCCGCCGACTCCGTCGTGCGCATCGTCCGCGACCACGCCCGCCTGCGGCCCGACGCCGCCGCGGTGGACGACGTGACGTACGGCGCGCTGTGGCGGCGCGCCCTCACCATCGCGGCCACCCTGCGCGAGGCGGGCGCCGGCCCCGGCGACCGCGTCGTGCTGTGGGCGGACCGCAGCGCCGGCACCATCGCCGCCGCGCTCGGCATCATGGCGGCGGGGGCGGCGTACGTGCCCGTCGACCCCGCCCACCCCGGCGAGCGGACCAACGCCGTCATCGCCGGGGCCGACGCCGCCGCCCTCCTCCACGACGGCGCGGGCTCGGGCGGCCGCCTCCCGGCCCTCGCCGTCCCCGTCATCGACGTCGCCGCGCTCACCGGGGGCCCCGGGCGCGTCCCGCCGGAGCCGCCCGAGCCGCCGGAGCTGCCCGGCCCGGAGGACATCGCCTACATCGTCTTCACCTCCGGCTCCACCGGCACGCCCAAGGGCGTGATGGTGCCGCACGCCTCGCTCGCCAACTACGTCGCCTGGTGCGGCGACCTCGTCGGCTCCGGCGGCAGCGGCAGCCCTCTCTTCGGCAGCCTCGGCTTCGACCTGGCCATGACCTCGCTGTGGGTGCCGCTCTCCCAGGGCAACCGGGTGGTGACCGTCGCCGGCCTGCACGACCAGGACACCCTCTTCGGCGGTGCCCGCTCCGGTGCCCGCGCCGGGCGCTACACCTTCGTCAAGATGACCCCCTCCCACGCCCGCTTCTTCGAGGAGCTGGCCACCCCGCCCCCGTACGCCGACGCCACCCGCCTGCTGATGTTCGGCGGCGAACGCCTGGACCCGGCGCTGCTCGCCTCCCTGGGGCGGCGGCTGGAGGGCGTGGCCCTGGTCAACCACTACGGCCCGACCGAGACCACCATCGGCTGCTGCGCGTACCGCTTCGACGCCGCCGGCGTGCCGTCCCTGCCGACCGTGCCGATCGGCACGCCCGCCTGGAACACGCGGGCGTACGTGGTCGACGACCGGCTGCGGCCGGTGCCGGCGGGCCGGCCGGGCGAGCTGGTGATCGCGGGGAGGGCCGTGGCCGCCGGGTACCTGAACCGGCCCGACGGCGGCGGGAAGTTCATCGACGAGCGCGAGCTGGGCGGCCCGGACGCGGGGCGGGCGTACCGCACCGGCGACATGGTGGAGCTGCTGCCCGAGGGCGTGCTGCTCTACCTCGGCCGCGAGGACGACCAGCTGAAGGTCAACGGCCACCGCGTCGAGCTGGGCGAGCTGCGCCACCACGTGCTGGCGGTGCCCGGCGTCGCCGACGCGGCGTTCGACATCGTGCGCGGCCCGGTCGACACCCTGGAACTCTTCGTCCGCCCCGCCGCGGCGTCGGCCTCCGCCGACGACCTCCCGGACACCATCCTTCAGGCCCTCACCCGCGCCCTGCCCTCGGCGCTCGTCCCCGGCGACATCCACGTCGTCCCGGAGTTCGCCGTCACCCCGAACGGCAAGTGCGACGTGGCCGCGACGCGGCGCCGGATGGAGGGCGCCCCGTCCCGTTCCCGCGTCGGCCCGGCGTAGGTGTCGTCGACGAGGACGCTCGGACGAGGCGCGTATGTTTGCGGCATGTTCGCGATATCCCTGGGCGACGACGGCGCCGAGCTGCGCCCGCTGGAGCCCCGCCATGCGGAAGAGTTCCTGGCCCACATCGACCGGGGTCGGGAGTACGTCGGGCGGCTCAGCGCCCTGCCGGACCTGGTCACGGACCTGGAGTCGAGCCGGGCGTTCCTCCAGAGGTACGCGGAGAAGGCCGCGGCCGACACCGGACGGCTCTACGGCATCTGGAGGGACGGCAAGCTGGCCGGCGGCGTCCTCTTCCGGACGATGGACGTCGAGAACGGCACGGCCGAGGCCGGCTGCTGGCTGGAGCCCTCGGCGGTGGGCCGGGGCCTGGTGACCAGGGCCGTGCGCGTGATCATCGACTGGGCGATCGAGGAGCGGGGCATCCACCGCGTCGAGTGGCAGGTCTTCTCGGTGAACGAGCCCAGCATCGCCGTGGCCCGGCGGCTGGGGATGACGAAGGAGGGTGTGCTGCGCGAGAGCGACGTGCACCGGGGCGTGCGGTACGACCTGGAGATCTGGTCGGTGCTCGCCCCGGAGTGGCGGGCGGCCAGGCGGTAACGGAACCGGCCTCGGCCAGGCTGAGCAGCCAATTCATCGGAATTCGAGGAGTGACTTCGGTCCTCACAGGTCATCAGGCCGCACCTATTCCGATTCATTAATAGCGCATTCCGCTTTCTCGGCGCTTTCTCGGCGCTTTCTCAATGGCTCGGTTGGCATTTCCCCTGCTTCTTCTCTATGGTGAGTCCCATTCATCAGCTCATCGCAGCAATGACGGGGGAAATCCTGTGCGCGCACGAATGCAACTAATGGCTCCGGCTGCCGTGATCGCGGCCACCCTGCTGCTCGCCGGCTGCGGGGACGACGACGAAGGCGACGGCCCTCCCGGCGCCGGACTCACCTCCGGCGGCAGTGGCGAGGACAGCGGGGCGGGCGAGCTGGAGCTCGAAACCACCGGCGGATTCGGTTCCGGTGGCGACTCCGGCGGCGACTCCGGCGCGGACTCGGGCGGCGGCACCGAGGGCGCCGACGACTGGTACGCCCACTGGGAGTCCGACGGCGTCACCCTCTACACCACCCCCGACGGCGTCCTGTACGGGAACTCCGGGACGGGCGAGGTCTGCACGCAGGACGTCGGAGTCGCCGGCTCCCTCGACTGGGAGCCGGTCCTCTTCTCCTGCCAGGACGCCCCCTTTCAGAACGCCACCCTCCGGCTCACCGGTGACACCATGGCCATCGAATGGGACGACCGAACCGAAGAGGTGACGAAGGTCGAGAGCCTCGCGGGCCAGACGGTGGATCTCGCTTCCCTCGAAGCCACCATCCTCAACTGATCCACGATGCACCGTGGTGGGGGGGGGGGGGGGGGGGGGGGGGG